>JAHEKS010000046.1 GCA_024638215.1 Acidobacteriota bacterium | reverse complement strand
GGCTTTCGCGATGAACTACGTCTGGCGCACCGTGATGCTGCAAGGAACGTTCACCTACGATTTCGCGCTGTGGCCGTTTGCGGGAGCGTGGCAGGAAGCGGACCTTCATCGCCGGGCGCTGGAGTACAACTTCCCGCTGGTCGCGGAAGGGTCGGCGCCGGGGTCCGGCCGGCTGGGCACATTGTGGCAGCCGCTCGCGGTGGACTCACCCGGAGCCATCGTGACGGCGTTGTTTCCTCGCGATGGGGCGCCACATCTGCGCGTGTTTGAATACCGGGGTGCGACGGCAAGCGTGCGGCTCGGCGGGCCGGGCGGTCGCTTCACTGAGGTGGACTTGGCCGGCCAACCAAAGGGCTCGATTTCTTCCCCCTTGGCGCTCGCTCCCTGGCAGATTCGTACCGTGCGAATCGGCTAGCGACTTGAAGAGGGTCCTTGTCCCGCTCGACGCGCGACGATCCCCGAAAGATGAGCTGTCAAAGCAGATTCAGTTCGAAGCAAAGTGCGCCCGGGACCGGGTCGGGGCGGTAGTTGTCAATTTGCTTGAAGCCCATAGCTCGGTAAAGCTCAATGGCGCGCTCCAGGTAAGGCATCGTGTCGAGCCGCATTTTCGAATAGCCAAGCTCGCGGGCGTCCTTCACAAGCTGGAGCGCCAGTTTGCGCCCGATCCCCTTGCCGCGGAAGAGCGGCCGCACATAGAGGCGTTTCATTTCGCAAATTCCCTCGCCGATTGTTCTCAGGCCCACGCAGCCCGCCGGCTCTTCCTTAACACAAGCCAGGTAAAGGCGGCCGGTGGGCGGCGCGTACTCTCCCGGGAGTGCAGCAAGCTCTGCTTCGAAACCCTTAAAGCAGAAGCCCTCTGCGAGGGAGCCCGCGTATTCGCGAAACAGGGTACGGAGGGTTTCGATTTCACCGGGCTTTTCTGCCTGAACGATTCGGGTCATGGAAGTGATCAGGCTCGGCGTTCGGCCGGCTGTTCTATCCACAATTCCAATCACGCCTTGACAATGGTTCTATTCCCTGCGTCCCACTCCGCAACGCAGCGGTTAAAGTAGGAATGGTTAGCCATGTGGCAAGCAATGGCGCAGGCGTTGGCGAACTCAGGCCCCTCCACCGACGCCGCCCGCGTCTTGACCGATTGGAAGAAATTCCACAAGTGCTCGCGGGTGTCGTTGTAGCCGCGGGGCGCGTCAAAGTTTGTGACTTCAACCGCCTTGGCCGAGCCGGGCCTTGGATCGTGCTCCACAAACCATTTCTTCGCGTATTCAGAAGCCATTTCGCGCGGCCAGCCGGGCGTGCACGGGCTGTGATTTCTTCCGTCCTGGGGCGAGAAACTCAGTCCGGTCGGATTCTCTACACCGTTGATCGTCATGATGCCGCGATCGCCCATGAAGCGGAAACCGGATTCGGTAATGGTGTTGAGCGTGACGCGCAGCGTAAGGCTGAAGTTGGGATAGTCGTACACCGTGGTGATGACATCGGGCTGGTCGCGGCCGTCCTTCCAGCGGTAGATTCCGCCCTGCGAGAAGGCGCGTCGCGGGGGATCGTTCAGGCCCAGCACGTAGTGGATGCCGGTCAGGTGATGGATGAACAGGTCGCCCGGAATCCCCTCGCCGTATGCGCTGTAGCCGCGCCAGTGCGCCCACCGGCCTCCGTCGAAGGGGATCTTCGGTGTTGAGCCGAGCCACGTGTCCCAGTCGAGGGTGGCGGGCGAAAGGTCCGGCGGCACCGTGTACCACCACGCGCCGCAGTGGCTGTTGCGGCCCATGGTCGCTTCCACCAGAGAGAGCTGCCCGATTCCTCCCTCCGCAAGCAGCGCTTTGGCCTTCTGGTAAACCACCGAGCTCGGCTCCTGGCTGCCGCACTGCACGATGCGGTTGTGCGCGCTGGCGGCCTGGATGATTTCGAACCCCTCGGAGACTTCATGCGTCATGGGCTTCTCGACGTAGACGTCCTTCCCGGCGCTCACCGCGTCCAACACGATGCGTTTGTGCCAGTGGTCGGGGACCGCCGCCACGATGCAATCCACGTCCTTGCGATCGAGGATGTCCTGGTAAGATTTAGTGGTGGGAAGATCCGGCCCGCCGATCTGCTTGGCCAGCTCGATGCGCCCATCCCACAGATCACACGCCATAGCGCACTCGACGCCCGGCAAGCCGATCGAAGTGCGCATCAATCCCGAGCCGCGCATACCCACCCCGATCATGCCGAAACGTACCTTGGATGGAGAGCCCGGCTGTGGCATTGGCGAGGCTTCCAGGAGAATGGATTTTCCTATGACCGTGGCCCCCGCTGCGCCGGCTGTTCGTCCCATAAAATCGCGTCGCGATATTTTGTGAAGACCCACGCGCCCTCTCCCATAAATGCAAATTTGAAATCGTCTTTAAGCCGACAAGCTTAACATCTCTGTATCGGTGATTTGCCCTGGACCAGTGTACACCCAATGGCGGCCAGAACAGCCTGATTCCTACGGGGGAGACATCCTGCACCCCTTAACGGTCCCCTTCCTGATGCGATTTGAAGGCGAACGTCTTGCTCACCATCGTCGAAGAATCAAACGGCCCCGGCGCAGGCATATAAGCGGGCGGACGTCCTTTGAACGTTGTACCCGCAAATTCAGGAAGTCCATCCGATTGGTCCGCCACCCGCACAATGACCGGCTGCGATGCCTTCAAGTGCAGCACGAGGGTGAAGCCAGCATCGGGCGGGCCGACATAGACTAATCCCCACGTGCCTTGGCGCGCCAGCGAGCTGTCAATGGGAACCGGGATCCCTTCCACGGTGCCTTCCAACACTTCGCCGGAGGGCACAGAGACCCACAAGGCTCGAGCCTGACGCTGGGAGGCAATATCCAGCCGGAGAAAACGTTCGTTGCCCAGCGCCACATCCCCCAACTCCTTCACCACCGGCGGCGCAAGCGCTGCCGCGGGAGCCGCGCTGGTAAGGATGGGCAAGTTGAAGGGAAGATACTGGCGAAGGTTTCTGCTGCCCGTCGGTCGGGAGAGAAACTGGGCGGTCCAGGAATCGGGCGCAGCGTCGGTGCTGGCCCAGTAGGCACTTCCAGTTTCGGCGTCCTGAAGGTAGAAAACGTCGTCGGCGCGCGGATGCCGGGCATCGTACCCCGCCGTCGACATGGCAGGGATGATCAGCCCGATTGACAAGAGAAATCCGACCGCGGGCAGCGCCCATTTCTTTTGGGACGCCATCACCTGAAGGTTCGGCCACAGGAAACCCAGCAGCAGCGCCAGGACGATTTCAAGCACCACCAGCCCGGTGCTCGAGAACAGTTGCAACAGGAGATAAGGAACCTGGCCGAAAATCAAGATCGCGACGACGGCGGGGAGCACCCAGACCAGCGCACGCGCGGGCTCGGATGGCACGCGGATGAAAAACAGTTCGTAGCCAAATGCCGCCAGCGCCGCCAACAGGGGCCACACCAAGACGTAGCTCGCTCCCGGCGCAAGCATCCCGCTCAACGCAGCTAGCAGCGCCCACCAAGCGAGGACTCCTGCCGTCAGGTTGGCGATCTCCGTTTTTCCGCTGGCCCAAAGGTAGATCGCGCAAAATAGCGAACCCGCGAGGGCCAGGAAGCCCAGCGCGTAGAGTTCGCCGTTGTAGGCCATGCCGTAGGGCAAGAGGGAAACGAAACGAGTTCTCCGCAAGACGACCCAAAGGATCTCGGGCACAAGCGACGACGCGAACGCCGCCAATGGCCAAAGCATGATTCCAAAGATGAGCCCGCGTGCGCCCAGGCGCCCCCTGTTGATTCCCAGCATGACCAGACTCAACAAGGAAAGGAGCGCTACGGCGACCAGCACCAGAACCCATCCCTGGCCGTATTCAATGGTTTTGTCAAAGAGGCTGAAGTACACCGCATCGGGAGCTGCAAGGTTGGTAAGGTCCATATTTCCGAACCCGCGCGCCAGAGCCAGCGCGTACGAACCATCGTGTTGAAGGCTTCGCGGGCTCAGATTTTCAAGGTTATCCCCCATCGTGTGATAGCGCGGCCAGCACCCGACATAGGCGAAGTTGAGGCCCGGCATCCCAGCCTGTTTGAACACGGAAAGGTCCGTGTCGTTCGGAAGCAGCTTATAGGCTTCGTACATGAGCGATGAGGCAACGGCGTGTGGAGCATCTTTGGCAAATTCTGCGATCAGCCGTCCGTTTTGCGGGCTGGTCTCAAACATGGTGACCGGGCCGCACGCGCCCCGCGCTTCGAAATTCAGAACCACCCCCACGTCTTTTGCCCAGGGATGATGATTCACAAACGCCTGCGCGCCCAGCAATCCCAGCTCTTCCCCGTCGGTGAAGAGAAAGATGACGTCGTTCGCGAGCGGCTTGCCGGCTTTGAGCGCCCGCGCGGTTTCGAGCAGCGTGGCGACTCCAGAGCCGTCGTCGCTCGTGCCCGGGCCGGAGGAAACCGAGTCGTAGTGAGCGGAAAGCATCACCGCCTTCGAGTTTTGCGTGCCCTTGAGCCTTGCCATCACGTTGTAGACGGTGGCCGCAACCGCCGGCCCGCGCCACTTGGCCTCATAGCGCACCACGGTCGCCACCTGGACCTGAGGGCCAAGTCCGAGGCTCGACAACTGGTTCAGCAGATAGGCCCTCACCGCCTGGTTCTCGGCGGAACCCGTTGGATGAGGTTTTTGCGCGATGACTTCCAGGTGTTCCAGCGCCCGCTGGGCGGAAAACTGATCCGGCGGAGCATCACTCGGAAGCGCTCGAGGCGGCTGAACCTGATACACCGTGAGAATCGAGACCACAACCAGGAAGCCCAGCGTGCATGCCGCCGCGATCAGATCGCCCCGCGTGCGCACTGGCTCGGGTTTGACCGCCGTACTCTTCTCTTCCGTCAAAAGGGAAAACATGGGGCGACTGTCCGGCTGCTGGCTCAAGCGTGGGATCTTCGAACTGGATCGGCGATGAGGCCGTACCTCCGGCGACTACCGGACCCGAAGGAGCCGAGTGGATTTGACCGTGACCTCGCCGATCTCCTGCGCCGGAATGAGCTGTCCCCGGAGGGCGCGAAGAAGCCGCGGTGCGTCGCTCGGGGCGACGGCGAAGAGCAGCCCTCCCGAAGTTTGCGGGTCGCACAACAAATTCCGCACCTCGGGTTGGATGCTTTCCGCGAACTCGAGGCAGCCCGAAACAAATTCAGCATTCCGTTTCAAACCGCCAGGCAGAAATCCTCCGCGCGAACATTCGAGCGCGCCGGGCAGAAAATCCACTTTCGCGGCTTCCAGTTCCATGCTCACCTTGCTGGCGATCGCCAGGCCGCGCGCGTGTCCGAGCAGGCCGAAGCCCGTGATGTCCGTCGCCGCATGGACATCGAATCGCAACGCGGCCTCGCTCGCCGCGCGGTTCAGCATGCCCATGGATTCGATGGCGGCTTCAACCGACCCGGCGGGAGCGCCGCCGGTCTTAAGTGCCGTCGAGATCACGCCTGTGCCGATGCGCTTGGTAAGAATTAACCGGTCTCCCGCGCGCGCCCCGGCATTGGAAAGCACGCGCTGCGGATTGACCACGCCCGTCACCGCGTAACCGAATTTGATTTCGTCGTCGCCAATCGAGTGCCCGCCAATCACCGTGCAGGCGGCTTCCTGCATCTTGGCGAGGCCGCCCACGAGAATCTGTTCCAGAATCGTGATGTCGCGCCCGGTGTTCGGAAAGCCAACGATGGAAAGCGCGGACATCGGCCGGCCACCCATGGCGTAAACGTCCGAGAGCGAATTCGCCGCGGCAAGCTGGCCAAAAGTGTAGGGATCGTCCACAATGGGCGTGAAAAAATCCACCGTCTGCACCAGCGCCAAGTCCGGCGCGAGTTGGTACACCCCCGCGTCGTCGGCGGTGTCAAAGCCGATCAGAACGTTCGGGTCGGTTTGTTTCGGCAGTTTGTGCAGCACGGAGTCCAACAAACTTGGACTCAACTTAGCCGCTCAACCCGCCGCTTTGACCATCGCGGTCAAACGCGTCCTGTCGTCCATCATGAATTGGATTATAGGGCCGCCGCTCGAGAAAGCCAACGCGAGGCCGCTGGGGATCGGACGGTGCGGTGATTTCGAGGGTGGATCGCAACACCGCAAGATTTCGATTGCGAGCAGATGGGCGGGGCATATACTGGTTTCCCGCGGAACAACCGGAGGCAACCGCCTCACTGTTCTACATCCCATGTGGCGAGCTGGCCCGCTCGGCAGAGCTGCCAAAGGAGTGCCCAATGGAAGAGAAAAAAACAACCGGCCATTTCTTAAGAATGCCTCGCCGCGAATTCCTCTTCACCGCGGCTGGAGCGGGCGCCGCCGCCGCGCTGCCCGGAGGTCTCCCAGGCCAGTCTGCGCCAGCTTCGCCGGCTGATGCCATGGCTGAAAAGGCGAAGCAAGAGAATGTTGTGCGGCTGCTTCTTCCCCAGCAAAACGGGCATCGAAATGTGCTGGATCTTTCCGGCTTCTGGCAATTCCAATTGGACCCGGAAGACGCCGGCGCAAACGGCGGATGGGCCCACGGCTTGCCGGCGCCGCGCACGATCGCCGTACCCAGCAGTTGGAACGATCTCTTCGACGATGCCGCGGATTACCTCGGCCCAGCCTGGTATTTTCGCGATGCGTGGATCCCCGAAGCGTGGCGAGGCCGGCGAATCTTCCTCTATTTCGGCTCGGTGAATTACGCGGCAGAAGTCTGGATCAACGGCGCGCCCATGGGAAGTCATCTTGGCGGCCACTTGCCCTTCGCTTTTGACGTCACCTCGCATCTCGCCTGGGATCGAGCGAACCCCCTCGCCGTCCGCGTTGAGAACATTCAAACCGCCACGCGAGTCCCTACGGGCGGCGAGGAGCGGGGATTTTTCGCCGGCTATCCCGCCACGCACTACGATTTTTTCCCTTATGCCGGCATCGAGCGCCAAGTCCAACTCGCCGCCTTGCCCGAAAACCATATTGAAGACCTCACGGTGGTGACGAAGATCGAGGGCTCGGCCGGAACGGTCAACGTCAAGGCCCAAGCAAGCGGCGAGTGGAGCGGCGCCGGCAAGGTTCAGCTCGCAAGGGGCGGGACGGCCATCAATGCGCGACTCGATTTTCGCGGCGGCGTGGCCGAAGCGACGCTGCGCGTTCCCGGAGCAGTTTTCTGGAGCCCCGAAACGCCGCACCTCTACCCGCTCGAAGTGGCGCTTGAGGCGCACGGGGCAACGCTGGATAGCTACCATCTCGACATCGGAATTCGCACCATCGAGGTGCGTGGCCCGATGGCGGAGGATTTTCTCCTCAACGGTAAGCCGATTTTCCTCAAAGGCTTTTCGCGCCACGAGGATTTTCCCGTGAGCGGGCGCGGCCTGAACCTGCCTGTGACGGTACGTGACGCCGAATTGCTCAAGTGGACGGGCGCGAATTCCTTCCGCACGTCGCACTATCCTTATTCACCCGAATGCATGGAGCTGGCAGACCGTTACGGTTTCCTGGTGATTGATGAAATCCCCGCCGTCGGAATGAGTTTCTCCGATGGCGAAGCCAATATTCAGAAGCGGCTCGAGCAGTGCCTTCGCGATATTGACGACCTTGTCTTCCGCGACAAGAATCATCCCAGCGTCATCGCCTGGTCCGTCGCGAACGAGCCCGGGCCGGGCGGGCAGCCGGGACGGGGAGGCTCGAACGCGGGCGCCGTCGCCGCCGGGACAGCCTTTTTCACCAAGCTCGTTGGGCGCGCTCGAGAGATTGACAGCCGTCCCGCCACCTTCACCACCGTGGAGGGCGGCCCGTTTGAGTGGACCGCTCTTTGCGACTTCGCCTGCCTCAACGCCTACTTCGGGTGGTACTCGCTCGGCGGGCGCCTGGACGAGGCGGCAAAGGCCTTTGGCGAGTATCTTGACCACGCGCACGAGGTTCTGCATAAACCCATCGTCATCACCGAGTGCGGCGCGGAGGCCATCCCCGGCGACCATGATGCCCCGCCGCGCATGTGGTCCGAGGAGTATCAAGTTGAGTTCCTTCGGAATTATCTCGAAGTCGTCGGCAAGCGCCCGTATATGGCCGGGTTTCACGTTTGGAACTTTCACGACTTCAAGACCCCGCAAAGCATCATCCGCGCTCTCGGAAAAAATAATAAGGGCGTTTTCACGCGCGACCGCCAGCCCAAGATGGCCGCGCATTTCCTGCGCTCGCGTTGGAATCCGAAAGCGTAGCGCAGTTCTTGCTCCGCTCTCGATGCGCGGTTGGGGAGACGTGAGACCCCGCTAGGAGCGGAATGCGGAAACCGGCACCGTAAAGCCGGATTCATTGCTACAATCCCCCATGTTCAATTCGCTCAGCCGGAGATGAAGCCATGTTTGCTTTTCGCGGCGTGGATTACATGGAAATTGACTCGCTGTTCTCGGACCAGGAGAAGCTCGTCCGGCAGACGGTGCGCGAGTTTGTGGAGAAGGAAGTCATCCCCCACATCGAGGAGTGGAACCGCGAAGCGAAGTTCCCGGTGCATTTGGTCGAGCCCATGGGCGAGCTCGGGTTCCTCGGCGCGAATTTGGAAGGTTACGGCTGCGCGGGGATGTCGAACGTCGAGTACGGGCTTATCATGCAGGAGCTCGAGCGCGGCGACAGCGGCTTGCGCAGTTTTGCCAGCGTCCAGGGCGGGCTCGTCATGTATCCCATCCACGAATACGGCTCGGAAGAGCAGAAAAAGAAATGGCTGCCGGCGCTCCAGCAGGGCAAAGCCATCGGATGCTTCGGCCTTACCGAGCCCGACTTCGGCTCCAATCCCGCCGGCATGCGCACGCGCGCGGTGAACGACGGCGGCGATTACGTGCTGAACGGCGAGAAGGCCTGGATCACTTCTGGCACTATCGCCGACGTCGCGCTCGTTTGGGCGCGCACGCGGGAAGGCGTGCGCGGATTTCTGATCGAGAAAGGCACGCCGGGATTCACGTCCAAAGACATCAAGGGCAAGTGGTCGCTGCGCGCCTCGGTGACTTCGATTCTGTCGCTCCAGGATGTGCGCGTGCCGGCGTCGAGCATGCTGCCGGGCGCGCAAGGCATGAAGGCGCCGCTTTCCTGCCTGACGCAGGCGCGCTACGGCATCGGCTGGGGCGCGATCGGCGCGGCCATGGCGTGCTACAACGAATCGCTCGAATACGCCAAGGTGCGCACGCAGTTTGACGACAAGCCCATCGCCTCGCACCAGATGATTCAGGAAAAATTTGCCGAGATGATTACCGAAATCACCAAGGCGCAGTTGCTTGCCTTGCAGGTGGGCCGGTTGAAAGACAAGGGGCGCGCCGACCACGCGCACGTTTCCATGCTCAAGCGTAACAACGTGAAGATCGCGCTCGACGTGGCCCGCGCCGCGCGTGACATCCTCGGTGCCAACGGCATTGCTGACGAATACCCCATCTTCCGCCACATGTGCAACCTGGAATCGGTTTTCACCTACGAAGGCACCCACAACATCCACACCCTCGTCATCGGCGAGCGCGTTACGGGGATTCCGGCGTATAAGTAGAGGCGAGCTTTCTAACCCGCTTGTCGAAGATTTCCTTGCGTTTGTAACGAGAACGGCGACGAACTGGATCGAAAACGAATGAAACTTCCTGGCAGCGAGCGCGCGGTGGTAGGGGTTGAAAAACTGCGGGATTACTGTCTGAACGAACGTCACCCGCGGGGTCGTCACAAGGCTCGAGTTTTCGCGGCGCGGCTTGGGCTCACAAGGGCCGACGCGGACGTACTGCGGCAAGCGCTGCTGAAGGCCGCAGTCCAAGGCGAGGTGACTGAAGGCGAACTCGATGACTACGGGCAGCGATACGTGCTAGACTTTCAATTGACAGGTCCGGCGGGAGAGGCAACCGTGCGGAGCAGTTGGATTGTCTTGAACGGCGAGGATTTTCCCCGACTGACCAGTTGTTACATTTTGTAAGTGACCATGGAGAGCATGAAGACATTTGACGTCGTAGCTTTACTTGAAGACATCCCGCAGCATTCTCTGCGCCGGGGCCAAGTCGGGACCATCGTGGAGCCCCTTGCGCCCGGAGTGTTTGAGGTCGAATTTAGCGACAATGAAGGACGCACTTACGCCACACTTGCCTTGCGCTCAGACCAGCTCATGATCCTGCACCACGACATGGCCGAGGTTGCCTGATGATTGACGCGAAGGGAAGTAGCAATTTCCGCCCTATGGGGTCCCGACGCACTTACAGCAACTGAAAGGCTTTCTCCAAATCCGCCTTTTTTGACAGAAACTGATGGGCCGCGATCTTTGCATTCGCCTTCATGTCATCGGGGTGATCGTTGATGGCGGCTAGGGTTTTCCAGGTAGTCCTGGCGTCCTCCCCGAGCGCCCGGCGGCAGAACAGTATGGTGAATAAGTTCTGTTCCATTTCAGCTTGGGCGAGAAGCTTATCGGCCTGAAAGATCCTGCTGAGACCAAACGCTAGGAAACGGACAGAGATGGGATTCCCATGCGTAAGCGCATGCAGGCGATCTATAAACGGCTCGTTGACGCCCCTAACGAGGTCGCGCAGATGCGACATCCTTCCCAGCCTCAGAGCCTCGTTGATCATCTCATCCATACGGACAAGGCAGGGGCTGCCGCTTCGGTTGAATGTCAACTTTCCCGCAGCGCGCAGTTTCTCTTCGCTTGCCCAGAGCAGGAACCAGATCCCCCGCCGCGTGTACTCGATGAAACTGCGCAGGCTGATCAGAAAGTGAAAGTAATTGACCCCACACTGGCGCCTCAATCCCTCGAGGATGGCTCTGCTGGCATTCCAGTACTGCACGGCAACCACGATCCGATACTGTGGCTTCCAGAGTTGAACCGTGCCCGACATTAGTCCCCCCTTCATCCATTCACGGCTTTCATGGCCATTTCGGGATAGCGGGCGCCGGAGGCGACGCCCTGCGGAGCGATTTCGTCAATGCGCGCGAGTTCTTCCGGCGTGAAGCTGATTTCGAGGGCGCCGAGGTTTTCTTCCAGGTGCTTTTGTGAGGTCGTGCCCGGTATAGGAACAACGTCCTTGCCCTGCGCGAGCACCCAGGCGAGCGCGAGTTGTGACGGCGCACACTTCTTCTCTTCGGCCAGCCGCTCGATGTGCCGCACGAGTTCCAAATTCTTCTCGAAGTTTCCTCCCGTAAAGCGCGGCATGTTGCGCCGCCAGTCGTCCGGCGCCAAGTCCTCGTAGCGCTTGATTTGGCCGGTCAGGAATCCCCGCCCAAGCGGGCTATAAGCTACGAAGGTAATTCCAAGCTCGCGGCACGTTGGCAGGATTTCATCTTCCGGGTCGCGCGTCCACAGCGAGTATTCGGTTTGAAGCGCGGAGATGGCATGCGTCTTGTGCGAGCGGCGAATGGTGGCCGGCGAAGCCTCCGACAAGCCGAGGCAGCGGACTTTGCCTTCTTCAACCAATCGCGACATGGCGCCAACCGTCTCTTCGATGGGCACGCTGCGGTCCACGCGGTGCTGGTAGTAGAGATCAATGTGCTCGACGTTCAGGCGTTTCAGGCTCGCGTCGCACGCTTTGCGAACGTACTCCGGCCGGCCGTTGACGCCCACAAAGCGGCCGTCGGGCTCACGCACATTGCCGAATTTGGTGGCCAGCACGACCTGATCGCGACGGCCTTTGAGCGCCCGGCTCACCAGGTCTTCATTGCGGCCGATGCCGTAAACGTCCGCGGTATCGAGAAAATTCATCCCGAGATCGAGGGCGCGATGGATGACGGCGACAGATTCATCGTCCTGGTGCGTCCCATAGAAATCCGACATGCCCATGCAGCCGAGTCCGAGGACGGAAACTTCCAGCGAGCTGTGGCCGAGTTTTACCAAACGCATTTGGATGACCTCCCCATATCCTGACGAAAGAGTACGAAGGTTGAGAATATCACCTGGATTCCTCGGGGCTCAAGGCAAGTGACGGCGGGCATCGCCGTCAGTCTGGCATGCGGGCATGCTTTAAGCCTGCCAATGATTTTCGGGAGTGCGCGCGGCGATGCTGAAATGCACACCGCCGCACGGGCGAGGTGACTCACAAATCGGCTTCGAACGGGGTGCCGATGGCAAACGGATGCTTCCTGAAATTCACGCCAGGACGTTTTCTGCCACCGGCTGCGGCAGGGGGGCGTTCTCCGTGATTCCTTCTTCCACCCTTGCGACAACCTCTTGAGCGTAGGGGATGAAGTGGTTCCCCGAGATCAGAATGGTGAAGCCCATCCAGAGCTTGGGCCAATTCATTGCGTAGTGAGAAACGAACCGGAAGAAATATTTCCAGTACGCTTTCCGGTACGAGGATCTCAAACCCTGATGCCAGAAGGATCGAAAGATAATCCTGACGATGCCGGCGAAAGTGGGCTGGCGGGCGGGGTGCTGGCTGGGACGCGCCTGCCAGTTCTGGAGCGAGCGCCAGGCGCGCTCGTAGAAGTTCTCCGCACCGTAGATCGAATTCAGGGTCTTCTGAAATCCTCGCGCCAGAACGTTGGCAGGCATGATGGTTCGGAAGTTGGGAGCCGTCCCGTCCAGGCTGTTGACGCTGTAATCGATCAAGCGGCCCTGTTGTTTCATGCTGGCGTGAAGCGGCGTGCGGGGAACAGCGTGCAGAAAATTGAGCATGGCCCAGGGAATGTTCGCGTCTTCGATGAAGCCAATCTGCTGATCGAAAATGTCTTCGGGATCGGAATCAAATCCCAGAATGAAACCGCCCGTCACCCACAGCCCGGCGCGGTGCAGAACCCTGATGCTCTCGATCGGATCAAGCCGCAGGTTCTGGAATTTCTTCGTCTCCGTCAGCGATTCCTTCGACGGGCTTTCGATTCCCACGAAAACGTAGAAGAAGTTGGCTTTCACCATGGCTTCGACCAGCGCCGGCCGTTGCGCAAGGTCCAGGGATGCCTCGGTGTAGAACGCCAGCGGGAACCCGTGGGCTTTCTGCCATTCTTCCAGCTCCAGGGCGAGCTCCAGCGCCAGCTTGTGGTTGCCGATGAAATTGTCGTCAACAATAAAGACCTGCTTCTCCCATCCCAAACTCAGCAACGTGTCGAGCTCGGCGAGAATCTGCTCGGGGCGCTTGGTGCGCGGCCTGCGCCCGTAGAGGACGATGATGTCGCAGAATTCGCACTGGAACGGGCAACCGCGGGAGAATTGAATCGGCATCGAGACGTAATATTCGTTTTTCAAAAGGTCAAACCTGGGCACCGGCGTCTTGGTGACGTCAGGTCTCTCTTCGACCTGATAGAGCCTCTGCGCTGCGCCATTCTCAAAGTCCCTGGCGATTTCGCCAAAGACTTCGTCCGGCTCGCCCACCACCACATGATCCGCCACCTTCAACAGGGCTTCGGGCTCGCCGCTCGCGTAGGGCCCTCCCACGATGGTGCGGCGTCCCAGGCGGCGCGCCCGGGCAAGCGTCTCTTCCATCCCTTTTCGCTGGACTCTCATGCCGCTGACCATCACGAGGTCGGCCCAGAGAAGGTCATCGTCGGAGACCTGCTCGACCTGCTGGTCAATCAGGCGGATCGTCCATTCCTTGGGACACAAGGCGGCCACGGTGATCAGGCCGAGGGGAGGCATCAGCACCCTCTCATCGAGCAGTTGCATCATGCCCGCGAAACTCCAGAAGGAGGGCGGAAAATCCGGCCAGACCATGAGGACTTTGACCTGCCGGCCCAGAGGAGTGAAACGCAGTTCGACCTCGGACGGCGGGAGTACTGGGCCGTTCATGCGCCTACGCTCCAGACATTCGCCATACACCAACTCCTGGGGGCGAAAAGAATGCGTACCCTGGCGTAGCGTCTTGCTCTCAATTAGCCGCTTCGCTCTGTCGGAAAAAGACGGGGCGGTCCCTCTTGCCTGACGGCTGGAATTATACTCGGGAAACATTTGTTGCAGGCATTTATTTTCGTTTTCTTGTGGCCTCGGAGCGCCGCGCCAAGAGGCTTCGCGGAGGGTCAGTGGAAGGGCTTTGAAGCTTGGCGTGGCCGGGCGCGGACCAGCCTGGGACGGTTCGCGCTCGGCGCGCTGATGTTCAGGTCAGGCTCTGGCCGCTGCAACTGTAGGGGCGGGTTTGGAAACCCGCCCCTACTTCGGTGAACGACGATTCCCGCTCCCGCAAAATCACGGAACTTGCGCCGGGCGGAAGGCGTAGAATCCAGTGAAGGCCGAAGTGTGAAAGGAGTCTGCCATGGGTGCCACCCCCCAACCTCCGCGCGCGCCGGCTCCGCCCCCGCCGCCGCGCTCGTCAAGCAACATCGTCGCCATCGTCCTGCTCATCCTGGCGCTGATTATCGTGGTTTGCGGCGTCAGCATCTACACGGGCGTGCGGTTCCTCTCCCACACCGTGCAGGTCAACGTCGCCAAGAATGATCAGGGACAAGAGAAGGAAGTCTCCATCAAGACCCCCATAGGAAACCTCGAAGTCCGGAAAGACGCCGACATCAGCGAAGCTTCCCTCGGCTTGCCGCTCTACCCCGGCGCCCAGCGCGCGGCGGCGGACGGCTCGGCCGGCGTGAACATGGAATTTCCCGGCGAGAACAGAGTCCGCATCACGGTGGGAAAGTTCGATACCACGGACGACCTCGATAAAGTCGAAAAATTCTACCAGGACCGCATCGGCAGCCAGGTGACCAAATTCACCCAGCACGATCCGCAGGGCAAGACGGTCTTCGAGATCAAGGGCAAAGACGAAGAAAAAGTCGTGGCGCTCAAGAGCTCGATGACCGGCACGCGCATCGAGCTGGTCCGCGTCCTGCGCGGCGTGAATCAGGTGAACTGAGCGCCGCGGGCGCGACTGCGGGGTAACACTGGCGTAATAGCGGATCTCGGCCAATTCGCACGCCTAGCGCCGAGATGCGCCAACCGGCATGAATTACTATTCTCTCGAATTGTTTGAGAACTCAGAAGAAGCTTTGAAACAGGAGTGCTAAGAATCCGAAAAACCCGAGCAAAGCAAAGGCTCCGTCCACAATGCTCATCAGACTATTGGGCCGGACGTAGACAGCCTCGTGGCCGTTCACTAACCCAGCGACCAGGCGGAATATTGCTAGCCGCAGGGGATGGTTCTTAGTATCGAAGATCCAGTCAGCGACCCGTTTCATGCAACTAGGTGCGGGTGACACTCTGTGCCATGTTGCGAACCGGCGCCCGCTGCAAACCGATTATATCACCGCGTATTGCGTTGTAGAGCATTGAACCATTTGCGCACGCTCGCGAAGACCAGGAGCTTGAGGCCGCGGCCGACTTCGACGCGCGCCAGCTCGCGCCGCGTGCGGGTATCAAAGATCGAGCAATCGTCGCTGCCGCTGTCCGAAACCGCGGCGCCTGCACCGGCGAGCAATGCCAAAAGCAGCGTCGTCAAGAAGTATTGAACTCTTGGCACAACTCATCTCCTGAAGTTGTTCTGGTCTTGCCCCGCGGTTGTTGGTGTAGACGAAGGTGAATCATCCAGTTCATCCAGTTCTTTTGACAAGGCATCCTAGGTCAAGTAAACTTACACGCTAGTTTTTCTAAAGCCCGGAGCCGCTGCCGGGTACAAAATGCTTACGCGCGTGCACGCGTAAAGTGAATCCGTACCTTGCAAGGATGCTCTCCTATGCCATCACCTGAAGCTGCCAAGGGAAATGCCGGCGGGCGCGCCGGCGCCACAAGCCGCGTGTTCAATTTCAGCCCCGGGCCGGCCATGCTTCCCGATGAAGTCATGGCCCGCGTGCAGGAAGAATTTCTGAACTACGGAGGGCTGGGCGCGTCGGTCATCGAGATCAGTCATCGCTCGAAAGACTTCGTCGCCATCACCGAAGAAGCCGCCGCGCTTTTCCGCGAGTTGGTCTCGCTTCCCGAAGATTATTCCGTTCTCTTCATGCATGGCGGCGGGCGAATGCAGTTTGCCGCGGTTCCTTTGAACTTGATCGCGCGGACAAGCGCGCGCAAGGCGGCTTACGTCGAAACCGGAGTCTTTTCCGCCACGGCCATCAAAGACGCCGGTCCCTACGGCAAGATCGAAATCGTGGCCAGCGGCCGAAGCGACAAGTTCGTCCGCATTCCCGATCTCAGCGGCGTGAACCTTGCGCCGGATACTTCGTACCTTCACATCACGACCAACAACACGGCCTACGGGACGCGCTGGAATAAATTCCCCGAAACGCGCGACGTGCCGCTCGTGGGCGACGCCACTTCAGAGATCCTTTCTCGCGTCATGGATTATTCGAAGTTCGGTGTGGTTTATGCGGGCTTGCAGAAAAACCTCGGGCCGTCCGGAACTGCGATTGTCGCGGTCCGCAAGGACCTGATGCAGTACGCGCTGCCGGAAACTCCGCCCTTGCTCAACTACGCCGTGGTGAACAAGGGACAATCTCTTGTCAATACGCCGAGCACTTTCAATATTTATTTTTCCCTTCAGGTAATGCGCTGGATGAAGAGCCTGGGCGGAGTGCGCGAGGTCGAGCGGCGCAACAATGAGAAAGCTCAGCTTCTTTACGATCGCCTCGATCACTCTTCTTACTATCGGCCGCTGGCGGATCCGGCGCATCGCTCGACGATGAATGTGACCTTCGACCTTCCCACTCCGCAAGCGACCGAGCTATTCGTGAAGGAGGCAAACCAGGAAGGTCTCTACGCGCTGAAAGGCTACCGCGACGTCGGAGGAATCCGCGCCTCCATTTACAATGGCATGCCGCTGGCCGGAGTGCAGGCTCTGGTCTCTTTCATGCGGGAGTTCGAACGAACGCACGGCTAGGGATTTGAGGTCTATCTCACTTTTTGTGTCAGTATTGTCACTGGTTGCACCAGTATCACGAGGAATCGCAATACTGCAGCAGAGGAATCGGACAACTACTATTGTAGTAAGACGCCAAGAAAGAGCATGATATGAAAGTGCTTATCTCTGACAAAGTCTCTGACAAAACGCTTGAAATCCTCCAGGCGGAGAAATCTTTTGAGGTGGTCAATTTGCCCGCCACGCCCGGCGCCAAATTGTCCGATGCCATCCGCGACGCCGACGCCCTGGTGATTCGCAGCGCCACCAAGGTCACGGCCGAGCTTCTGGAATCCGCCGCGCGCCTGCGCGCCATTGGCCGCGCCGGGGTCGGCGTAGACAACGTGGATCTGGAGGCCGCCACCCGCCGCGGCATTGTAGTGATGAACACCCCGGGCGGCAACGCCACGGCGGTGGCCGAGCACACCCTGGCGCTGCTTCTGGCTCTGGCGCGCCACGTACCGCAAGCCGACGCCTCGCTCAAGCAAGGCCGCTGGGAAAAGAAGAAGCTGGAAGGCATCGAGCTGCGCGGCAAGACGCTGGGCCTCATCGGTCTGGGCAAGATCGGCACGGAGGTGGCGCGCCTCGCGCGGGCGCTGGAGATGGACGTCGTAGCCTACGACCCTTACGTCTCGGCGCTGGTGGCGCGCGAGCAGCAGGTGCGCCTGGCGGGCTTCGAGGAAGTGCTGAAGCAGAGCGATTTCTTGAGCCTCCACGCTTCCTTGACGCCCGAAACGCGCCACCTGATCAACGCCAAGACTCTCGCGCTCGCGAAGCCCGGCGTGCGCATCGTCAACTGCGCGCGCGGCGAGCTGATTGACGGATCGGCGCTGCTCGCGGCGCTCGAATCGGGCCAGGTAGCGGGCGCGGGCCTCGACGTTTTTGAAAAGGAGCCGCCGGCCACTCCGGAAGCGCAGCGCCTGGTCACGCACGCGAACGTGGTGACCACGCCGCACATCGCGGGCTCGACGGAAGAGGCGCAGGAAATCGTCGGCATCCGCATTGCCGAGCAGGTGCGCGACTACCTGCTGACCGGCGTGGCGCGCAACGCCGTCAACATGCCCTCGATTTCGGTGGAGGAATACAAGAAGCTCGAGCCCTACATCCAGCTCGGCGAAAAGCTGGGCGCCTTTGTGGCGCAGCTCGCCTCCGAGCGCCTGGAAGAGGTGCGCATCAGCTACGACGGCGGCTTGGCCGAGCTGAACACACACCTGGTGAAGAACGCCGTGCTCAAGGGCGTGCTCAACCGCATGCTTTCCGAGCAGGCGAACCTGGTGAACGCGGGCGCGCTGGCGCAGGCGCGCGGCCTGGAAGTGGTGGAGACCCGCAGCGCCCGCCGCGCCGCGTTTTCGAATTCCCTGGGCATCGCGCTCAAGACCGAAGCTGAGACCGCCTCGGCGCTCGGCATGGTGGGCGTGCGCGGCGAGCTGAGGATTCTGGGCATCAACGATTTGGATATAGACGCCCCGCTCAAAGGTTATATTCTCTTCATGCGCAACCAGGACGTGCCCGGCGTCATTGGGCGCGTTGGAACCATTCTGGGCAATGCCAAGGTCAATATTGCCAACTTCGCGCTGGGCCGCGAATCGAGCTGCCGCTCCGCCCTCGCGGCGGCGGGCACCGCGGCCACTCAGGCGGGCGCTCCGGCCGCGGGCGGCGCATCCCCGAAGGACGTCGCGGCCTCCGCCGCCGGCGACGCCCTGGGCCTGGTCAACGTGGATTCTCCCATCCCCGAACCGGCGCTCGACGAACTGCGCGCCATCCCCGCCATCCGCGCCGTCAAGGTTGTGGAGGTCTAGTGTTGTTCTTTCAGCGGACCCTCTTGCACGGGCCCCCTGCCGGCACGCGGAAAAGAGTTGCATTCTAACTAGCGTCTAGTTAGACTCTATTTAGGTTATGGCCCGCAAAAACCGAACATCAACTGTTCGCGTGCCGTTGTCGCTTGACCCCACGACGGACGCCGTGCTAGAACGCCTAGCGCACCTGGGCGTTTTCGGAAAGAACAAGGCAGAAGCTGCTGCGACGATTCTAGGCCATTGGATTTGGGACAACCAGGACAAGTTAGCACAGCAAGGCATCAAACTGAGGGAGAACACAGGCCTGAAACCATGAGACCGCCAACGAAAGGAAGATGGCACCATGCAAAACGAACTCCGCCAGCTTGACAGGGAAGACGTTCTTCTTCTGCTCATGTCCGCCCTTTCGGGCTGTGGGACGAAGCAGCCCGTCGCGGGTATCACGCGACTAGAAAAAATGATGTTCCTCCTCCAGAAGGAAACACGCCTCTCAGGTAAGCTGCAAAACAAGTTCAATTTCGAGCCTTGGAAATTCGGCCCATTTTCTAAGGAGATTTACGAGGATTTGGACCTCTTGGCTAGTCTGGATCTCGTTGAGGCGGAGGAGCAGGAACTCCCCAGCTATGCCGAGTTCACGGAAGAGAATAACCTTGTTGAGTCGGAGGCTGACGAGCCTGTAGTCCAGAAACTCTTTTCTCTCACCGACCGGGGTTGCAAAGTTGCCGAGAAACTGAAGGGCGCAATTAGCGACGCAGACTGGGCTGAGGTGATGCAGCTCAAAAAGCGTTTCGAAAAGGTTCCGCTAACTCGACTGATTCAGTACGTTTACCAAAAGTATCCCGACACAACCTCAAAGAGCGTTTTGGAGCACCTCAAGCCAAGGTAGATAGTGGGATGAGCTCGTACTGGCCGGGAGTAACGGTATTCCTCGGGCTTGTTTACGCATTGTCCAGAAAGCTTGTGTGGCGCTTCCTGTGGATGAGGAAGGAGCTCAACAAGGACTACTCCGAAAAGTTGGCGCGCGCCCACGCAGCCATCCATGATCGCAAGTTTCTTCCTGTTATTGCGAGCATCTACGATTCGGTGGCCGAACAGATGAAGCTTTCGGCCGGAGGCGTCCAGAAGAGCACGCACACTGAGTGGGTGATTGGGATTTTGACAGAGGACTCAATCCGCGCAAGATTTAGGGATGCATTTCGCGCATACCACGAGAGAATTGCTCTCGACGAGTATTATACGTGGCTGTGCCATCTGAGCATCTGCGTGGCGGTGGCATGGTTAGTCGTCATCGCATGCGGCACTGCATACTTTTTCCTACACTTTGACGTCCGGTCTGGTGTTCTTGCAAGCCTTTGGGCACCGCTACCCGGCCTGCGTGCAACATTCGTTCTGGCGCCGGGAGCCCTGACGCTCGGGCTTTTTTGGTGGACGCTTCACAGGTTCTGCGGATTGCTCGAGGCCAATCCACTCGAGGAGGCAAAAGACGTTGTCTCTCCCCCTGAGGGAAGATGAACTGCGCGCGCCCGTCCTGAAGTTGTTCCCGCCCGAGCGATACCACTGCAAGAGCGAGGTTCCATTCGGGCTCAAGCGGATCGATATGGTGTTTAAGCAGAGGGGCGATGAGCAGGAAATCGTCGCCGTCGAGCTGAAGCTCACGAAATGGAAGAAGGCTGTTTGGCAGGCCGCTAGCAACAGGCAAATTGCAGCGTATTCTTATGTGGCCCTTCCATCGAAAAGCGCAGACGCGATTGACCGCCGGCTGATGACCTCCCTTGGACTGGGCTTGATAGTTGCCGACTCAGCGGGAGGCGCTAGGATCGTCCTGCGTGCCAAGCGGTCACGATTCGTCAATCGCAGAATTGCTGCTGAGATATCAGGTTCTTTTGTGGATGGCCAAGATGTTTGAATACCGGCTTGGACACTTCCTCACGTACCACCATGTCTCCCAAGACTTCTTCAGGAGGCACCGCGATAAGTACGATGGTCTGATCATTCCTCTTTCGATTGCCTGCGTCTTCCGACAGGGTACGGGGGGATTCGTCCTAACTCTCAAAAAGCAGTACGCACTTGACCCCCGGACCCCCCTCCTCCAAGCTGACTTTGACCGTGGGTCAATACGCCGTGCACATTTGGAGATCGCGGACGTGCACGGGCCTTCCATTGTCTCGACGTTCCTTTCAAGGCCCCTTCAGGCCACGGATGTTGAGCCCATTGAGGGGGAGATGGCGAGGGCAGTTCTCTCATTCCAGAAGGAGTTTGCTCGACAAAGTGCGGAAAAGGTCGACAAATACGCCGCCCTGCTTGGAGAGGACGTTGAAAGCGAGTACAGCGGGCCCGATTTCCTGATCCCGCCCTACTTCCGGTACGCCGGTCGACGCGACCCCTGGTATCCCGTTTCGCTAGGGCTCGCGCGCGCGGCGGTTCGCGAGAAGGAAGACTTCAGGCTTGCCCCGGTTTTGCACATGACAGCGGGTTTTCCGGAAACCGAGTTCGACGCACTGGCGGGTGACTATGACGAACGGGGTTTTGACGGCTTAATCGTCTTCGTGAACAACCTCCAGGAATATTTAGCACCGGCAAGTACCTTGGCAAAATATGGCCGATTGGTCGTACGCCTTCGGAGGTTGGGGAAACCCCTATTCGGACTCTTTGGTGGATACTTCACACTCCTTTTGAGAAAAGTAGGTATGGGATGCTTCAGTAATGCAGTTGGCTACGGCGAATACCGAGACTCCGGCTATCATGAGGGCGGGCAGGCCGTTAGGCGCTATTACGTGCCACGGCTTCACAGGTATTTCACGGACATTGAAGCTCAGAACCTGCAGGCCACTGTGGGTGGGGCCTTTCTGAGGTGCGACTGCGATACTTGCAGGAGAAGGCGCCCGCTCACGAACTACACCTCGCAAGAACTTTTGGACCATTTTCTGAAGACGCGGCTGAGCGAGATCCAACGAGCAGACGCGTCGGACCTGGACGATCTGATTGCGGAGCTGGATGCGACGGCGACCGCACTGGAGGACTACCCCATACCGTTCGACCGTTATTCCCACCTCCGAGAGTGGGCCACTGCGCTAAGACCGTTTGCGTGACAGCCCTCGGGCTGTAACAGCCTTCGTCAGTAAGGGCGCGAATGTGATTAAGGTTTTCATCGGCGGTTCCAGGCGAATCAACCGTCTCAATGACAAGGCGCGAGCACGTGGACGAGTGGCGGACCAACGCACGATAGGATATGTTACGTAAAATTCTCAGGACCCGCTTGTTCCCAACCTACAGATATTCTCTCCTGTCGATTTGTTGAGCCGCTCGGTAGATCGTAATACCGTATTCGTTTGCCGGTTGCACCGCTTCCCTGAACGCATCAAGCCTTGCTTGCACCTCGCCATCGAGGTTGGGGACATCCGGGATTTCCATTTCAGCCACAAGAAGAACATTGACAGTCATGGCAGTTCCTCATTCCGACCTAATAGCGCCGTTCCAATCCTCAGGGATATTATCGGAAAAAGCGAACATGAAGATGAGGCTTTCTCAAGAGATTTTAGGACGCTGCCCGGCAAAGGCCTTGCCCGCATCCTGCAATTCGTCGAAAGCGGCATGTTGGACGCCCGGAAGCCGGACGCCATCCTGGCGCACCACGGACTGCTTGATGAGTGGGAGCAGTTTGGGATTAAATTTCTGCGAGGCAAGCCATGAGCCCCTGGATGCGCAAGATGCTGGAAAGCAAAGCGGCGGAGCGAAAGCACCTGCGCGAGCTTCCCTTTTCCGAAAAGCTCAAGCTGCTCGAAAAACTCCGCGATCGTAGTCTCGCCATCGCCCGCAGCCCGCTCCGTACGAAACGGCAGCGCGGAGCCTAGCCAAGAATTCTCCAGGATTTCCAGTCCCTTCTGCCCCGCTCGCGTTATATGCTTAAAGGCGGGGAAGCGCCCCGCCCCTGATGATTGAAATGGGGTAAGTTCAGTGGCTGTTGTGAAGGTTAGGAAAATCCTCGCTATCCTTTTTGCCGCGGCGGCGCTGGTTGCGCAACCGCGACGGCTTGCCGCCGAAAATCTCACAAAGCAGTTCAAGCACGCGGCAAAGGATTTCCACCACGGGCACCTGGAAAAGGCCGAGCGGGCATTCTCCGCGATTCTGGCCGCGCAGCCCGATTATCCCGGGGCGAAAATCTTTCTGGCGCAGACTCATTTCCTGCTTGGGCTGGACGCGGCGCAACGGGGCCGGCCACCCGTCGCCGTTCAGGAAATCAAGCAGGCGCTGCGGCTCGATCCCGACGAACCCTACTGGCACAGCACCCTCGCCGCGCTTCTGGAAGAGCAAGCCGACCCGATCGGCGCCGAGCAGGAATGCGAGCAGGCGCGCCAACTCTCCCCTGACGACGCGGGCCTGGCCGCCGGGTGCGGATTGGGCAAGGATGCGTGGCCGCCAGCGAAACACAAAAAAAACCGAGAAGGCGAGCCGCGGCCCGAGATCTACGACGTGGGAGGCGATGTCAGGTGGCCTAAGATCCTCGAAGAGCCCGAGGACCAATACACGGAAAAGGCGAGGGTGGTGGGGCTGAAAGGCACCGTCGT
>JAHEKS010000045.1 GCA_024638215.1 Acidobacteriota bacterium | reverse complement strand
CGCGGAGCAGCGCTCCGTGTGAAGCGCCGCGATTTTTTCCGGGCCGGACGTGGCACAGGAGGGAATTGTCGTTCCTGGGCGAACTTCAGCCCCCCGTTCGGTAGCGACGAGAAGCCAGTAGCCATGAGGCGGGGATTCGTGTATACTGAACTGGCTTGATCAGTTTTTGTGACCAAATACCACAGACGTAGAAGGCCACAGAATCCATGATTTTGTGGCTTTTGTTGTTTTTGGCGAGCGGTTGCGAGAGCGGACCAGGTTAATTTCAACAAAAAAGGAAACACTGAAACAAGATGAGTGAAAGAGAACAAGGTACGGTGAAGTGGTTCAACAACGCCAAGGGTTACGGGTTTATTCAACGCGCTTCCGGGGATGACGTTTTTGTTCACCACTCGGCCATCCAGGCGGATGGGTTCAGATCGCTCGCCGAAGGCGAGTCGGTGGAATTCACGGTTACCAAGGGCCCCAAGGGCCTGCAAGCGGAAAACGTGACCAAGCTGTAAGACAAAACCGGCTCTGTGCCCGCGCCTCGCACCGTGCGAGGACGCGGGCGCGCAGCCAATCCAACCCGGGAGTTGGCAGGGTGCAGATTCAATATCTCGGATTTCAATTGAAGCCGCGAGGCCGGGATTATCTCTACCTCGTGCTGGATCCGAAATCGCAGAACCGCGAATTCACCTTTACTATCTCCAATCAATCGTTCGCCGAGAAGAAAGTTCCTTATCAGGACGCGGCCGACCTTTGCTACCAGAAGCTGCGCAAAGACCTCAACCTCGAAACCCCCGAGCAGCCGCTGCCTCGGCATTGTACGCCTTCCGACCTTGAACTCGAGGAGTACATCGAGAAACACCGTCCCGCCAAGCGCCGGTCCTGAAGTAACGCCCTCCTTTCAATCGCCGCTCGTTTTCTGCCGATAACAAAGTGTAACTTGCTGCACGGGGCGGGTGCCCCTTGTGAGCCCGGCGCAAAACTTGGTTGAGCGGCACCCTCATTTCGCGTTAGAGTTTAGCCCGCGCCAGGCCTCACCTCGCTCATGTCACGAAGGGTTTGTTATGTCCCTTAAGATTCTGGTCGTGGACGATGATCCGGACGTCCTGAAGCTTATCAAGACGGTGATTCAGTCCCTCGGCTATGAGGTGCTGGGGCTGGTGGACAGCCGGGAGGCCGCCGAGCGAATTAGCCATCAGAAATTTGACGGTGTCTTCCTGGACGCGCGCATGCCGCATCTGGACGGAGTCGAATTGGTGCACCGCATTCGCAACTCCGCCACCAACAACAGCGTCCCTATCGTTATGCTGACCGGCTACGACGACGTGGAGACGATGCGCGCTGGTTTCCGCGCCGGCATCACATTCTTCATGGGCAAGCCGCCGGAGGTGCGGCAAGTCGGCAACATCCTCAAGCTGATGCAGGACGTGATGCTGAGGGAAAAGCGGAGTTACGTCCGCCTCCCCTTGCGCACGGTGGTGACCTGTCGCAGCGGCGAGCACAGATTCACTTCCGCCAGCCTCAACATCAGCGAGGGCGGCATGCTGCTGGAAACCTCCGGCGGACTCGACGCCGGCCACGAAGTGGAGCTACGTTTTTCCGTCCCTTCCTCGCCGGCGATCCTAAACCCGCTTGCTACGGTGGTTCGCCGCGAGCCGCCGGATCGAATGGCCGTTCAGTTCGTGGACCTCAGCCCGGAGGACCGCAAAGCCATCCAGGGATTTATCTCAGTTCGCGTCAAGCTCTGACAAAAATCACCGTTCGCCCTTTTTGTCCTCCTTTCAAAAAAATGCAATTTGTCCGGCTCCAGGGTCGGAAATGTTGTCGAAAACCGTCGAAGACGCATATACTGGCGGGCTGCCGAAGGCTCAGTTCCTGCCAGCAAGCAGGACAATGGGCCGGGCGCGGAACACAATCGATCGGAGCAAGCAATCTCATTTCGCGATTCTGTTTGACCGCGATTGTCTGCATGGACGGGCACGGATCGCGTGACAGGAAAAGGCCATGCGAAAGCGTTCTCTAGGCAAAGACAAATATGTTCTAGGCATTGATTACGGCACCGAGTCCGGCCGCGTCATTGCAGTGCGCGCGAGCGACGGGCGGATCGAGTCGAGCGTCATCATTTCTTATCCGGACGGCGTGATTGATGAAAGGCTGCCCGGCGGCCCGAAGCTCGAACCCGATTGGGCCTTGCAGAACCCCCGCGATTATTTAACGGTACTCGAGAAAGGCGTTCCCAAGGCTTTGAAGGCAGCAGGGATCAGGGCGGAGGATGTGATTGGCTTGGGCACGGACTTCACGGCTTCCAGCCCGTTACCCAGCAAGAGCGACGGAACGCCGCTCAGTTTTCTGCCCCAGTTTCGCAAGCAGCCGCACGCCTGGGTCAAGCTCTGGAAGCATCACGCCGCGCAGCCGGAGGCGAATCGAATCAACGAAATCGGCCGCGAGCGGGACGAAGATTTCATTCGCATTTACGGCGGGAAGTATTCTTCCGAGTGGTTCTTTTCCAAGCTGCTGCAAGTCGCCGACGAAGCCCCGGCGGTTTACGAGGCCGCCGAGCGCTTCATCGAGGCGGCAGACTGGATCGTCTGGGAACTCACCGGCGAAGAGAAGCGCAACACGTGCACCGCCGGATACAAGGCGATGTGGGTGAAAGGAAGGGGATTTCCTTCGCCGGAATTCTTCCGCGCTCTGCACCCGTCGATGGAAAATGTGATCGGGACGAAGGTGCCCGATGCCTATTATCCACTTGGGGCGCGCGCCGGCGGGTTGACGGCCGAGTGGGCGAAGAAGACGGGCCTGCGCAAAGGAACCCCGGTCTCTATCGGTAACGTGGACGCGCACGTAGCGGTTCCAGCGTGCACAGTGGTTGAACCGGGCTCGCTGGTGATGATCATGGGCACGTCTATCTGCCACATGCTGCTGGGCACGGAGCGGCAGATGGTGGAAGGCATGTGCGGGACGGTCGAAGACGGCATCGTGCCCGGCATGTGGGGATTTGAAGCGGGGCAATCAGCCGTGGGGGACATCTTCGCATGGTTCTTCGAGAACGGTGTGCCGGCCGCCATCCACCAGCAAGCGCGCAAAGAGCGCAAGCCGTTCTTGAGCGTGCTGGAGAATCGGGCCGCGGCGCTCAAGCCGGGCGAATCGGGCCTGGTGGCGCTCGACTGGTGGAACGGTAACCGCTCAATTCTGGTGGACGTGGACCTGACGGGCTTGCTTGTGGGGATGACGCTGGCCACGCGTGCGGAAGAGATCTATCGCGCCCTCATGGAAGCGACGGCCTTCGGCACGCGGACGATCGTGGAAGCCTTCGATTGCAAGGGCGTCAAGGTCGAGCACCTCGTGGCCTGCGGCGGATTGCCGGAGAAGAACCGCCTGCTGATGCAGATTTATGCCGACGTGACCGGTCGCGACATCAGGCTGGCGGACCCGCTTCAGACCTGCTCAGCGCTGGGCGCGGCGATGCACGGCGCCGTAGCCGCGGGCGCGGCAGGCGGCGGTTACGATACGATCGTGGATGCCGCCAAGCACATGGCAAGAGTGCAGAAGTTGGCCTACAAGCCGCGCCAAGAGGCACACGAGATCTATAACCGGCTCTTCAAAGAATACACGACGCTGCATGATTACTTCGGCCGCGGCGCCAACGACGTCATGAAGCGCCTGAAGGCCCTGAAGCGAGAGATGACCTCGCAGTAGGGGCGCGAGTTTCGGGCGGGGTGGCACCCCGTTAGCCTGCATGTCGCGCGAAAAGTTTGCCCTGGGAATTGACTTTGGCACGGAATCCGGGCGGGTTGCGCTCTTCAGCGTGAAGGACGGGCGTCTGGCTGGCTTGGCGACTGTGCCGTATCCCCATGGTGTCCTGACCGTGAGTTTGCCGGGTGGCCCTAAGCTAGCGCCCGACTGGGCGCTGCAGCACCCGCGCGATTATCTGAAAGTCATCGAGGATGGAGTGGCCCAGGCTCGAAAAGTTGCCAAAGTCCAGGGCTGCGATGTTGTGGGAATAGGGGTGGACTTCACCTCATCGACCCCTCTGCCCGTCCTGCGCGATGGGATGCCGCTTTGCTTATTGCGAAGTCACTCGAAAATTCCCCACGCTTGGCCCAAGCTTTGGAAGCACCACGCAGCCCAGCCCGAGGCGAATCTCATCAACGCGGTCGCCCGCCAACGAGGCGAGGACTTCCTTCGAGCGTACGGCGGCAGGTACTCCTCGGAGTGGTTTTTCTCCAAGGTTCTGGAGGTCCTCCATGATGCTCCGGAGGTTTACGAACTGGCGGATAAATTCATCGAGGGGGGCGACTGGATCGTTTGGCAATTAACCGGGCAGGAAAGGCGTAGCGCTTCGCTCGCCGGCTTCAAGGCGATGTGGCTCAAGGGCCGCGGCTTTCCTTCAAGTGATTTCTTCCGCGCCCTGCATCCGCGGCTGGAACACGTGGTTGAGGAGAAGTTGGCTCGCACCTACTATGCCATGGGAACGCCGGCAGACGGACTGAGCGCCACGTGGGCGAGTAAGACAGGACTGAAACCGGGTACTCCGGTAGCGGTGGCAAATCCCGACGGACACGTTGCTGTTCCGGCCTGTGGGGCAACGAAACCAGGAACACTGGTCATGGTCATGGGCACTTCGGTTGCCCACATGACTCTTGGCACGGAGCCGAAGTCCGTCGAAGGGATGTGCGGAAGCGTTGAGGATGGCATCATTCCGGGTTTCTGGACGCACGAGGCTGGGCAATCGGGCGTTGGAGACATGCTGGCTTGGTTCTTCCTTCACGGTGTCCCCCATCGCTGGCGCGATGAGGCTCGCAAGGCCGGTGCGGATTTCATCGCGGTTTTGCAGAGGCGCGCGGCCTCGCTCCGGCCGGGACAGGCGGGCTTGATGGCTCTCGATTGGTGGAATGGCAACCGCTCAGTTCTGGTGGACGCGGACTTGGCCGGTGTGCTGGTCGGTGTGACCTTGGCCACGCGCGCCGACGAGATCTACCGCGCGCTGCTGGAGGCTGCAGCATTTGGGACGCGGACCATTGTCGAGGCCTTCGAGGCTGCGGGCATCACAATTGGTGATATAGTCACCTGCGGCGGATTGCCTGAAAAGAATCCCTTGCTCCTGCAAATCTTCGCGGACGTGACGGGGCGGGAGATCAAGCTGGCGGAGCATTTGCGGACCTGCTCGGCGCTGGGCGCGGCGATGCACGGCGCGGTGGCCGCGGGAAAAGCCGCGGGCGGCTACGACACGATTTACGAAGCGGCCCGCCACATGGCGAGAGTGCAGAAGCGCAGCTACAAGCCGCGCCGGGAAGCGCACGAAACTTACGACCGGCTCTTCAAGGAATATCAAACGCTGCACGACTATTTCGGCCGCGGGGCAAACGACGTGATGAAGCGCCTGAAGGCCATGCAGCGCGAGCGTCGCGCCGCGTAACCGGATGGCGCGGCCGGATTCGCCAATGGAATGCCGAGGACTGAACTCGATGGCAACACTGGAACAGCTCTGCAAAGAAGTTTGGGAAGCGAACCTGGGGATTTATCGCGGCGGCCTGGTGACCATGCACAGCGGCAACGCCAGCGGCATCGACCGCCAGCGCGGTTTGGTGGTGATCAAGCCGAGCGGCATGGACTACGAAAAGCTCCGGCCCGCCGACATGGCCGTGACCGACCTCGAGGGACGCAAAGTCAAAGGCCGATGGAAACCTTCCGTGGATCTCCCGCACCATCTCTATATTTACAAGCACCGCGCGGACATCGGCGGAATCGTTCACACGCACTCGAATTATGCTACCAGCTTTGCACTGCTCGGGCGGCCGATCCCGGCCTACCTGACGGCCATCGCCGACGAGTTCGGCAACCAGATTCCCTGCATGCCTTACACAGATAATGAAGGCGATCACATCGGGGAGACGATGCTGAAGTACATGGGCAACGCGCCGGCTATTCTGCTGGCGCATCACGGGGCCTTTGCGTTCGGTGCGACGCCCAAAGCGGCGCTCAAAGCCGCCGTGATGCTGGAAGACGTCGCCAAGACGTGCCACCTGGCGCTGTTGCTGGGCAAGCCCAGACCGTTGCCCGCTCGCGAAGTTCGCAGGTGGTACGACCGCTATCACACGACCTACGGCCAAAAGCAATAGTGCAGGACCGCCCGGTGGGGCATGACCGGCGCCGCAGGTCAGGCAAGCTTCATCGCTTCCTCGGGGGATGGCAGGCAGGTGCGACAATTCACAGGAGGGACCTAAAATGTCCGCGACAACTTTCGGAGTCATTGTAGGGAACCGGGGTTTCTTCCCCGCCGTGCTGGCTCGCGACGGGCGAGAAGAAGTTCTGAAGGTGCTGGAGGCGCAGGGTTACAGGACAGTCTGCCTCACAGCGCAAGACACCAAGCACGGCGCGGTGGAAACGCTTCAGGAGGCGCGCAAGTGCGCCGACCTGTTCAAGAGGCATCGTGACGAAATCGACGGCGTCGTTGTAACTCTGCCCAATTTTGGGGATGAGCGCGCGGTGGCCAACAGCCTCCGCATGGCGGGCCTGGACGCGCCGGTGCTGATTCAGGCTTACCCGGATGAGCCGGAAAAGATGCTGATGGGCGGGCGGCGCGACAGTTTCTGCGGCAAGATTTCGGCCTGCAATAATCTGTGGCAATACGGCATTCGATACACTCTGACGAGGCGGCACACGGAAGCGCCCAGCTCGGAAACGTTCAAGCAGGATCTTGCCTCATTCGCGGCCACCTGCCGGGTGGTGAGAGGTCTGAAGAACCTTCGTGTCGGCGTGCTGGGCGCGCGCCCGGCGGCGTTCAACACCGTGCGCTTCAGCGAGAAGCTGCTGGAGCACGCCGGCATCACTGTCGAGACGCTGGACCTTTCCGAAGTTTTCGGCCGCGTCGAGCGCCTGAAGGACGACGATGCCAAAGTGAAGGCGAAGCTCGGAAGCATCGGCGCTTACGTTTCAACGCAAGGCGTTCCGCCGCCTTCACTCCTCAAGATGGCGAAATTCGGAGTGGTGGTGGACGATTGGATGGCGGCTAACGAACTGGCCGGCACTTCGGTGCAGTGCTGGACCTCAATGGAAGAGTTCTTCGGCGTGGTTCCCTGCACGCTGATGAGCATGATGTCCAACAACCTGCTGCCCAGCGCCTGCGAGACCGACATGGTGGGCATGATTGGCATGTACGTGCTGCAACTGGCCTCGGAAACGCCCAGCGCCATCGTGGACTGGAACAACAATTACGGCGAAGACCCGGATAAGTGTGTGATCTTTCACTGCTCGAACCTTCCCAAGCATTTCTTCGAGGATTTCAAGATGGATTTTCAGGAAATCATCGCCGGCTCGGTCGGCAAGGAAAATACTTTCGGGACCGTTGTGGGCAAGCTCAAGAGTGGGCCCGTTACGTATTGCCGCGTCTCGACGGACGACTTGAAGGGCGGCATGCGGGCCTACGTCGGCGAAGGCGAGACCACTGACGACCGGCCGAAGAGCTTCGGGGGCTACGGCGTTTTGAAGGTGCCGGGGCTGCAAAGCTTGCTCCAGCACGTGTGCAAGAACGGATTTGAGCATCACGTGGCGGTAAACCACAGCCGGTACGGCGCCGCCATCGCCGAGGCCCTGGGCAATTACAAGCGTTGGGATGTGTACCACCATCAGGGAAACACTTAGCGGCTTCTTGATTCGTCTGAGGGAACGTCTGCGCAGCCTCGCGGAGTTTTCGCCACATTGGGCATGCCCTCGATGAAGGTGATCGTTCATGGGTTTGATGCGCAGCGTGCTGCTTCGAGGTTCCCAAAGCGCCTGGCTTCGGGAAAGGGCTACCCGTCATCGTTTTGTGCGCCGCGCCGTTTCGCGCTTCATGCCGGGCGAAACCGCTGAAGACGCGCTCAAGACGGCTGTCGCTCTCAAGCAGCAATCAATTGGGGCGGTCTTCACCCGCTTGGGCGAGAACGTCACCGACCCCACGGAAGCGGCGCAGGTTGCCGAACACTATCTCGGCGTGCTCGACCGCATCCGCGAGCTGGAGCTCAGCGCGGAAGTTTCCGTCAAGCTGACCCAACTCGGGTTGGATTTGGGCCAGGATCTTTGTTACTCGAACCTGATTCGCATCGTCGAGCGCGCTAGCGGCGCGGGAGTGGTCTGGATTGATATGGAAGCCAGCCAGTACGTGGGTGCGACTTTGGAGATTTATCGCCGCGCGCGGAAGGCTCACCCCCACGTCGGCGTGTGCTTGCAGGCGTACCTCTATCGGACGGCGGACGACCTGGCGAGCCTGATTCCTTTCGGCGCCGCCATCCGCCTGGTGAAGGGCGCCTACAAGGAGCCGTCCAGCGTCGCTTTCCCGCGCAAGAAGCAGGTGGACGAGAACTACTTCAAGCTCGCCGCCCAGATGCTGGGCGAAGAGGCCAGGGCCGCGCAACTGCGTGCCGCCATCGCCACCCACGACCGCGTTTTGATTCAACGCATTATTGATTTTGTGCAGAGCCGGAAGCTGGGCCGGGACAGCCTGGAATTTCAGATGCTGTACGGCATCCAAACGCAGGAACAGTTGCGCCTGGCGCGCGAGGGGTGGAAGTCCATTGTGCTGGTGGCCTACGGAAGCTACTGGTTCCCGTGGTATATGAGGCGGCTGGCGGAACGTCCCGCCAACGTCTGGTTCGTTCTTCGCAATTTGTTGGCCCCCTAGGATTCGCGGGGCAGGGCGGCCCTCATTTTTCGACAAGGAAGGCGGCATGTCGGACCTGGCAGAACCGTCGGCAGCCGAAAAACCAGCCGAGCGCGGCTTCGTCCGAGGGCTGGGGCTGTTCGATTCGGTGATGATCGTCGCCGGGACCATGATCGGTTCCGGAATCTTCATCGTTTCCGCCGACATGTCGCGCGACATCGGGAGTCCCGGCGGCCTGCTGGTTGCCTGGGCCTTTGCCGGTTTTCTGACCATCGCGGCGGCGCTCTCGTATGGGGAACTCGCTTCCATGATGCCCCACGCCGGCGGAATGTACGTTTATCTGCGCGAGGCCTTCTCGCCGATTTGGGGATTCCTTTACGGCTGGACGCTGTTTACCGTAATCCAGACCGGGACGATTGCCGCCGTCGCCGTAGCCTTCGCGCGGTTCTTGGGGGTGCTCTGGACCCCTGTGGCGGAGGACCACTACCTGATCCCGCCGCTTCACCTATCAACCGAGTACGCCGTGTCACTATCAACCGCGCAAGTGGTGGCGATCGTGGTCATCGTTTTGCTCTCGTGGACCAACATCCGCGGGCTGGAGTATGGGAAGATCGTTCAGAATATTTTCACCGTCGCCAAGACCGGCGCGCTCGCCGGGCTGATCCTGGTGGGGCTCTTCCTCGGCTGGAACCATGACGCAATCGAAGCGAATTTTCACCATTTCTGGACGCCGCAGGGTTTGCACCCTCTCGCAACCGGCCTGGACGCCGCCACCGCCCTCGGCTTGATTGTCGCGATTTGCGTCGCGCAGTCCGGCTCGTTGTTCGCCGCCGATTCCTGGCACGACGTCACCTTTGCCGCGGACGAGGTCAGGGACCCGAGGCGTACCCTTCCCAGGTCGCTCGCCATAGGAACCGTTCTGGTCATCGCCCTTTACCTGCTGGCCAACGTGGCCTACTTGGCGACCTTGCCGCTCGCGGACATCCAGAACGCGCCTTACGATCGAGTGGCGACGGCCATGTTTCAAGCCGTCTTTCCCGTGCTCGGCGCCGATTTGATGGCCGTCGCCATCATGATTTCGACCTTCGGATGCATCAACAGCCTGGTGCTGGCCGGAGCGCGGGCTTATTACGCCATGGCCCGCGACAAGCTTTTCTTTTCTCAGGCGGGAGTCCTGAACCGCGCGCGCGTCCCGGGGTGGTCCATCATCGTCCAGGGTGTCTGGTCGGTGGTCCTGGTTCTGCCCAGGACTTACAACCCTGCCACGCACACGTACGGAAACCTTTACAGCAACCTTTTGGACTACATTATCTCTGCGGCTCTTATCTTCTACATTATGACGATCGCCGGCTTGTTCCGTTTGCGCAAGCAGCGGCCGGACGCGGAGCGGCCCTACAAGGCCTGGGGGTATCCTGTGATTCCGGCTTTCTACATTCTCGGCGCCGCCGCCGTGCTAGTATCTCTGTTCGTTTATCGCTCCGCGACGACTTGGCCGGGCTTGTTGATCGTGCTGGCGGGCGTGCCGATTTACTGGGTGCTGTCCCGCCGGATGCAGAAGGGGTCGTAAGGAAATGGCCTCGGCGCGTGGCAGACAACGGCCGGACGCCAAACCGCGTCGTCGCTAGGAGGCATGTTCACATGAGCTCACCTCATCGTCTGACCCGAAGACAATTCGTTTCGACCGCCGCGGCGGTGGCCGGAGCTTCTCTGGCTCCTACGGCGCGGCTGTTTGCAGCTCCTCAGGATCCCGCCGTGGACGCCTTGGCGACCCAAGGCGCGTCCAGAAGTCGCGAGCGCGTTCCCTGGAAAGCCGAGCCGTTTTCCCTGTCGCAAGTGCGGCTGCTGGAAGGTCCTTTCAAGCGGCAGATGGAAATCGCCAACCAATGGGTGCTCGGGCTGCCCAACGACCGCCTGCTCCACACGTTTCGCCTCAACGCCGGCTTACCGTCTTCGGCCGAGCCCGTGGGCGGATGGGAGAAACCGGACTGCGAATTGCGCGGCCACCTGGCGGGCGGCCACAGCCTTTCCGCCTGCGCGCTCGCCTATGCGGCGACGGGCGACGATGCGTTCAAGCAGAAAGGCGATGAACTGGTCGCTGATCTCGCGAAATGCCAGGACAAGCTGGGGAACGGTTATCTGAGCGCCTTTCCGGAGGAATTCTTCGACCGCTTGCGCGAAGGGAAGCGCGTGTGGGCGCCCTTTTACACGTATCACAAGATCCTAGCGGGCCATTTGGACATGTACGTTTATTGTGGCAACCACCTGGCGCTTGAAACGGCGGAGAAGATGGCGGACTGGACGGGGCACTGGTGCGAGGGGCTCTCCGACGCGCACATGCAGCGCGTCCTAAAGGTCGAGCATGGCGGGATGCTGGAGTCGCTCTACAACCTCTACGCGCTGACGGGGAAGAAGGCGTATGCGCAAATCGGCGACCACTTCATCCACCGCGAATTCTTCGATCCACTCGCCGACCATCGCGACGAATTGAAAGGTTTGCACGCTAACACCAATATACCCAAAGTCATTGGGGCGGCGCGGCGCTACGAGCTGACCGGCGACGCGCGCGACCGCAACCTCGCCCAGTTCTTCTGGGACGAGGTGACGTCGGAGCGCTGCTACGCGACCGGCGGCACCAGCAACGAAGAGCACTGGAGGACCGATCCCGGAAAGCTGTCCGGAGAATTGGGCGAGCATGCCGAGGAATGTTGCTGCGGTTACAACATGCTCAAGCTCACGCGGCACATCTTCGGCTGGACCGCCGACCCGCGCGCCATGGACTACTACGAGCGCACGCTCTGGAACAGCCGCCTGGGAACCCAGGACGGCGAAGGGCGCAAGAGTTATTTCCTGCCTCTGGGCGCCGGTTTGTGGAAGTACTACAACTCGCAGTGGGATTCCTTCTGGTGCTGCACGGGAACGGGCATGGAGGAGTTTGCCAAGTTCGGCGATAGTATCTATTTCCATGATGACGACGGGATTTACGTTAACCTCCTGATTGCCTCCGAAGTCCGCTGGCCGGAAAAAGGCTTGCGCCTGCGGCAGGAGACCGATTTCCCTGAAAAGGAAACAAGTTCCCTAACCGTTCGCGTCCAGAGGCCGGTTGAACTGGCTCTCAATATCCGCGTGCCTTATTGGGCCACGAAAGGAGGAGGCGTCAGCCTGAACGGAGAACCGTTGCCGGTATTTTCCAATCCTTCGAGCTCCCTGACCTTCAAGCGAGTGTGGAAGGACGGCGACCGCGTGGAAGTTAGCCTGCCCATGACGCTGCATGTTGACGCCACGCCCGATGACGCCTCGGTGCAGGCGTTGATGTACGGCCCACTGGTCTTGGCCGGGAAACTGGGAAACCAAGGCTTGACCGAACAGATGATGTATTTGAAGGACGACCCATGGTTGAAGGCCAAACCTTCGCCGGTTCCAGAGATCAACAGTCCATCCTCTGCCTCCCTCGCATGGGTCGAGGCTGTGCATGACTCTCCCCTTACTTTCCGGACGGTCGGACAATCCGCAAGTACAACGCTGGTACCTTTCTACAAGCTTTCCGGTGAACGCTACACCGTCTATTGGAAGGTGAAAAGTCACCCAAGCCAGGAAACGGAATCCTGAAATCAGAACGTGCCTTTTCAGGCGCTGATTCCGTTGGCTCGTCATTTGAAATGAGGTTTGCCGCCTAACAAGATCTGCACGTAATCGCGCATTCTGCCACTGAACAAGGTGCAGAAGTCACTTTGCGCCTCATTGGTCATAAAGTCCAGAGTTGGGTGATTTGCAGCAGTGGAGGGTGAAGTCAAACAGTTTCGAAATTTCGAAACTGTTTTCGACCTCCCGGGGAGAGGGTGACCGGTCGAATAGTCGGCCCCGCGCGAAAAGAGGCAAATCAGACTGGGCGCATAAGTTGTTGGTAACTAGAGAATTGCACCCATCCTTGGACTTAGATCCATGTCAAGCGGCAAATTGTCGGCCCGGCGTTTCACTCGCGACGCCAAGCTCAGTTTGGCGAATAAGTTGCCAGGAATTCGTCTGAGTGAAGTTCAGTGCGCGGTCAGGATTCTTCTCTCGGGATGAAGTGGAGTTATGAGCGTCAAATTCAACCGTCGCGAGTTCTTCCGTCGTTCGTCCGCCGCGGGTGTCGTGGCCGGCGCCGGAGCCATCGCGGCCAAGGGCCAGGCCCACCCGCCGGGTTGGGCGGGCACCCAACGCGTTGAAGAAATCGCCACCAACTGCGAGATGTGCTTTTGGCGTTGCGGCGTGCTGGCGGAGGTTGCTGACGGAAAGGTATTGAAACTCTCCGGAAACCCGGCTCATCCCCTGACCGAGGGGCGTTTGTGCGCCAAGGGAAACGCTGGCACGTCGCTTCTCTACGATCCGGATCGTTTGAAGTACCCCTTGATGCGCGCCGGGCAGCGGGGCGAAGGGAAATTCAGGAGAATCACCTGGAACGAGGCGCTCGATTTTTTCACTGCCCGGTTGAAGGAACTGAAATCGAAGTACGGCCCGGAGAGCGTGGCCCTCTTTCCGCACGGCGTGGCTTCGACTTGGTTCAGCACCTTGATGAGGGCGTTTGGCACGCCGAACGCGGCTGAGCCCGCCTTTGCGCAATGCCGCGGTCCGCGCGAAGTAGGTTACGCGCTGACTTTCGGCCAGGGTCTGGGCTCTCCCGAGCCTGTGGACCTGGCCGAATCCAAGTTAATCGTCCTGATCGGAACTCACATCGGTGAAAACATCTTCACCTCTCAAGTCACCGCCTTTGCTGAGGCCCTGTCTCGCGGCGCAAAGCTCATCGTGGTGGACCCGCGCTTTTCGACCGCCGCGGCCAAGGCTGACTGGTGGCTTCCCGTCCGGCCGGGGACTGACATCGCCTTGCTCCTCGCCTGGATCAACGTTTTGATTGCGGAAGGGATCTACGACAAGGATTACATCGCCCGATACGCGCAGGGGCTCCCGGAACTGTCATCGCACGTCAAGGAGTTCACTCCGGAATGGGCAGAAACCATCACCGAGCTTCCCGCTGATAAGATCCGCGCAACTGCACACGCCATGGGCCAGGCAAAGCCGGCGGTTGCGCTCCATCCCGGCCGTCACGCAACTTGGTATGGCGATGACACGCAGCGTTCCCGTGCGATGGCCATTCTCACAGCGCTCCTGGGAAGTTGGGGAAGCAAGGGCGGCATCTTTCTTCCGACGCCTTTAAAGACGGGCAAGTTTTCGTTGCCACCTTTTCCGGAATCGAAGCGTGGGAGGGCGGACGGCGCTGGCACCCGCTATCCGCTGGCCTCGGAGGAGCAGGGCGTCACCAACGGCCTGGTTGACGCGACAGTCGCCGGCAAACCTTACCCGATCAAAGCCTGGGTTGTTTACGGCCAGAATGTTCTAGAGAGCATTCCGCGAAGAGAGAATACGCTTCGGGCCATCGAGCAGCTCGACTTGTTGGTAGTGGTGGATGTGCTGCCGATGGAGCAAGTGAATTACGCCGACTTAGTTCTTCCTGAAGCGACGTATCTTGAAAGATACGATATGCCGCAGATTGCCGAGAGCGCCAAGACACCTTATATCGCTCTCCGGCAGCCGGCGATTGAACCACTCTATGAGTCGAAGCCTGGTTGGTGGATCGCTCAGCAAATGGCCCGACGTTTGGGCCTCGACGATTACTTTCCGTGGAGCACGCCGGAAGAACATCTGAAAAAACTGACCGAGCCGATGCACGTCAACTTGGGGGAACTTCGCGCCAAGGGCGCCGTGGCCTTTGCAGGCCGCCCCTACATTGAGAATCGTCTGCGCGAGGACGGGCCGCTGTTTCCGACCGAGAGCGGAAAGATCGAGCTCTATTCGCCCCTGCTGAAGCAACTGGGATTCGATCCGCTGCCGCGCTACGTGCCTGTTGCGGATCCTCCGCTCGGTTTTTTCCGGCTGATTTACGGACGTGCCCCGGTTCATTCCTTTGCACGCAGCCAGAACAACGCCGTGCTGGATGCGCTGATGTCCGAAAACGAAGCATGGATCAACACGCAAGCCGCCCGGGACCTCCAAGTTTCGGAAGGGCAGGAAGTTGTTCTTGAAAATCAGGATGGAGCCAGGAGCCTGCCCATCAAAGTGCGGGTTACTTCCGGCATCCGGCACGATTGCCTCTACATGGTGCACGGTTTCGGGCACCAGTCACGGGCCCTGCGCTTGGCATACCACAAGGGAGCGTCCGACACGAACCTGATGACTCGAGTCCAGGTGGACCCGATCATGGGTGGCACCGGAATGCGTGTGAACTTTGTTCGGGTGTTGACAGATCTTGAAAGCGGACAGATGGGGTAGGGAGCACAACGAATGGCTCGCTACGCGATGGTCATTGATCTTAAGAAGTGCGTGGGCTGCCAGGCCTGCACCGTGGCGTGCAACTCCGAATGGGAGGTTCCGATAGGCCACGCCCGGACGCATGTGCGCGCGACGAGCGTGGCGGGGAACTTTCCCAACCTGTTGTCCACTTTCTATGTGGCGCAATGCAATCACTGCGATCATCCCGCCTGCATCGCCCTTTGCCCCACGGGGGCGACCTATCAGGCAGAAGACGGCATCGTGAAGGTGGATCGCGGCCTGTGCATCGGCTGCGGCTACTGCGTGGAAGCCTGTCCTTACGAAGCCCGCTATATCAATCCGGTGATCAAGAAAGTGGACAAATGCGATTTCTGCTCGGCGCGGCTTGAGCGCGGGCAGGAGCCTGCCTGCGTCGAGACTTGCACGGGGCATGCGAAATTCTTCGGCGACCTCGAAGATTCGCGCAGTGATGTTTTCAAAATGGTTTACGAGCAGGGCGCGGGCCGTCTCGAAACCTCCGAAGTGGCCATCGGCCCGAACGTCTACTACCTCGGCAAGAAGGAGCACGTGAACTTGGTGCTGACCGAATTTCCTCCTCACCGGCCGCGCATGCCGGAGGCCGGGACGGTGTGGGAGAAAGTCGTGAAGCCATTGGTCCTGGCCGCCGTTGGAGTGACATTTCTGGGCCAGGCCGCGGCCTTTTTCCGCCAGCTCATGAAAGGCGAAAGCCTGTTCGAAGATGAAGGAGAGAAGTGATGGGCGCTGATTCGATTCCCGAAGTGCCCTTACCGCTGGCGGCGGAACAAGCCGAGCGCATGTCCCAGCGGCAAATCAAGAAGCACCACGTGGCGATGATGCTGCTCCACTGGTTCAACGCCGTGGTGTGGCTCGCCGAATTGATCACCGGGACGGCGCTCGTGGTGTCTTCTCATTACCGGGTGATGCCGTACTGGTATCTGCACATCGTCGAGGGAGTCTTCGGCACCAAGGCCAACATGCTGCGGTTTCACATCACCGTCGGGGTGACGTGGATCGTGGTTTTTGCCGTCTACGCGGTTTTCGGTTTCCGGACCTACATCCGCACCAAGGTTCTGCACGGCGTCCACATCCACGAGCAACCGCTTTGGCGCCGGGCTTTGGCGCTTCAATGTATCCTGTTTCAGAGTGAAGAGGTTTGTCTCGATGCGGATGACCTGCGGTGGCTGAAGACGCGCGCGCTGCGCATCCTGGGGCGCAGCAACGAACCCTTGCCTCCGCAGGGGATTTATAATGCTGGTCAAAAGCTTTTCGCTTGGCTGGTTTACCTGGCGATTCCGGTGATCATGGCGACGGGCCTAGTCATGAGCTATCATCTTATTGCCACTACCGTAGTGGCCTGGGCGATTGTTCTGCATTTTCTAGCCGTTGGCTTCGTAGTCTCGGGTCTGATGATCCATGTTTACATGGGCGCGGTTTTCCCGGAAGAGAAACCCGCCTTCTTTTCCATGATCACCGGCATGGTGAACGAACTCTACGCCTACCGCCACCACTTCAAGTGGTGGAAAGAGGTGAAGATGCAGGAAAGGGAGTGGAAGCAGGCGATGGAAGAAGGTAGCGAAAAATCTGAATTGGCGGAAAGTGGCTCCCCTCCCGCGCCAACGGACCCGTTGGCTACGGCAGTCCCGCTGCCGCGCCGTGGGCTGGCGGGTTTTCTCGAGCGTGTCTTTCGAAGGCCGGAATACTGGCCGCCATACGTGGCCGGCGTCGGGCTGGGCCTTACGCTCCTTGCGACTTTCATCCTGATGGGTGAGGGTTTGGGCGCGTCGGGGGGATTCACAAGATACCTTGTCGCGCTGATCGCTTGGATCGCGCCGAGCTATGCTGTTCATAGTTCTTACTGGAGCAACTACCTTCAGCCCGGCCAGTCTCCGCTGATCGCCTTCCTGGTTTTCGAATTGATCGGAGTGGCCGTCGGCGGATTCGTTTCTGGCTGGCTGGCCCGCCGGGTGCGAATCGCGGTGGACAAAGGGCCGCGAATTTCCCGCAAGACGCGCTACGCCCTTGCTTTGGCTGGAGGCTTGCTGACGGGCTACGGAGCCCGGCTGGCCCGAGGTTGCACAAGCGGGCTGGCGCTTTCGGGCGGAGCGGTCCTGTCCGTCGGCGCCTGGGCTTTCATGCTTGCGGTTTTTGCGGCGGGCTTCATTGGAGCCTATTTCATGCGGAGGTACTGGCTATGAGCGCCCCTTTCTTTTCGGCATTCTCGCTCGCGACGTACTTGACGCTCTCCGTGGTGCTGGGTTTCTTCTTTGGCTTCTTTCTGGAAAGGGCGGGGTTCTCGAGCGCGCATAAGCTGACGGCGCAGTTTTACTTCAGAGATTTTGCGGTTCTCAAGGTCATGTTCACGGCGATTGTGGTGGCCATGCTCGGCATCGCCTACCTGGCATTGGTGGGCTGGCTGGATATGAGCCAGGTCTATGTTCCTTTGACTTTCCTGTGGCCGCAGATCCTGGGAGGCCTGCTGCTGGGCGCGGGATTCATCATCGGCGGCTATTGACCGGGCACCTCCGCGGTGGCGGTCGCCATCGGAAAACTTGACGCGGTGTTTTTCATCCTTGGAATCCTCGGAGGTATTTTCCTTTTCGGCATCACTGTGCCGGACTTCAGCAAATTCAATCTCTCGGGCGCCTTGGGGAGCCTGACGTTGCCGACATGGCTCGACTTGAATACGGGGGTTGTGGCGCTGGCTGTGGTGCTGCTCGCGGTTGGAGCTTTCTGGGCGGCGGAAAAGAGCGAAGGCTCTTGGAACCTCTTCGGGCGGGTGTACGGAAAAGAGTCCAAAGGAGATGAGCGGCCATGAACGTTGAGTTCAAGCTGAATGGGAAATCCCTGGCGGCTGCAGCGGCGATCTTTCTCGGGGTGGTGCTGGCCTTGGCGACAACCATCGCACGAGGAACCGGATCAGGACCCATTAACGCTCCCGCTTTGGTTCAGACCATTGTGAAAGAAGAAGACCATGTGACGCCCGGCGAACTGGCACGTTGGATCATCGAGAAGCGCACAGACTACCAATTGATTGACATTCGCCAGCCCTGGCAGTTCGACGACTACCATATTCCGACCGCAGTGAATATCCCCCTTCCCACGTTATTTGAAGATGCGGGTCTCGAGAGACTCTCCCGCGGGAAGAAGATTGTTCTTTACGGACTGGGGGCCGGACATGCGGCTCAGGCGCAGTTACTGCTCAGCTTGAAGGGCTATAACGCCTATTCGCTGCGGGAAGGGATCAGCGCGTGGTGGGATGAAGTGATGACGCCCTTAAGCCTGCAGTCGGAAAGCCAGTCACCGGCGGGCTACCAGCAGGCTAAACAATTGCGCGAATATTTTCTCGGGGCCACGCCAAAGGTAGAGACACCTGTTTCCCCGCCGCCTGCTCCGGCTGAAGTTCCCCCGGCGCAGGCCGCTCCAGGTGGCAAAACGCCCGCTAAAAAACTGAAGCTCGGCCGCGGCTGCTCCTGAGTACAAATGCGAATGGCCGCGTTGTTTCTGAAAAAGCAGGTTTCCAGTGAACGAAAGCAGAAGAGAAAACACCAAGAACGGTTACCTTTACGAAAGGCAGGCTGAGGTCTGTAAAGCCTTTGCCAATCCCACGCGGATTCATATCCTCGACCTGTTAGCCAAGAGGGAGAGAAGCGTATCCGAGCTTCAGAGCGTTCTTGGAGTCTCGAAGGCCAACCTCTCCCAGCACATGGGAATCCTGAGAAGTGCGGGAACGGTTATTACGCGCCGCAGTGGAAAGCAGGTCTTTTGCGCGCTGGCTTTTCCTGAAGTCAAGCAGGCCTGTCAGTGCATGCGGGACGTCCTGCGGCGCATTCGCTCGAGATGAAACAGAGTCTGAAGCCGTGCATCTGCTTAGGTGCAAGCCGGCCTCGCACGAGGGCTTCACCTGTTGGAGGCGCAAATGGAATCCAAGAAGTCTTACAAGACCTTTCGGTACCAGAGCAGCGTCTGCTGGGAAGCCGGCCGCAGAGGCATGCTTCGCTCGCCGGGCAAGCCTGACTTGGAAATATCAAGCCCGCCCGAGTTCAAAGGCGAAGCGGGCCTTTGGACGCCCGAAGAAATGCTGGTAGCCTCTGTCAATGCGTGTACGCTGATGACCTTCGTGGCTTTCGCCCAGCACAAAGGGTTGGAATTCCTGGGCTACGAAAGCGATGCGGAAGGGATCTTGGAAAATGTCGAAGGCAAATACCGCTTTACAGAAATCATCTTGCATCCCCATGTCCGAGTGAAGGCGCAGGAAGAAGCGGAGCGGGCGCAGGAGATTCTGGCAAGCGCGCACGCGAACTGCTTCATCTCCAATTCTCTTTCATCGCCCGTGAAAATCTTCCCGGAAATCCGCGTCGGGTAGAGAATCTCCCCGGAAGTGTGCCCCCTGTTCCAGTCCCTGGCAATTCCGTGTACTTCCGATGAGATACTGATCGCCAAGTAAAACTCACCCTGATGCGAGAGGCGTTCGCCAAGCCCGACCGAAAAGCCAACGAACCCAACGCCACATCTGGAACAGTAAGAGCGAACTGATTGAATTCTCGGAACAGTTTTGATACGGAAATTCCCCCTTTAGCAACCATGTGAAATAGGCCGGGACTGGAAATGCAGGACTTAACGAGGATTATAAATCACAGTGATGCCTTCCTTTGTAGCGGCGCTGTCGCCAGCGCCGAAAAGCGCCGGTGAGGACACCGGCGTTACAGCCCTGTGGTCACTGTAATACGTAAGACTCCGTAAGGGCATTGTCGTGCTGCTCGGATGCGGCCATGCGGGCGTGGTGAACACCCTGGAATACGTATCGCGAATCACAGGGAGAAAGCGAATTCACGCGGTTCTCGGCGGGATGCACCTCCTAACAGTTTGTTGAAAAACGCACTTTCTTTGTATCGTTGCACCGACGTCGCGCATCGGTTGTTGTAAATCTGGAAGCGGAGGAGCGACGATGCGCGGAGCGGATCAGAAACAGGAAGCGATGTTCAGTTACGTTTCGCCGGAGAAGCGGGTACCCAGGGAGCATCCCTTGCGGGTGATCCGCGGGATGGTGGACACGGTGCTGAAAGAGATGTCGCCGCGCTTGGCCCGGCTGTACGCCCCCGTGGGGCGACCGTCGATAGCACCGGAGCGGCTGTTGCGCGCCCTGCTGCTGCAGATCTTCTACTCGGTGCGCAGCGAGCGCTTGTTGATGGAGCAGTTGGACTACAACCTGCTGTTCCGCTGGTTCGTGGGGATGGAAATGGACGAGCCGGTCTGGGATCACGCGGTGTTCAGCAAGAACCGTGAGCGGCTGCTGAACGAAGAGATCGCCGAGGCCTTCTTCCAGCGGGTGCTGAGGATTGCGCAGCCTTATCTGTCCGACGAACATTTCACCGTGGACGGGACACTGATCGAAGCCTGGGCCAGCCACAAAAGTTTTCGCCCCAAGGATGAGAAGCCGGGCGGCGGTGGAAGCCGCGAAGCGAACTTTCATGGCGACCGGCGCTCCAATGAGACCCATCAGTCCACCACCGATCCCGAGGCGCGGCTGTACAAGAAGACGAAGGGCAGCGAGGCCAAGCTCAGCTACTTGGGTCACGGGCTGATGGAGAATCGCCACGGGCTGCTGGTGAAGACGCGAGTGACCCTCGCCGAGGGCACCGCAGAACGCGCCGCGGCGCTCGCGATGGCGAAGAAGATGGCAGGCGGCAAGCGCCTCACTTTGGCCGGGGATAAGAACTACGACACGCGCGATTTCGTGCGCGCCTTGCGGCGCCTGCGGGTGACGCCGCACGTGGCGCAAAACACCACGAACCGGTCGAGTGCGATTGACGCTCGCACCACACGGCACGCGGGCTACGCGGTCAGTCAGCAGAAGCGCAAACGCGTGGAACAGAGTTTCGGCTGGATGAAGATGATCGGGATGCTGAGAAAGGTGAAGTTGCGGGGCCGGCAGAAAGTCGGCTGGTTGTTTACTTTCACCGGGGCGGCTTACAACTTGATGCGCTTGCAGCGACTCCAAGCCCAGGCGGAGACGTGAGCGGAATGGTGCAGAGTTACCCCGACCGACCCCGGGCCGCCTGCCCAGGGGCTTCCGAACCCATGGGAAGCGACTCCCCGCTCCCAAAGTAACTCGCCCCGGACGCTAAGTGGAAAGGGAAATCATCGTCAAACCGCGTTTTTCAACAAACTGCTAAGAGCATCACGAAGGAGAATCGAGGCGACTGGAGACGCTCTGGAGCGTTTCAAGGTTCGCGTTATCGCTCCCGGCCACTGTACCGGCCCCGCCGCGGTTGCCTACTTTTGGAATCGCTTTCCTTCGCGAACTGTGGAGTGCGCAACGGGATCGCGCTTCGTGTTTCAGTGCATGCCTCGAAACATGGTAGGTTTCCAGCCGACCTTATGAATTTGCAGAGTGTATGCCCTGCCCGTTAGTGCTTGTGCCGCGATCAAGCGGAGGAACTTCACCTGAACACGCCCGTCAAGCACCAGTTTCTTTGGGCCCTGGCTCGATCACTTAGCCGGCCTTTGCCTGCACGCGGTCCTCGCCAACTTCGATCCTCCACGTACATACGCGGGCGGAATGCCATCTCGAGGCTTTTCCTGCGAGGATGGGCATGCATGGCGCGTCAGAGCATAAAGAAGCGAGTCAGGCGTCGATTCCCTGGGTCTGCTGCTTCTTCAATCGCCGATAGTACGAGCCGCTCGTGTACAGGGCCGCAACGGGATTGTGTCCCAGGACACGATCTTTGGCCACCAGCACGGTCACGGGCGCGCGTGAATACTTGAAGAACAGACTGTCGTGGCCCACGCACAACCCGATGAGGACATTCAGTTGCGTGCCGGCTTGGGCCAAAAGTTCAGCCTGGGCAACCGGGTTGCATAAGGCCTCGAACTGGCCCGGATGCACCTTCTCTTCGTCCTTCAACCCGACTTTTTCCTTTTCGATCGAGCCCACTTTGCAGCAGATGGCGTCCACAGCGAAGCCGTTGCGGAGAAAGATCTCGCGAGCGGCTTTGGCTTCCTCCATGAGGCCGACGCAATGAGCGATTCCCAGCCGGGTAGCCCCGATGCGGCGGGCAAAATCCATGATCTCCTCAATGCGTGTGCTGCGACAATACCCGGACGCCTCCGTGCGCGCGGATTCGCACACCCACTTTCGCAGCTCTTCGTCCTCGAGATAAGTTCGCTCAACGGCTGACAATTGCTCTTTTTCCCCGGGCATGGGGCAGAACAGAGGTGGCTTCTTCTCATTGGGTTCATATCCACAAGCCTTGACGCCGCAAAGTGGGCAACTGAGCTCGATATGGTCCTTCATAATGGCGGTCTCCTTGTTGGGTATTCATCTGAGACTCCAATCTAAATCTACCACTTTGTGTGTCGAATTCACGCTGGGAGTTCTTCCAATCTGGGGACTGAGGGAAAAATTGCTTTCTCAAGCGCGCCGATCGTGTCCCGACGCAGCCACCCTCGACGCGCTGCTCATTGCGCGCATCATACTTTTGACAGAAAGGAGCGACCGACAAAATGGAACAAGATGCCGATAGAACCATGCCTGGGCGAAGACCCTCCCAACTGGGACGCCGGTGTTTTCTTTTCACCGCCTGTTCACTAGCTCCAACTTTGGCTGTGGCAAACGGCCTGCCGCAGCGTGGAGAGGGCGGAAGCAAAATCCCATCATCGGGTATTCCGACCGAGGTTCGCGTAGATAGAGCCCTTCGGCAGTTTGAAATGGGTTTCCACTGTTCCCAATCGGTGTTGGAGGTCTACGCAGCGGATTTCGGAATTGATCCGATGGTGGCACGGCGCATGGCCAATGCTCTCGCGGGTGGCTCCGGGGTAGGAGGTGAGTGCGGGGCAGTGGCCAGCGGGTATCTCGTGCTGGGACTGAGGCACGGAAACACTAAGCCTGTCCATGGTGACGTGGACAAAGAAGCGGAATTATTCGGCCGCATTTCCCGATTTGTCGCCGAGTTCAAGAAACGTCATGGCGCCATAACTTGCCGTGAGCTATTGGGAGTAGACCTGTTCACCAAAGAGGGGCGCGAAGAGGCACTTCGCAGGGACCTTATCATGACTCACTGTCCAAACTACATCCGCGATGCGATCACGATCGTGGACTCGCTGGGCTGAACGTGGAATGCCCCGGTTTGGAACTCCCGATTC
>JAHEKS010000283.1 GCA_024638215.1 Acidobacteriota bacterium | reverse complement strand
GGTTGCTCACGAAGAGCAATGGCAGGAATTGCGATTAACCTGCCGAGCGCATCAGGTTTTATGGCAATATGACAGCGGAGCGGTTCGTTGGGGTTGCCGGAGCATCGTAGCCGCCAGCGTCAGTTCAATTCTTCCAAACGAGAGGAACACCAAGTGGAAAGTGCCAGGCGATACGCCAACAAGCTGAGAGAGATCATCGACCAGCTTCCGTTTGAGGACGTCCAGCGGATTTCCGACGTCCTTTTTCGGGCGTACAGCAAGGAACGTACGATTTTCGTGTTCGGCAACGGCGGCAGCGCGGCGCTCGCCTCGCATATTGCCTGCGATTTGGGGAAGGGAACCGCGCCGGGTGCGACGAAGGAACCAGGAGCGAAGGATGCCCGCCACCTTCGCATAATGTCGCTCACCGACAACGTGCCGATGATTTCCGCCTGGGCCAACGATGCGAGCTTCGAAGACGTTTTCGCCGGGCAGATGGAAAATTTCATTCGGCCGCAGGACGTCGCCTTCGCGATCAGCGGCAGCGGCAATTCCCCCAATATTCTGAAAGCGCTCCGACTGGCGCGCGCGAAGCAAGCCACGACGGTGGGCTTTTCGGGCCGCGGCGGCAAGATGATCGAGCTGCTCGACCGCGCCGCCGTGGTGCCTTCCACTCACATGCAGCTCGTCGAAGACTGCCACCTCATCATGATGCACATGATCTTCCTGGACCTGAGGAATCGGATCGCGGGCGTCCCCTGGGGTTATTGAGGCACGGGGCGTCGTCAAATCATCTCTTGCAGGAGTTCAGGCCGGGGTCGCGGGATGACCACTTTGTTGGTCAGCAGCCCTTTGGCGGCGACCACCGCCGCGCCCGCTTCCACGGCGCTTGTGACTGCGGCCACGCTGCCCGTGAGGGTCGCGAACGCTTTGCCGCCCAGCGCCATCGCCAGCCTAATTTCGATCAATTGCACCGCAGCGGTTTTGACCGCGGCGTCGGCGCCTTCGATCAGGGAAGCCACCGAGAACGATTCGATGATCCCCAGCGCCTCCATCTGTTCAACCTTATTGATGCCGCTGATGGCCGGGGCGATGGATTCGTGCACGTTGGGAATTACGAAGCTGTCAATCAGCGAATGGCGCCCCACGTGCGCTCCCGCCTCCACGCTGGCGTTCACCGAGGCCACGTCGCCCGCCACCAGCACCATGTACTTGCCGGAGCAGATGCTGCGCGCCAGCAGCAGCCGCACCGCCGCGGCCTTCAGCATGGCGTCGCAAACTTCGAATCCGGCGGCAATGCTCGTGAGCTCGATCAATCCCAGCGCGTTGAGTTCCATTGCAATCCTCCCGGCGGCGGCTCTCAGGAATTTGTCAAAGCCCGATCGCAGGCTGTCAATCTGAGGCGGCCCGATGGTTTGTATTGGGCCGACGAAGAATCTCGTCATTTCTCGACGGCTCGAAAAAGCAGATGCTTCGCTTCGCTCAGCACGACATCGTCAACAGGCAATCAGGCGACGATTTCGATGTAATGCTCGGTCACGGCCCCGACCGTGCCGCGAATGCTGGCGTGGATGTGCGCGCCCATTTCCGCTGCTTCCAGGGTGGCGACCGCATCCCCGGTTTTCACTTTCTGCCCGGAGCGGACGGCCGGGTGCGCCGGCACGCCCGCGTGCTGTGAGAGTTTCAGCCGCACAGCAGGCGGCCGCAGGTCGAGCTCCGCGAAAGGTGCGGGGCGCTCGTATTCCTCCAGCTTGAGCCGCTTGCGCAGCATGGCCAGCGGCACACGCCGGCCCTCTTTCATAGGATGAATCTCCACCGGCTTCTGCTGGCGGAATTTGATGCCGGCCTCGCGCAGGTGGCGCTTGGCCTGATCGCACGCTTCTTTGGGATACAAATCCTCCGGGCAGGCGTAGAGCGTGCAAAGGCCGCAGCCGCAGCAGAGCTCCGCCCACTGGTTCCACTGTTTGGCGCCGCTGGCTGAAAACGCCAGGCCGCGCATCACTTTGTGTGGCACGATTTCGTAGCCGAGCAGATAGCGGGGACAGAACTCGGTGCAATAGCTGCACTGGTCGCAAGCCGAGCGGCCAATGCGGTGCATGGCCTGCGGCGGGCGTTCCTTGCGCGAGACGAGGTAATGGTCCCGTGGGAGAACGATCAGTCCGCCAGTCGTTTTGGTGATCACCTCGTCGAGCGAGAAGGTGAGTGTGCCCATCATCACGCCGCTGACGAAGACGCCGAAATCGCGCACCGTCGCGCCGCCCGCGAGCGGCAGCAGGTCGCGGAAGGGCGTCCCGATCGGCGCCCAGAGAGTTTGAGGTTTGGCAACTGCGCCGGCGACGGTGATGAGTTTCCGAGTCACCGGCTCGCCGCGCTCCGCCTGGTGCACGTTGTAGAGCGTTTCGACGTTCGCGACCACGCAGCCGACCTGCAAGGGAATTCCTCCCGCGGGAACCAGCCGGCCCGTGGCGGCGGGCACCAGCTCGAATTCGTCGCCGGAGGGATAGAAGTCGCCGAGCAGCACCAAGTCAACCAAGGCCGCGTCCAGGCGCGATTGGATGGCTTCGACCGCCGCCTGGTTCTTGCTCTTTACTCCGAACTTGCCGCGCGCGGCGCCTGTCGCCTCCATCATCATCTTCAGGCCGGAGAGAATTTCAGCCGGAAAGTGCGCCATGAGCTCGGCGTCTTTGTGGAGCAGGGGCTCGCATTCGGCGCCGTTGGCAATCACGAACTCGGCGCGCGCGGAGGCCTTAACGCCGGTGGGGAAACCCGCTCCGCCCGCGCCGACCACCCCGCACGTTTTCAGTTTCTCAGCAAGCGTGGCCATGCTTGAAATCGCTCTTTCCGGCGCCCTGAGCCGCTGCCTCACTTCCTCGTGGAAACTATTTCGCGAACCGCTTGCACGATCCGTTCGAGGTCCGGGCGCGTGAGTCCCGGATGGACCGGAAGCGACACGACGCATTCGGCCAGGCGCGTGCTGACGGGAAAATCGCGGTCGCTGCCATAGCCGCGGAAAATGGGCTGGCGATGAAGCGGCAAGGGATAGTGCACGGCGGTTTCGACGCCGTGGCGCAGCAGCGCGCGCTGGAATTGGTCGCGATTCATCCCCAGCGCCTTGGGTTCCAGGACAATCGTGTACAGGCAATACGCGTGATTCGCGCCCGAGCCGGCCCTCGGAGTCGTGATGCCGTGAAGACCTGCGACCCCTCGCGTCAGGATGCGGGCATTCTCGCGGCGGCGGCGAAGCGCCGCGGGGAGCTTGCGCAATTGCACTCGCCCGATGGCGGCGGCGATGTCGGTGAGGCGGAAATTGTAGCCGAGCAGGATATGAGAATAGCGGCTGGCCTCGCCGTGCGAGCTCAGCAAGCGCAGTTTGCGCGCCAGTTTCGCATCGGAAGTGGTCAGCATGCCGCCTTCGCCGGCCGTCATGTTTTTGGTGGGGTAGAAGGAATAGCAGACGGCGTCCGGAAACGAGCCTACGTCGCGGCCGCCGAATTCCGCGCCGTGCGCCTGCGCCGCGTCCCAGACGACTCGCAAGCCGTGCCGTTTCGCCAATCCCGCGAGCGCCGCCACATCCGCCGGGCCGCCGAATAAATGCACGGGAGCGATTGCGCGCGTCCGGCGCGTGAGCCGCCGCTCGACTTCGTGAGGATCGAGCGTGCAGGTTTCCGGGTCCACATCGGCGAACACCGGCTTGCATCCCGCTGCAACAACCATCGCGGCCGTAGCGGCGAACGTGAAATCCGGAACGATGACTTCGTCGCCGGGTTCGAGTAGCGCACGATAGGCAAGAAACAGCGCGGAAGTGCCCGAATTCACCGCGACCGCGTGACGCGCGCCCGCGGCGCGCGCGAACTCGTTCTCGAAGGCCTGCGTGACGCGGCCCGCGCGCAGGCGCCCGCTCTCCAGCACCTTGCGCACGGCGGCGAACTCGCGCGCGTCGAGCTCAACCCGGGCGATGGGGATTTTGCGAATGGCTGCGCCTCCTGTTTTCGCTCGAAGCTCGAGTGCTGAAACCTGCGGCTGCAAGGGCGGCGCTCGCGGCGCGGCCCGCGCCGGACGCCGAGGCCTGCGGGGCGGGAGCCGGCAGGCTCAGGGCTGGATGGCCGTCAATCGCACGTCGTCCAGCCACACTTTCCCGGCGATAAGGTTGTCGAGCTTCTGGCTGGGCAGGCGCCTCAGGCTCACCACCAGGAGCTCGGTCTTCGGTCCGGTCTTGAAATCGAGAAGCAGCGAGGTCCAGCCGTTCGAGGTGCCCGTCAGGTCGTCGGTGGATTTCGCGAGCGCGCCCGCGTCGTAAGCGTCGCGGACCTCCAGCCGCGGGCCGCTGTTCGTGGTGATACCTTCCGTCTTCAGGTAGGCCTGAAGGCGGTAGGAAGTATTGGGATTTACCTTCACATATTGATAAATGCCATGATAGTTGATATTGCTATTACCTGAAAACTGAATCAGCAGCGAGTGGCTGGGCGAGTGATAGTCCACCGTATCCAGGCCCGCGTAGACGCCTTCCGCGGGCTCGATGCGCCAGCCGAACCCCATCTTCAGCATCTCGTCCTCAAAATCGCCGTTAGTGATCAGGTTGTTGCCGTCCCCGGCGTAGTGGATCACGCCCTTCTCCTGCATGTCTTTCCAGACCTGATAGGCTTCCGCCGGCTGGCGGGCGTTGATCAAGTCCTCGATGTACCCGCCGACCTCCCGCGGGGGAAACTTGTCCGGGCTGGCTACGATTCTCTTCCAGACGGGCAGGGTCTCCGCGAACTGCTTGTGAGCCAGCAGGTAGTACAGGTAGCTGAATTCCGCGTCCAGATTGGGAGGAATGAGCTGGTCCAAAATCACGTCGGCGTTCCCCGAGGCCTTCCAGGCCGTGCTGAAGAGAATCTGGTCGTAGGTCCGCGTTCCCGCCAGCACCACCCGCAGGTGCCGGAACGCTTCGGTGATGTTGCCGTGCAGCAGATAATAGTTGCCGATGGGCCACTGATAAATCGGCAGATGGGGGGCGATGTCGTTGGCCCGGCGCAAGTACTCCTCCGCCTTCGAAACATCCCCTTGGAATTCGGAGGCGGCCGCAAGCTCCAGCCACGGCCGGGGGTCGTAAGGGCTCAATTCGGCGGCGCGGCGGAATTCCGCCATGGCCTTCTCGGGCTGGGCGCTGGTGGGCAAATACTCGTAGAGGCGCCCCAGAGCCAGGTGATAATCGGCGTCGCGCGGGTCCAGCCTGATGGCCCATTCGAGATTGTGAATGGAGGGTTTCTGTGCCAGCACGCTCGCCACATAGGTTCGGGCGACGTAGCTCACCAGGAGGACGAACACCACGATCGAGACCGCCACCAGCGTTCGTCGCGCCGCCTTGCTCTTTACCTTTAACTCCATCGGTCGCTTCCTGCGGCTACCCGCTTCCTAATGGGCCGCCGCCGCCGGCTCACTCCCAGGCCGACTTTCCCTGGAGGGTGACGATAATGGATTTGCCGCCGGGGTGCAAGCAGGGTTTGAAAATTCCCGGTTGAAACTCGCGCGGCGTAGTCCCCGAACGGGGAAGAGAGCGAGGGCCATGAACCTCGCGGTCGTCGGGCGTAAGTAGCATGTTTCGATTCTCTCTCCCGGCGGAAAGCACGGCCACGAATTGGCCCGTACGGACCCGCCAAAGCGCCGAGTGCGCTGCAACTTCGAGCGAATTGTCCCTCCCAAGCGGGTTCGTTCGGCCGCAAATTCGCTTTGAATGGGCTTCGTTTATGAATCGGGAGGGTTGGTGTGCATCGTAGTGGGTGCGGTGTGGATTGGAAGTCGTTGAAACTAAAAGGGGAGAAGAGAGACATTGGGATGGTTAATGATAAGGAATCAGAGAAATGTCACACTTTTAGGGGTGGCTCGAACGTAGAATCAACGACTTAGCGGGATTTTCGGCGGCTGGCAGTGTGACATCGTTTTTAAATGTCACACTTCTTCGTAAGGCACTGCAAATCTG
>JAHEKS010000282.1 GCA_024638215.1 Acidobacteriota bacterium | reverse complement strand
GAATCAGGCCGGAACGATCCAGGATGAATCCGGTCCCGTGTCCGATCTCGCTTCGAACCGTCACCACGCACGGTTGAAGCTGCCGGAACTGGGCTGAGAGATCGGGCTCGCCGGCCGGAGGGACTGTAGCTTCCGTGACCTTGGCGTTGTCGCGGCTCAGCTCCAAAGACTTTTCGGGTGGCTCCAGCGTAACCTCGAAGTCCCAGGTGTACGTTTTGCCTTCAAAATCGACGGGATGAGGTGTATTCACGCGGTAGCGCCCGGCCGCGAGTGCAATTTCGGCCGTGCCTTCGAAGCTCGTTGTCACCTGAATGGGCTCGGCGCCCGCGGGCGCGCCCACCGCGCGCAACTCGAGGCTCAGTTTCGGTATGGGCTGAACCTTAAGATCCGCTGTGACCAATGCGGCGCGGATCTTCAGATTGACCGCCGGAAGTTGAGCGGATGCGGCATTCCCCTGGCTTGCGGCGGTCACGTACGACTTCACCGCGTCAGATTCGTGCTTCGGCATGCCGTATCCGCGGCCGTAAGCGTGGCCTGGGAGGAGCTGCTGCGCCACAAGGCCGCTGGCGGGAGATAACAGCAATGCCAGCAACGGAACCAGGAATTTCGCTCGCATGGGAGCCTCCTTCACGCCGCGAGGCAGGGTGGTACGCCCATGCATCGGGCGCTTGATGGTCGCGGATTCGCTCAACTGCGGTGCGGGCGGCGTATCCGCGTCCCGCAGTGCGGATCCACCAGAGTTTCGGCGAGGGCCTTGCCGTGCCGGGTCCCCGGCCGGCTTGCGTTACGTTCTGATACCTCAGCGTTTCACTTTGTGGTAACGATAAACTATAACTGACTTTTACCACCTGACTATTGATTTGTCAAGAGGACATAATGTCTCGCGCCAAGGCGGCTGGTTGTCCTGCATGGCCGGGGCCGCGGGGCCCCCCAGCGCGCGCGTCCGCCACGCCCGCGTACGCTCTGGGGAATTGCCACGCACGTCGAAGACGTTCCGCCCGAAGAAATGAAGTGCCGCGCCCAAGCCGCAATGAAAAAGCAGTGACGAGTGGCAAGTGACGAGTGACGAGCAAGACAAAGGGAACTGGGGATTCGGGACTCGGGATTGCCGATTTTCAACTGCCGATTGACGGTTCTTGAATTTCGATTTTCGAGTCCCGAGTCGCGATTCATAGCCGGCAGGTGGCGGGCGGCGAGCAGCCAGTAGCAAACGGCGAGCGGCCGGTGGCGGCGACCTCCCGTCGCCACGCGGCTGTGACCTTTAGCGGCGGCGTGCGCCGCCGGGAGCGGGCCTTCGGGAGAACTTGCAGCGGGGCTATCCAGCTTGGGCGGCGAATCCTTGCCAGTCCACCTGCTGGACCAGTGCATTGGTTATCAGGTGAAGGTTCTCGTCGCGTTGCGTGCCGGGCTCGAGGAGGGTATCCACAATTGCTCCGACGAGGCCCTCCATCGCAGCCTGGCCGCATTCTGTAAAGCGCAGGATTTTTAGGCCGATAATATCCTTTGAGGGAAGCGACCTTTCGACGTAGACATGTCTCAGTGACTGGTCGGTGCCGGCGCCGGAGGCTGCTGATAGAGGCTCGAAGATCGAGGGTATCCCCGCCCCCGGAGGCAAAGGCTGAGCGGCCTCGGGCTCCTCCAGGACTCGCATCTTCAGCGTATCCGATTCATCGTCGTAGGCTAACAAAAGCCTTGCCGATGCCAGTCGCTGCATGCGTTCGGGAAGCTCACTTTCAATATGACGGTTGATCTTCTCAAATATCTTTTTGAAGCCCACGATCGTGATGCCCTGAAACGCGGGAGGGTTAATCCGCACTTGAACGGCCAGCCAGTCCTCGACTTGCAGAGCAATCGCCGGGGCGGGAGGTCCGAAGGACACATCCAGCACGTCGCCACGCCGGTCGTAGCTGTAGTCTACCTTATCGAATCTGAACTCCTGAACTAACTGGTAGGCCATATAAGCGCCCCCAACATGCAAACCGAATAAGCCGCAAAATACGCGGTTGCGACGTAGCCGTCTGCGACGCCAGCCCGGGAGACTGGAATTGAAACCGGGCTTCGGAGAACCGTGTCGGGACGCGGCTATCAGATCGGCTCCGCAGCCAACGCGATAGCTTCTCGAACGACCTCTTCGGATACCCGAAAACGCAGATCGCGGCGCAGTTTGCGGACCAAGGCTGCGGGGCTGTCAGCGAAGCCGTCGAGATTCAGGCGCGCCAGAAGGCGGACGGTTCCGACAGCCTTTAGCTTAAGTTGCTGGCACCTGTCCCTGGCCTGCCTCTCATCGCCGATGAAGAACAGTTCGGCTTCTTCTTTCGACCGTCTCTCCTGCGCTTGGCTCAGAGCTTCGGCCTCCCCTTCGTTCAGCCCCTCCTGAAGAAGCTGGACGTTCCCCGGGTCGGCGACGGCGCACCTCTCGAATTTTCCTGTGGCAAAGAGGCGGTTAAGACGATAGCGAAAGCGCGCCTTTTTATTTACTTCTCGCTGCACGGCGCGGGGAACCAATACCTTATCGAAGAACTGCGAGATTTCTTGGGCGAGACCCCAATGCGCGAGCGCGATAAGCGGAGAGCTGTCAACGACGGCGATGCGCACTATTTTTCGCTGAGCGCGAAGAGTAGAAGCAGTCCAATCCCTAAGGCCGCAAGGGCCCCTATAGCCTGCTGTTTCTCCTTGTCGGTCTTCCGCTGCTTAAGAAACTGGGCGATTTCCGCCTCGACCTTTCCTGCAGGGTCCCAGGGGGAAAAGAAGAATATTCGGGGAAATTGGCGAGCAAACGCACCGCCGGCAAGGTCCGAATGCACGATCGGGATGACGAGCTTTCCTTTTTTGCTCAGGGCATACTGAAGCTCTTTTTGTACGTTCGGGCTCGCCCTGGCCGTAATGATGGCCAGAACGCAGTCCGCGCGATCGATGGCATTCTGAACCGCGCGCCAGGATCTTTCCGGCTGACCAGTACGGACCAGCCCATGCCTCGGCACGAACATCTCGATCCCGTGCGCTGTCGCCAAGGTCTGCAGGCGCCACGCCAGCGCCTGCTCGGCCGGGTCAAGGCTATAGCTCAGGAACACTTTGAAGGCCATCGCCCTGTATTCTACTCCTTGCCTTGACGCATTACCAGCGGCTCTGAGGTTGGGCGTCATCACCCAGATTCGACGATTTCGCGCTCTTCGGCGGTGATGCCGTAAAGCTCGTAGACCAAGTCGTCAATCTCGCGGTCGGTCGCGGCGATCTTGCGCTCCAAATCTGTAGCGCCCGTGTCCCCACCGGCGGCTTTTATAGCGCTCGCGCCCGTAGGGGCGCGCGGCGATGAGGACATCGCCGCTACAGCGCCGGAATGTTTTTCCTTGTTCAATTCCAGCATCCGCTGCCCCGCGTCGGCTGTGGGATTGTTTCTCCTCGTGGTCGCGGAGCCATCCTCTAATCCGCGCCCCACGGCGCGGGCACGCTTACGATGCCGGAATATTCACCACGGTGAGGCTGCCGGGTTTGGCCGCCTCGACGGCAGCGAGAACTCGCGGAGCGGCGCGCTCGATCAACTTCCACCGGGCTCTCCCCAAAATCACGACTGCAATTTCGCGGCCCGCGAGATTCTGTTGGTAGGGCAAGTTCTTGTCGGTCGTGAGCAGCACGTCAAAGCCCTCGCCTTCGGCAGCAGCGAGCAACTCGCCATTGCTCAGACTATCCCATCCACGGGCTGCGGCCTCAAGCACGGTGTGGCCTTGGAACCAGCGGGCCAAGCCTCGCGGAACGCCGTGGTCGAAGAGAATGCGCCTTAGCGGCGGTTAGAGGTTTGCAGACTACGGGCGGCAAAATCCAGGACGGCTTTCACCTGTTCGCGGGTCACGGCGAATTGCTCGACGATTTCGTCAATCGTCATGCCGTCCTCGAGATTCTCGAAAACGGTTGCCACCGGCATGCGTGTGCCGCGGCTCTCCTGCCGTATTATACCGTGATCCCCCGCCCGACGCTTTTGTTTACTTCCCGCTTTTACCTCCCTCGATGACTTTGCGCTCTTCGTCCGTGATCCCGTAAAGCTCGTAAACCAGGTTGTCAATTTCGGCGTCGGTCGCGGCGATCTGGTGCTGCGTTCGCTGGCAGACCCCGGCTCACGGGCCAAGTTTGGACGCTAATTCGCGCCTAAAGAACTCCCGCATCGGCGGCGGGGAGTAGAGGATGCGATCGAGCCAGCACACGACGTTGTAATAGTACGATTCCTTCGCGACGTACGCCTTGAGGAGCCTTTCCATGTCCTCGCCCCGAAGCTTCTTGGATAGGACCGCCAGGGCTTTTTCCCGCAGCGTGCTGTCTTCGTGCGCGAGGAGGGGTTCAAGTCTCTTGGGTAGGTCGGCTATGTCCTTGTCGAGTGCCCACCTTAGGGCGTGCGTGACTAGTTCATGGTCCCCGCTGGTTAGAAGGGCGTCGAAGGAGCCCTGCCCCAGTCGGAGTGCCCCCTCTACGGCAAGCCGCTTGACCTCGCCCCTCGACCCCCTGGCTACCGTCAAGAGGGTTTCTGCATCTGTTGGGTCGCCGCATCTGCCTAGCAGCGCGACCGCATGCTTTTGGACGTCGCCCTCCTGCTGCGTCACAAACTCCCTCGCGAAGTGCGCGTCAGGCCGCTCCCCCATCCTCGCCAGAATCGCCAGCGCGGCCTTGATGAATTGGGTGCGGATAAATGGTCCACCCTCTTTGAACCGGGCAACTATCCCTTTGGCGTCGCCGCCGAAGTCGCGCGCGAGACGTTCGGCCGAAGCATCGTGGATCGCCTGAAACCCGTCCGCAAGGTCTTTGCGGACGGCAGCGCCCTCTGACTCGAAATGCTCGAGCCCGGCTGTCATATACGCAAGGGGGCCGTTTACATCGTACCAATCAATTCTGATCTTGAGCTCGGCCAGAGGCATGCGGCGGAAGAACTCGACCCTGATATGATCCCCCTGCTCGGCCGACATGGCTTTCCCACGCTCTGGTCCCTGGATCGCCTTCTGAATCTCCTTTTCATCATAGGGCCCACCGTGGCTCGCCAACCACTCCAGGGCTAGGGCTCTGACATTGGGGGACTCGTCTCGGACCAGCGACGCCGCCTGCTCGGGCGACAGCTGGTCGGACTGGACGAGTTTCGAGGCTGCGAATTCGCGGACGTCAGGGTCAACAAGGCGAAGCATACGCGCCAGAGCCTGCGGGCTCAGCGGCGCGGCCTGCGTCCGGAGTTCTTTAATCACTGTCTGGTACTTGTGGAAGTTCTTTGCAAAGTCGAGGATCGGTCTTTCGGCCTCTTCGGAAGCATCAAGGAGCTGTATCAGGACCTGAACGGGATTTTCCCTAGCCAAAATGCTGAACCGTACGTCGGAGAGCCTCCGCTGCCCCTCCGCATTTTGAGTTGGCTCAGCGTTCGCAATTTCTTCGGCTGCCTCCCGCGTGCCGTGGTTTGAAAGGAATTCCAAGGCTGACCACCTGACCGCTGTTTCCTCCTCCGACAGTGCCGCTTGCAGCGTCGCTTCGAAGAGGTCAGGGTTCGGAAGAGCTGGGATGGCGTCCATAAGCGCGTATGCGTTCCTTCGAACCAGTTCGCTGGCGTCGGTTCTGGCGAGCAAGGGAAGGAAGGCAGCCGTTCCTAGGGACGCCACGTCCTTTATTTTGAACTCACGGAACCAAAACCACCCTAGAGGCTCAACCTTGCAAGCTCAAATTCGCCAGCAACGCGCTCAGCGGGGCCGACCCTGCTGAGCTTACCAGCCCTGACGGCGGCACTGAACGTTCTCATCGTGTTCGTCAGCTGTCGCGGCACACCCTTGGACGGTTTCGCGAGCTTCCTGGTGGCTTGAGACGGGAGCCTCGTGGTTATCCGCCGAGGCGCCCTCGAGGAGGTCTGCTGGGGCGGCCCAGCCTGGGAGGCAGTCTGCTTCACGAGCTTCGCTACGTGGGTTAGGAGCCACCCACGGAAACCGCGCTCCCAGTCTTC
>JAHEKS010000044.1 GCA_024638215.1 Acidobacteriota bacterium | reverse complement strand
CGCCGCGGTGGCGGACGTCGGCTGCGGGCACGGCGCCTCCACCATGCTCATGGCCAGGGCGTTTCCCAAGTCGAAGTTCTACGGTTTCGATTACCACAGCGGCTCCATCGAATACGCGCGCCATGTGGCCGGGCGCGACGGCCTGCTCGACCAGATCACTTTTGAGGTCGCCAGTTCCAAGAGTTATCCCGTGAACGGCGGCTACGACCTGGTCACCTTCTTCGATTGCCTTCACGATATGGGCGACCCGGTGGGGGCGGCGAAACACGTGCGCAGCTCGCTGAAGCCGGACGGCACCTGGATGATTGTCGAACCCTTTGCCCACGATCTTGCGCAGGAAAACCACAATCCCATCGGCCGCCTGATGTACTCGGTTTCGACGATGATCTGCACACCCGCTTCGCTGGCGCAGGAGGTCGGCGCGGGCCTGGGAGCGCAGGCGGGAGAGCAGCGCATCCGCAAGGTGGTGACGGACGGAGGATTCACGCGATTCCGCCGCGCCGCCGAGACCCCGTTCAATCTGGTTTTTGAAGCCAGGCCGTAGCTTGGGAGGAGGGCTTGCCGGCCGGCGGAGCGAACCGCTTCAAGGAGTCACAATGCCGCCGGCTTCGGCTTGGTTTGTTGCAGCAGCCTTCGCTGGGACCGGACGAGCGGCCCGTCGGAGCAGGGTCAAAATGTCCCGACCGGTAATTTGTGAATAGATAAGCAACCGTGTACAATACGCATCACGACCTCCAAAGGAGGTGCGCGATGCGCCGATGGCTGCTCCTGGCTTTGCTGATGTTGGGTCTCCCGCTCGATTCCTCCGCGCAGATCATTCCTCACGTGGCCGTTTTTGGCGGCTACACGTATATCCACGCCAAATACAACACTGGTGTGGGCGGTTTCAGCCTCAACGGCTGGGACGGCTCGCTCGAGGTCAAGCCTCTTCCGCTGGTGGGTCTAGTTGCTGACGTAAGCCGGCAGTACGCGTCGCCAACCCAGATTGCGTCGGCAGGCAGCGTCAAGGAAAACCAAACGACGTTGCTTCTCGGGCCCGAGGTTTCCATCCCCCACATTCCCCGCGTCATTCCCTTCGCTCATGCCATGGTTGGAATCATCCACGGGACCAACACCGTCACATACATTTCTCCGGCAACGGGCTCCCCCTGCACTCCGACTTCGTGTCCACCGGCCGCGTTCAGGTCCCTCCAAACCGGCAACGCCTTTGCCACGGCGCTGGGAGGCGGCGTGGATATCAAGCTGGCGGGGCCGCTCTGGTTTCGCGCCGTGCAGGCCGACTGGCTGCACGCCAACCTGAGCCCCGATCACCACACGCAAGTACGCCTCGCCACCGGCCTCGTGGTGCGCTTCGGGCGATAGTTCTAGGCGAAGAATTCAAGCACTACTTGACAGAGCTGACGGTTTCGGGCGTGAGGAGAACGAAATTGCACTTTGGCGTCATACTGCTGCAATAAAGCACGCCGCGACGCAAAGTCAAGGTGGGCGCGTCATCAGGGAACGGCTGGTTGAAGCGAATAGTTTGGAGTGATTTGGCGGCCGGGCGCAACTCTTCCGAGCCGGTGATGAACTTGGCGTTCTTCGCCAGCCCTCCGGAGCCGATGAGCACGAAGAACTCGCCCGCGCCGGGCTTTAGGGCGCCCCGGTTGAACCAATAAGTCCGCATGCGGGACAGCTCGCTGCCCGCACTTTGAGCGAGCGCATCCGCCTTGCTGGGGCCCACTAAGTGGGCCAGGCGCTTCTGCGTGGCCTTGCGGTCCGGGCCCGTATCCATCTCCACGGTATGGCCGCCAACCTTATACTTGATCACCTGGTTCGTCGCCAGGGAAAACGCGAAATAGCGGATGGCGGTTTGTTTATTCCCCAGCTTTTCCTCCACCTGTCCCAAGTGGTCGGCGACGACGGGCTCCTGGCCGAGCGCCCAGCTTGCTTCCAGGAATTTCCTGGCCTCGGGAAGTTTACCTTCCCGAAAGTAGACCCAGCCAAGGGTGTCCCAATAGTGACAAAGACTGCGGACCGCAACCAAATCCTTGTCCTGGAGGTTATCGAGGCTGAGTTTGAACGTATCACTTTCAGCCGCCTCGACCGCCATCTTGGCAAAATGCTCGGCTTCCGGCAGGTCCAAATCGGCCTCTGCCATGAAATAGCCTGCGTTGTTCCACGTTAGCGGCGAGGAGTCGATTTTCGCGGCTTTTTCGAAGGCGGCTGCGGCCTTGTCGCGGACTCCAGCCTTCGCATAAGCGTTTCCCAGCCCTTCCAAGTACGCCGTGTTTTCGGGTTGAAGCTTGAGGCCGTCCTCATAGACCGCGGCGGCGTCGAAGTATTTCTCGTCAAGGGCGAGCGTCTGGGCCAGGCCCACCCGAGCCGGGACGCTTTGTGGGTCCTGCTTCAGGCAATCGCGCAGGACCTGTTCGGCTTCTTCGCGCCGATGGGCGGCCACCAGCATTCCACTCAGAACCATGTAATTGCTTGCGTCCGCCGGATTCACGCTGACGGCCTTGCGCATGGTCTTGATTGCCTCATCATCCTCGCCCAGCAGCATGTGTAGCTGGGCAGCAGTGCGCAAGGCGGGGACCGACCTCGGGTCGAGCTCCACCGCATGCTGGGCGGCGGTCAGCGCGGCACGAAAATCCTGGCGAAGCCACGCGCTCTGCACGTCCTGCATCGCCTTCTGAAATTCCGGGCTGCCCGGATTCCCGCCGGCCGTTTCCGTGCCGGCGTTGAAGACGATGTACTGGTTTGCGTCGTCGCTGACGGCCTTTTGGAAGGCGCGATAGTCGTCGCGCTGGGCGGCGGGAACCTGGCTTTCTTTCAACACGATGTGCCGCTCCGCGCGGACCACGCCGTCCTTGAAAGAATAAGTAGAATGGTATTCGGCGTAGGGCTTGACCAGATCCACGGCGGCGGGAAGCGTCACCGAGTATCCCTTCGGGACCTCGACCGCGCCCTGATAATCCGCCCGGGACGGCACGCCCAGGATAATTGGAAAGGAGGCTTTCTCCTTCTCCTCACTGACGCCCGGTAAGCCGATCGGCGGCAGCGGGGCGGTCATCCGATGGTTCTCCCAGTCCCCGAGTTGCTTCCTGGAATAGTCATAGGAAAGATCGAACGGATGGTCGAGATCGCCGGGCGAAGAGGCACTGACGTTTGAAACGGTGCCGCCGAAACCGAAAATATAGGAAACCTTCTGAGCCAGGTCCTTCCACTGCGATTGCGAGACGCTGCGAAAAGCGAGCCGGGTCGCCAGCGCCGCGTCGCCGCTCTCGGTAAATCGGACTTTCGCGGTCACGGCCCCGGCGTCGGTCAGGGCGCCTTCAAAATCAAACGTGCTGATATCCGCCTGGGCCGGCTCGGCCGGAGTCATGGCCAGGTGCGGCGGCTGGCCGTCGGGAACCACCAGCGCTTCTTTTCCCCGCAAGGGAACAACCAGCAGGCCCAGAGGAGCCAGCTCGCTGGTTGTGTCCATCCATTGAAGCTTTCCCTCTTGCGGCACCACGGTGATCATGTGATCGAATTGCCCGGGAGAAGGGACATCCGGATCGATCCGCCGCGAGGAATTGATGAGGACCGGCCAAGCTTCGATGCCCGCCGCCTGAAGCAGCGAGGCCAGCAGCGTGTGCTTGTCCTTGCAATCACCGTAAGAGTTGCTCAGGACAACGGAAGCGGCGTGCGGCTGATAGCGCCCGATGCCGAAGGAAACGCCGATGTAATGGAAATCCTTGGCGACGTATTCGTAAATCGCCCGAAGCTTTGCCTCCTCGGTCGCCAGGCCCTTGGTGAGCTCGGCCGCCTTGGCGCGAATCTCGGGCGTCGGCGCCATCCGGGGTTTTTCCATTCCCAACCACCAGCGCCCGACTTCATCCCAGGTCTGGAAGGTGCTCAATAGAACTTCGGGAGGCGGGAAATCGCCGAGTTGGTGCGGAGGCTGCTCCTTGTGCTCCAGATTGCTGCTCTTCCAGGTGTAAATGCGCCGGTCGCCCTGAACCTCCGAGGTAGGCTGGATGTCGGTACTCTTCATCTTGAGCGGGCGGTCTTTCGGGACGCTCACCTGAAGTTCTTCGTCCAGCACGATGCCGGTTTTGGTGAAATCATAGGCCAGCCAGAACTGCCCGGGGATAAGAGGCGCGAACACCTGGTCATGGACTTGATATTCGAGCACGCTGCCGGGAACCAGGCCCTTGACGGCCACGTGCTTTTCGCGGAGGTCGCTGTATTCGGGCGCCTGCCGGGTGACCTCCGAGGTCATGTCCTGAACGTCGGATTCCGGCGTGGCGACGATGGTTCCGTCCGGCTGGCGGACGCGGACGTAAACGTATTTCAGCCGTTCCGAGGCGCTTGCATAAGCGGAAGTCAGCACGCTGTACGCCTGCACCCCGGCGTCCGACTGGATACGGACTTTCACCGTCGCATCGCGGGTCTGGGTTCCGTCATTCTCAAAGCGGATCGCGGTGACGAAGCTTTCGATCACCGAGGCTTCTTTGGAAAGATCCGGCCGGGCAGCAGACGTCGAAGTGGGCGCTTGCGCCACGGAAACCACGGACCCCGCCAGCAGCACGACGGCCAAACCCGGGAACCAGGAAGTTTTGCCCATCGGTTTTGGCTTTTATACATTAACCCGTCTGCAACTTCAAGGCGGATTTTCGCGGTCCGAACCAACCGAAAATAAACTGTGTCGCCAGTGTCACCAGTACCCATGGTTTCATTTCGATCAGGTAGACTGGTGACGCTATGAAGTGCGCGGAAAAGCGGCGAAGAGCGCCTTCGGGATTGCTGCAAAGTGCAGCGAAGCCATCGAGCGCGTTTTGTGTTAATCCGCCGCATGCGTTTCAGCCGGTATTCATGCGGGTGCGGCGCGAGGGCCGCGAGAAAGGGAGGAAATCGGAGGGCCATTTTTTGGGCGAGCCGAGCCACTATGTTATTGAAAACAAAGAACCGGGTTTCAGTAAATAGTCGAATTTTGCGCTAAACGAAGCCCGATCGAACTTCCGACGAACCCGCAACGAAGCCGCGCTCAGGCTGCAAAATCGGGCCGAGCGAGGCGGCGCGAGATTTTCTTCGCTCGCAAGGAGTCGCGGCGTGCTTGACAAAGGCGCGACCCTCGATTACCGTTCGAGTTGGCTTCGGGCGCTGGCGGCTTTCCGTGGCGAAAACCAAACCTTCCGAGCCCGCACTGGACCGGACACTCGCATGATCCGAACCGAAGACGAATTGCGGCGCGAAATCATCGAAGTCGGCCGCTGGATTCACCGCCAGGGATTTGTCGCGGCGTTTGACGGCAACATCTCGGCGCGCCTCGATAACTACCGCATCCTCTCGACGCCCACCACCATTTCCAAGGGCATGATGCAGCCCGACGATCTGGTGATCTGCGATTACCAGGGAAAAAAAATCAGCGGCCGCCGCAACGTGACCAGCGAAATCCAGATGCACCTGCTGATTTACCGGCGCCGCCCCGACGTGCACGGCGTGGTGCACGCGCATCCGCCCACGGCCACCGGCTACGCCGCGGCGGGATTGTCGCTCAACAAGGCGCTGATTTCGGAAGTGGTGCTTTCGCTCGGATGCATTCCGCTGGCTCGCTACGGCACGCCGGGCACGCCCGAGCTGACCGAAGCGCTCGAGTCTCTGGTCGGCTCACACGATGCAATTTTGATGGCCAACCACGGCGTGGTGACGCACGGGCCGGACGTGATGACCGCGTACTTTCGCATGGAAACCGTCGAACACTTCGCCAAAATCTCTCTGGTCTCGGAACTTTTGGGGCGGCAGGTCTTGCTCTCGGAGACCGACGTGGATAAACTCTTGACGGCCCGGCGGGCTTACTTCGGCGGCAGCGCTCCGGCCCTCGAGCGCACCGACGTTTGCCCCATTACCAACGGCGTGCGCGAAACGCCGCGCCAGGTTTCGGTCTCACGCGAAGATTTGGAAGCGATGGTGGAACGCGCGGTGCGGACGTTGAAGCCGCGGATGTGAACGAGAAAAAGTCGAAGGTCGAAAGTCAAAGGTCAAAGAGCGCGGGAGCGGGCTGGGAAGATTTCACCTTCGACTTTCAACTTTTGACTTTCAACTTCTGTGGAGGATGAAGATGGGCGAAGCGCTAGGCATGATTGAGACGCGAGGCTTGGTGGCCATGATCGAAGCTTCCGATGCGATGGTGAAGGCCGCCAAGGTCACGCTGGTGGGATGGGAAAAGATCGGCTCGGGATACGTGACGGCGCTGGTGCGCGGCGATGTGGCCGCGGTCAAGGCTGCTACGGATGCCGGAGCGGCGGCGGCCCGGCGCGTGGGCGAATTGGTTGCCGTGCACGTGATTCCGCGCCCGCATCCGAGCCTGGAAGATACGCTCCCCATCGGCAAATCGGAACTCGCGGAAAAGTGACTTGTCCTTTGTCCGTGGTCCTTTGTCCGTCGCACCCGCGCGCTTGACCAGGGGCGCGGATCTTGACTTCCGACGACTGGCAACTGACCACGGACAACTGACAAGGGACTACTAACCTTATGCTGCTTGCTAAAGTCGTCGGAACCGTCGTCGCCACGCGCAAAGACCCGCGATTAGAGGGGAAGAAGCTCCTCATCGTGACCCCCTTGACGCCGGAAGAAGTGGAAGGCAAGAAATCGCCCACACCCGCCGGACGCGCCAATTACCTGGTCGCGGTGGATACGGTGGACGCGGGCTTTCGCGAGACGGTGATCATCGTCCAGGGCAGCTCGGCGCGCATGGCCGAGACCTGCAAGGACCGGCCCGTCGATACGGCCATCGTCGGCGTGGTCGACACTGTGAGACTGGACAAGGAATAGAAGTGGAGAATTACGAATTACTAATTACGAATTACCTTGTACGCGATTGGAGGCTGTTAACGTAAACAGTAATTCGTAATTAGTAACCCATAATTTCTATGTTTTTGGCGCGCGTCGTTGGAAATGTCGTAGCTACCGTTAAGAACCCTTCGCTCGCGCAAAAGAAGATTCTCATCGTCCAGCCGATTGACAAGCACGGCAAGGACCGGGGCGCGAAGATGCTCGCGCTCGACAGCGTGGGCGCGGGGGCGGGCGAGACCGTTTATTGTTGCCGCGGGCGCGAGGCCAGTTTCCCCTGGCTGCCGCAGGAAGTGCCGACGGAAACGACCATCGTGGCCATTGTGGACCGCATCAACGTTGACGCCAAGCAGCAATGAACGGCGAGGGTTGCGCCAGGGATTAGGAATTACGAATTACAAATTAGGAATTGCGGCCGCAATCCGCAATTCTTAATTCATAATTAGTAATTACTGTTTAACCGGCTTGTCCGATTGCCGGTCGCAACAAGCGAAGGCAGAAATGGTGATTGGCCGCGTGATTGGCGACATCGTCGCCACGCAAAAAGCGCCCAGCCACGAAGGGCGGAAGATTCTCGTGGTTCAGCCGCTGAACCTGGACGGCTCGGAGCGCGGCGAAGTGCTGCTGGCGCTCGATGCGGTGGATGCCGGTGTCGGCGACCGCGTGCTGGTCGCGACCGAAGGCTGGAGCGCCATGACCGCGGTCGGGCGCCCGCAATCGCCCATTGACAATGCCGTGGTCGGAGTGATTGATTCCGTCACCCTGACCGAGTAGGAGCTTCTGGTTTTTTCAGGAGCGTTTGGGCGATGTTTTCTCCAGTTTCTCGACCAGTCGTTTTCCCGCGTTGGGCACCGCAACTTTCCCTTCGATAATCTGCTCGGCCGAAATATCCTGGCGGTAAAGATCGCGGTTCGAGTCGTCGTCGGAGCGCAGCGTCGAGCCAGCGAGCGAAACGCCCGCGAACAATCCGCGCGAGCGCGAGTAGCTCAGGATCTCGGCGTGCATCGTCAGGTCGGTTTCAGCCGTCGCCGCACGGCCCACCGGCCCGGCAGCCGCCGAGACGTCGGCGCCCAGCTTGACCTTGTGCTTCAGCAGCGAGGTGGCGCCCTTCTCATTCATGATCAGCAGGACGTAGTCGTTGGCCTGGGCGCCGATCTGGAGACCGAAGCTCCCGCCTTCCAGACGCACCATCGCGGGCGCGCCCCAGGGGCCGGTGAAGTTCTGGCCGCCGCGGCAGACCATCACGCCGCGCCCGTAACTGCCCCCGATTCCGAAGGCGAGTTTCTTGACGGAGGGAATCACCACCACGCAATAGGCGCTGTTGAGTAATTCCGTGGGGATGCCCTCGGGAACATTCACGATTTCGTCCATCACCTGGGCGGCGTTGGACAGGCGCTCGTCGGTGTCGGTGGCGAACGCGGAGACCGAGGCCGCCAGCATCAGGACTGCAAACGTGATCGCGCAGAGTCGCTTCAACATGTTGCTCCTTTCGTATGTCCGCGGGCGGCGCGGCACGGCGCGTTCCGCCCGATGTTTCAAACGCGGGCTGCATACGCAACGGGCCGCATTCAGGACTGTTGGATGCAGCTCAGAAGAGCGGCGGCTATCGCCGCCCAGAATTACGTTCCCTTCTCAACCTCAAGCTCGTTGGTTACCGAAAAAGCTCCCGGAACTCCGCTGGCCCGCAGGTAAACGAGGTTCTTGTCCGACTCGGAATCTACCACTCCCACCAGAGTGATGCGGCCGTTCTTCACAATGATGTGAATGCTGGGCACGGGCTCGATGGCGTACTTGGTCATCGTTCCGTCCATGAAGACGGCCCGATAACATCCCAACCGGATGCGGTCGTCGTTGGGCGAGGGCGGAAGAACTTCGATGTTATTGGTGACGCTCGCAACGCCCTCTAAGTGTTTCACCGCCGCCTCGGCAGCCGACTTCAGTTGCGGCTGCACGACCTGACCAAACAATTCTACACGGTCGCCGTGCACCCGGTATCCGATATTATCAAACACCGAATAATAGGCGAGCATCCTCAGTTGGTGGCCGACCTGGCGGCTGAGGCGATCGTTGGAGGGCGGATGGTTCGAGCGCGTTTCGAGTTTCGGTTTTTCTTTCGGCTCGCGTGGGTTGGAAAAGCTCGTTCGAGGCAGAGCAACGCAAAGCCCGGCAAGAGCGAGCGAAAACACTCCCAGCTTGAGCCCCAAGTGTGAGCGCAGGCTTCTCATAATCCCTCCTTCCTGCAGGTCCGCAAGGTGTTGTAGGGCAAGTGCGGTGCCAAACGGAGGCACTCTATCTGGCGTAAATCCGAGCACTTACCGCAAGCGCGTCGAAATCCCGCTTGGTAAAAACTGCACGGTGTCGGCTTTGAACCACATTCCAGGCTGGAGGTGGGTTGCCACATGCTAAGCCATGAGCGCGTGCGGGTGTTGCGGGAAAATGCATCCTGTCATGCCGAGCGAAGCATCTGCTTCCGCCCGATGAAGGCTATCAAAACAGATCCTTCGCTTCGCTCAGGATGACATGCGCTGTGCTCAGGATGACTGGGCGCGACCCCGTCCGAACTACCGGAGCCGCTACTTGATACGTCGCGCTTTCAGAGATGACATGATTGGAGAGCTGTCCAGCGCCTCCCTGAATCCGCCTCCGCGGGAGGCGCTCGAGTATCTTCAGTTTTTCTCGTGCAAGGTGCTACAATCGGAAAGCATGGCGGGCACGCCGCAAGGTCCCTTTCGCGTCATTGGAATTGATCCGGGGCTGAACATCACCGGGTATGGTGTGATGGAATGCCGCAACGGGGAGATCAAGCTGCTCGAAGCAGGCGTGATCCGTTCGCCGCGCGCGCGAGGAGATAATCTGCCGGCGCGGCTCGAATCGCTGCACAAAGGCCTGCGCGAAGTGATGGCGGAATTCCGCCCGCGCACGATGTGTTTGGAAGATGTGTACAGTCACACCGCGTATCCGCGAACTTCCATCCTCATGGGACACGCGCGCGGAGTGATTTGCCTTGCGGCGCGGCAAGCAGGCGTGGCGGTGGTGAATTTATCCGCCAAGCGCATCAAGCAGTCGGTGACGGGCAACGGCAACGCCTCCAAGGCTCAGGTGCAGCGCGCCGTGCAGCAGGCTTTCTCGCTCGGCAGAGTGCCGCACCCCCCCGACGTCGCGGATGCGCTAGCCGCGGGGCTCTGCTACGCGTATTCGCTGAAGGCCGCGGCCAACGGACCGCGCAGGGAGCGGACGATTTGGAAATCGAATTCCCGGCGCGCGTTTTCCGGAGCAAGGATGTGAAAGCCTGGCAATGCCCTGGCGCAAGTTTTTCGGGCAATGAATTCGCCCTCGGCGACGGCTCAGGAGGAACGAGACTCTGATCTCGGAAATCACCGGCGAAGTTTTGTACGATCGCATCCGCCGCACGTCGGTGCTGCTGCGCGTGGATTCGCTTTGCTACGAGATTTTTGTTCCTTCCGGCATCGCCTCGCGCCTGCGCGCGGCGGCCGAGGGCGAGGGCAAAAATCCCGTGACCTTCTACACTATCTACTATATTGACGGCGGCCTGGGCGGCGGCCACCTGACGCCGAAGCTGGTAGGATTTCTCGAACCGATTGACCGCGAATTCTTCGAGGCCTTCACCACCGTTCCCGGCGTCGGGTTTATGAAGGCGCTCAAGTGCCTGGTGCAGCCGCTCAACGAAATCGCGCGCGCCATCGAGCGCGGCGATACCGCGTTCCTGGAAGAGTTGCCGTACATCGGCGCGAAAACTGCCGAGCGCATCGTCACCGAATTGCGCGGCAAGATGACCAAGTTCGCCCTGGCGCATTCCAATCAGCCGCTTTCCATCGAAAAGGAATCGGCGGTGGAGTTGAAAAAAGAAGCGCTCGCCGTGCTTCTGCAGCTCGAATATTCGCGCGCCGAAGCGCACCGCATGGTGGAGGATATTTTCTCGAAGCACAAGAATTTGAAAAGCACGGAAGACTTCCTGCGCAAGGTTTTTGAGCAAGGGCAGGCCGTGAAGTAACCAGCAGCCAGAGGCTGGCATGCCGCTGCGAAACCTTTGGTGCATGTCGCCATGAACGTATGTCGTCCTGAGCGAAGCGGCTTTCAGCGTGAACGATGGGAATGTGATCCTGAGCAAGAAGCATGTCATCCTGAGCGAAGCGAAGGATCTGATTGCTTGTCCTGAAAAGCAAGAAGCCGATGCTTCGCTGCGCTCAGCATGACGTTGTCCAACGTGTAATGCAGGACAAGCGGTCTACGGAAAGCGTATGAGAGAGCGATTGGTATCGCCGGAACTGATTTCGAAAGAGGAAGAGAGTTTCAACCGCACTCTTCGCCCGCCCACGCTTGACGAATACGTGGGACAGAAGAAAGTTGTCGAAAAACTCTCGATCGCACTGGAAGCGGCGAAGAAGCGCGGCGAGCCCATCGAACACGCGCTGTTCTACGGCCCGCCAGGACTGGGCAAGACGACGCTCGCCTACATCATCGCCAACGCCATGGGCACGCGCATCACCACGACCTCGGGCCCGGCGCTCGAACGCACCGGCGACTTGATGGGTATCCTCACCAACCTCAGCGAGGGCGACATCCTGTTTATTGACGAGATCCACCGCCTGCCCGCGAACATCGAGGAATTTCTCTACCCGGCGATGGAAGATTTCAAGGTGGATTTCGTCGTGGACAAGGGCATGTTCGCGAAGACCATCAACGTGCCGCTCAAAAAATTCACGCTGCTTGGCGCCACCACGCGCGCGGGCAGCCTCTCCGCGCCGCTGCGCAACCGCTTCGGGCTTTTTTATCACCTGGAATTCTACGGCGTGGATGATTTGCGGCACATCGTGCTGCGCTCGGGGCGCATCCTGGGCGCGAGCGTGGAGGAATCGGGCGCAAGCGAAATTGCCCGGCGCGCGCGCGGCACGCCGCGCATCGCCAACCGCCTGCTGCGCCGGGTGCGCGATTTCGCGCAAGTAAAGGCGAGCGGCGACATCAACGCCGACGTCGCCCGCCAGGCGCTCAAGCTCGAAGGTGTGGACGAGCAGGGACTGGACGATCTCGACCGCAATTTTATTTCCATCATTATTAAGCTGTATAACGGCGGGCCGGTGGGCGTCGAAGCACTTTCCGCCACCCTCAACGAAGAGGTTGACACGCTGGTGGACATGGTCGAACCTTATCTTTTGCAGCAGGGCTTCATCAGCCGGACCAAGAGCGGCCGCAAAGCCAACGAACTGGCGTACAAGCTCCTCGGCCAGGCGCCGCCGCCGGGCACTGCGCCGACGCTCTTTGAAGAGGAGAAATAACCCGGCGCAACGAAACGCATCTTAATCTCTATGTCGGTCATCGAACATCCTGAAACCTATCTGAACATTCGCGCCACTTACCGGCGCGTGAAGGAAGAATTCGCGGAGCATTTTCCGCGCTGGTTGAAGTACGCTTCGACGAAAGAACTCGAGGCCAACGCCGAGTACGCCGCGCTTGCGCCCGAGATCACTCAAGTCCTCGGCCATTGCGACACGGGAAATTTCGCGTGCGCCGCCGCGCCGCTAAAGCCCAGCTACCGCGTCATCGCGTGGAATCTGGAGCGCGGAATCCAATACGAAGCGCAACTGGAGGCGCTCCGCTCGCACGCATACCTAAAGACCGGCGACGTTTTTCTGCTGACCGAGACCGACCTCGGCATGGCGCGTTCGCAGAACCGCGCGGTGGCGCAGGAACTCGCGCGCGAACTCGGCATGCACTACACCTTCATCCCTTGCTACCTGAATTTGGCGAAAGGCTCGGGCCTCGAGTATCACGCCGTGGGCGAGAACGAACTCGGGCTGCACGGCAACGCCATCCTGAGCCGCTATCCCATCCGCCGCGCGCAGGCGATTCCCCTCAAGAACGGGATTGATAAAATGGTGGGACGCGAAAAGCGCCTGGGCCACCAGCACGCGCTCGCCGCAGACATTGATTTTCCCAATTACGGCATGACGGCGGTTTGCGTTCACCTCGACACGCAATCCAGCCAGCGCCATCGCCGCGACCAGATGCGCGACATTCTCGACGGCCTCAAGACGGACCGGCCCGTGGTGCTGGGCGGCGACTGGAACACCACCACCTACAACGCCTCGCGCGCTTTCTACGCCATCATGGGCTACTGGCTGCGGATCTTCATGGGCGTCGAAAACGTGATTCGCAATCACTTCCTGCACCCTTATCGCCACTTCGAGAAAGAGCTTTTCGCGCTGCTCGAATCGCGCGGGTTTGAATACCGCCGCTCCAACGTTCTGGGCGAGCGCACGACGACCTACGATGTGACCTGCGGCAAGACGCGGCAGAATTTGGGCGAGTGGGTGCCGGGCTGGTGCTTCGCGTTCATCCGCTGGGCGCTGCGCAATCACGGCGGCACGTGCCCGCTGAAGATTGACTGGTTCGCGACGCGCGCCGTGCGCGCCGAAAATCCCGTGGTCATTCACGACCTGCGCGAAGGGCTTGTTCAACCGCTTTCCGACCACGACGCCATTGGCCTGGACGTTTTCGTCCCCTGAACTCGGGGCCTCGATCCATCATGAAGCGCGTTCATCTTTCGCTGGGCTCGAACCTCGGCGACCGCACGGCCAATATCCGCAAGGCGCTCGAGCTGCTTGCCGAAAAAGGCGTCGCGCTGCGGCGTCTTTCATCCTTCTATCGGACCGAGCCGGTGGATTTCCGTCCGCAGCCGTGGTTTGTGAATTGCGTCGCGGAAGTTGAAACCGATCTGATGCCGCTGCAATTGCTGCGGGCGGTGAAGTCGGTCGAAAGAGCGCTCGGGCGGCGCAGCGGCGTTCCCAAGGGCCCGCGGCCGATTGACATTGACATCCTGCTCTACGAAAATGTCGCCATCCGCTCGCGGGAGCTGACGATTCCCCACGAGCGCCTGAGCGAAAGGCGCTTTGTCCTGATTCCCCTGCGCGAGGTCGAGGCCGAACTCCGGCATCCCGTCACGCGACGAACCGTGATGGAAATGCTGCAAGAGACGCGCGACGCGAGTCAGGTCATCAAGCTGAAATCGGAATGACGCACGCTCCCACTTTTGAGCCGCGCCGCTTCATCGCCGTCGAGGGGCCGATCCGCGTGGGCAAGACGAGCCTCGCGGACATCCTTGCCGACCGCCTGCACGCCGAGCGCCTGCGCGACGCCGAGGACAACCCGTTCCTGGAAAGTTTCTACCGCGCCAAGCCGGGCGCCGGCTTCCAGGCGCAGTTCTATTTTCTGATGGCGCGCTTCCAGCAACTGAGCGCGCTCCAAGCGGCACCGGCCGCGCACCGCACCCTGGTGAGCGATTACCTGTTTGAGAAGGACAAGATCTTCGCCTGCCTGAACCTGGCGGAGGCGGAATTGCGCCTTTACGACCAGTACTACAGCCTGCTGGCGGAGCAGGTTCCCACTCCCGATTTGGTGGTATACTTACAGGCGAAGCCGGAGACGCTGAAGAAGCGCATCGCCAAGAAGAACATCGCGATGGAGCACCGCATCTCCGACGAGTATCTGGAAGAAGTTGTGCGCGCGTACGACCACTTCTTCTTCCATTACAAATCCAGCGATCTGCTGGTGATCGGGACGTCTGAGATCGACTTCGTCGACCGGAACGAGCATCTCGAGGAGCTGCTGGCGCGGCTCAGCCAGCCGGTCAAGGGAACGCAGTATTTCTTGCCGCTCGGATCCGCGTCTTCGGACTGAGACGGCGGGCGCGAAAAGTTCAGCCCTCTCTGTCCAGGCAAGCGGAAGCCCGCTCGGGTCTCCAGCGCACGCCAACCGGCCCGTCGGATGACGGACCGAGAGCAAGCGCGACCGCACTGCGACAGAGAGGGTTTTGATTTCGGGCTTTAACGTTTCTGGCATTGCGAATTTCATTACCAAGGGGTGCAGCCATGGACCTGAATTCCGAGGCCGTGAGCAAAATCACCGTTCCCGCCATCCTCGACCGCAAATTACGCGGCGAAAAAATCACCTGCCTCACCGCTTACGATTACCCCACGGCGCGCCTGGTGGACGAAGCCGGGATGGACATCATCCTGGTGGGAGACTCGCTCGCGCAAGTCGTGCTCGGCTACGACTCGACCGTGCCGGTGACGGTGGACGAGATGCTTCACCACCTCAAGGCGGTGCGGCGGGCCACGCGCCGCGCCCTGCTGGTCGCCGACCTGCCTTACGGCGCGTATCATCTGGGCCGCGCAGAGTCGCTGCGCTCCTCCATCCGCTTCGTCAAGGAAGGCGGCGCGGAAGCGGTCAAACTGGAGGGCGGGCGCAAGCGCGCCAGACTGGTCGCGGCGCTGGTGCAGGCGGAAATTCCCGTCATGGGCCACATCGGCCTGACGCCGCAATCCCTCCACGCGATGGGCGGCTATCGCGTGCAGGGCAAGACGCTCGATTCGGCCACCGAGTTGCTGGCCGACGCCCAGGCGCTCGAAGACGCCGGCGCTTTCGCGCTGGTGCTGGAAGGCATTCCGCGCGAGCTCGCCGCGCTGGTCACGCGCCGGCTGCGCATTCCCACCATCGGCATCGGCGCCGGTCCCGAATGCGACGGCCAAGTGCTGGTCATCCATGACCTGCTCGGAATGTCGTTCACTCCGCCCGCCAAGTTCGTGCGGCGATATGCCGACCTGGCCGAAGTCACGCGCCAGGCGGTCGAGAGATTTCGCGACGACGTCCTGGCGGGAAATTTCCCCGGCGATCGCGAGTCGTATCATTGGCCCGCCGGGCTGCGCGAACAGTTTGAAAAAGACGTCACGCGCCGCGGCTGAAGCGCGCGCGGCCTGCGTCTCACCGCATTCGATGATCGCAGCCGGCGCGGTCCATCCGGCGCTTGCGGCCTGGGCCGCGCGTGCGTAGAATATTCGCCGGGACGAATATGCAGACCATCTCGACCGTCGCCGAAATGCGGACCTTCACGCGCGACGCGCAGGCGCGCGGGCGCTCGCTGGCGCTGGTGCCGACCATGGGCGCGTTGCACGAGGGCCACCTCAGCCTGGTCCGCCACGCCAAGAAGCAGTGCGACGTCGTGGTTGTTTCTATTTTCGTTAACGCCTCGCAATTCGATTCCCGCGAAGATTTGATGCGCTATCCTCGCGACCTGGAAAAGGACCTGGACACGCTCCGTCCTTTCAAGGTTGACGCCGTCTTCGCTCCGCGCACGGAGGAGATGTACTCCGAGCAATTCAGCGTTTCCGTCGAGCCGGGCGAGATCGCGAGGCCGCTCGAGGGCGCCTGCCGCGCGGGACATTTTCGCGGCGTCGCCACGGTGGTGCTCAAGCTCTTTAACATCGTTCGCCCCACCGTGGCCTATTTCGGCCAGAAAGATTTTCAACAGGCGCTGGTGGTTCGCCGGCTGGTGGAGGATCTGAACCTCGACGTGCGGCTGGTGATTTCGCCCATCGTGCGCGATTCGGACGAGCTCGCCATCAGCTCGCGCAACGCCCTGCTGAGCCCGGAGGAACGCCGCGCCGCGCTGGTTCTCTCGCGCAGCCTGAAGCGCGCGGAGGAATTCGCCCAGGCCGGGGAAGCGCAGGCGGAGTTCCTGCGCGCGGAAATCGAAAAGACCTTCGCCGCCGAACCGCGCGCCGAGCTGGAATACGCGGCCCTGGTGGATCCCGTCCGGCTCGAGCCCGTCGAGCAGGTGACGCCGGGCTGCGTGGCGCTGATCGCGGCGCGCGTGGGCAGCGTTCGCCTGATTGACAATCTCATCTTCGGCCCGCCCGGCGCGAGCCCTGACATGCTCCTGCAACTGGCGCTCACGGCCCGGCTGATGATCCCGACCGCGGCCGCGATTCCCGGTTTCAAGACCGAAGCGGTGCGCCGCTCGATCGAAGCCTGCCGCGAGTGCGCCGCGTACACTTCCATCCTGATGCCGCCGCGTGATTTTCTCTCGCAATACATTCATGCGCAATATCCCGATTTGAACGCCCCGCAGGGCGCCGTCATCGGGCGCGACGCGCCGCGCAATCCGGACAATTACCTCTACCGCGACCCGGCGGCCGGCAACCGCTTCACCCGCGGGCTTTTTGAATTGCTGGGCGTGAAGAGTTTCGACGAGTTCCGGGCGCGCTTCATCCTGACGGACGCGATCCGCTGTCACGGCACCGGCCCGCACATTCCCGCCAAGGCTCTGGGTTATTGTTCGGTGAACCTGCGTGAGGAGTTGCGGCTGTTTCCCAACCTGAGATTGTTCGTGGTGCTGGGCGACGACGCTTACTGGCAGTTCCAGCGCTTCATGCTGGAGCGCCAGGACGGCGAGTTCCCTCCTTTCGAGGATCTGCTCGGCTCGCAGGGCTGGGCCAGCGAGCAGGCGCGCGCGCCCTCGCTCGGCGAGCGCATCCTGCGCATCTTCTATTGCTACCACCCCACCTACGGCTACAAGCGCAGCCCTTCCATCGCCGCCATGCTGGCGTGAAGGCGCGCGCGGCTAGGATTTCAGGGCTTTAAGCACTTCACGCGCGTGCCCGTCCACTTTCACTTTGGGGAAGACGTGCGCCACCTTTCCGTCGCCGTCGAGGATGTAAGTGGTGCGCACGATGCCCATCTTCTTCACGCCGTACAGGTTCTTTTCCTGCCAGATGCCGTACTTCTCGAGCATCTTGTGCGCCGTGTCGCCCGCGAGCGGAAAATTCAGCTCGTACTTGTCGCGGAACTTGGCGAGCTCCTCCACGGTGTCGCCGCTTACTCCCACGACCTTCGCGTGCAGTTTTTCCAGTTCTTTTTTGGCGTCACGGAACTGGTTCGCCTCGCTCGTTCAACCGGGCGTGTCGGCTTTGGGGAAAAAGAAAACCACCAGCGAGTGTCCCGCAAAATCCTTCAAACTGATCGGCTTGCCCGAATCCGACGGCAAAGTGAATTCCGGAGCCTTGTCTCCCACGTTGAGCATGTCGCAACTCCCTGCCGGGCGCGGGCGGCGCCCCATTGACTGTTAGGATAATTCCTTTTTCAGAATCTCCTGCACCAGGGGCGGATTCGCCTGGCCGCGCGTCGCCTTCATGACCTGGCCGACAAACCACCCCAGCGTTGCGGTCTTCCCGCCGCGGTACTGCTCCACCTGCTTGGGGTTGGCGGCCATGATCTCCCGCACGACGGCGATAATCCTCTCAGTATCATTAATCTGCTCAAGCCCCTTCTCCGCCATTACCTCGTTAGCGGTCTTGGCGGAGGCAAACATCGCGGCCAGGATCTCCTTGCCCATCTTCCCCGAGATGGACCCTTTTTGAATCAGCACGAGCAGCCCGGCCAGATTCGGGGCGGAAACGGGCGATTGCGAAATGTCCCGGTTCGCCTCGTTAAGCAGGAACGTCAGCTCGCTCAAAATCCAGTTGGCGGCAAGCTTCGGCTCGCCCGTCGCCTTCGCCACCTCCTCGAAATAATTCGCCAGCTCCCTGGTCGCGGTCAATTGCGTGGCATCGTGCTCGGGCAGCGCGTACTCGCGCACGAAGCGCTCGCGCCGCGCCTGCGGCAATTCCGGCAGCGATCGCCGCACCTCTTCCTTCCATTCCTCGCTGATGGCCAGCGGCCGCAGGTCGGGCTCGGGAAAGTAGCGGTAGTCGTGCGCGAATTCCTTGGAGCGCATGCCGTGGGTTTTCTGCTCGCGGCTGTCCCACAGGCGCGTCTCCTGCGAAATGGTGCCGCCGCCTTCGAGGACTTCCACCTGGCGCTCGATTTCGTAGGCCAGCGCCTTCTGGAGAAATCGAAACGAGTTCAGGTTTTTGACTTCCGTCTTGGTGCCGAACATGGAAGCGCCCGCCGGCCGCACGCTGACGTTGGCGTCCACGCGCAGGCTGCCTTCCTCCATGTTGCAATCGGAAACTTCCAGATACAGCATCAGAGTCTTCAGCCGCGTCAGGTAATCGTAAGCTTCCTCGGGCGAGCGCAGGTCGGGCTCGGAAACGATTTCGATCAGCGGCACGCCGGAGCGGTTCAGGTCCACGTACGAGCGCGAATCGGAATCGGCAAAGCCCTCGTGCAGCATCTTGCCCGCGTCTTCTTCCAGGTGGACGCGCGTGACGCCGATGCGCTTGCGCGCGCCGTCCACTTCGATTTCGATCCGGCCGAACTCCGCCAGCGGCTCGTCGTATTGCGAAATCTGATAACCCTTGGGCAGGTCGGGATAGAAATAGTTCTTGCGCGCGAATCGCGAGCGCGGGTTGACGGCGCAGTCGAGCGCCAGCGCCGCCTTCATCGCCATCGTCACCGCCTCGCGGTTCAAGACCGGCAGCGCGCCCGGAAGCCCCAGGCACACGGGACAGGTGTTGGAATTGGGCGGGTCGCCGAAGCGCGTCGAGCAGGAACAGAAAATCTTCGTCTTGGTCAGGAGCTGGACGTGCACCTCCAGCCCGATCACCGCCTCGTATTTCGAGAGCACTTCCGCGCTCGCTGGCGTTCCGGTTGACATGCCGTTACCTCGAATCACTCATTATACCCGAACCCGCCGCGCGAGCCAGCGCGGCGATGGCCGGGGCTTGCGCCGTTCGTTCCCCCAGCCAGTGGGCGATTCCGGCCGGCGGAAGGCTCGCGCCGCGGGATGCTCACGCGGGATAATTCGCGTTGCCCTGCATCGCCGCGATGGGACTTTGGCTTTGGCGCCGGTTCGTTGGCAGTTTGACCGGGCTTCGTTTGGCGCAAAATTCGACTATTTTCTGAAACCCGGTTCCTTGTTTTCAATAACATCGTGGCTTGGCTCGCCCCAAAAACGGCCTTCAGATTTCCCCCGTTCTTGCGGCCCTCGCGCCGCAGCCGCATCAATACTGGCTGAAACGGATGTGGGAGATCAATGCAGAACCCGCTCGATGGCTTCGCTGCACTTTGCAGCATACCCAAGTCTCCCCTTCACCGCTTTTCCCCGCACTTCATAGCGCCTGCAGTTTACCTGATCGAAATGAAACCATGGGTACTACTGACACTGCTGACACAATTTATTTTCGGCCCGTCATTAGCGGCGGCCGGAGCCCGCCCCGGCGGGGAAAGGAATCGCGACCTTTTATCGCATGATCTCCCTGCCCCGCAGCGCATTCGGCCCGCACGGGCATTTGAGAATGTGGGGGGCCGTCGCGACCATGGTGAATCCCCCAAATTCCGCAAAATCGGATAAAATCTATTTTGACAACTTGACGAGGAAACTCATGCGCTTATTCCGGTCTGCTGCCCTCATTTCCCTGCTCCCATTGGCCGCGATTTCTCTGCCTGCCAAAGATTTTGCCCCCTGCGCGCCGCGCTCCCAAATGGCCAGGCAAATGGCTCAAGATACGGGCTGGGACTCCTGCCAGGGCATTCCCTTGGCCGAGCGGGTGGGCATTCCCGCGCCGCCGGGAGGAGAAATCTCCAGCCTGTCGAACCTCGGCATCAGTCTGCCGGGAATTGAACTTCTCTCCCCCGCGCCGCTGAATGAGATCGTAGATTTCTACAAGAAGTCGCTCTCTCCGGGCGACGGCTGGAAGTGGAACGCCGTGCTGCAAATCTTCTACCGGGGCGATTCCGTCTCGGATGCGCTTTTCCTGAAGATTCCATCCGTGCGCATTTCCGCGGTCTCCGACCCCGCAGCCGAATCCTTCCTGGTGGACGAGGCGTTCCGCAACAAAGCGAAAACGAGAATCGAAATCCACTACAAGCCGGTTCGAACGGCGGGCGCTCCACCCGCCAACAAGGGCTGAGCGAAGCGCGATCCCGTGGCCAGAAGACTTGTCGAGCAGATTCCGCCGGGCGGGCGGGCCCGCGTGTCTTGAGAAACCTGTCTGGGGACGCTCCCTAGCCTCTCACAGCGGCGAGACTTCGTCTTCCTCTTCTTCCTTCTTTTCGGAAAACTGTTTTTCCAGAATTTGCCGCGCCACGTCGCGCCCGCCCAGGCCGAAGGCGATGGCCAGGCCGAACATGACGGCGCCGAAGGCGATGGCGAAGGCAATCAGGATGGCGTGCTGGCCGAGGCCCAACTGCTCGAAGGCCATGGTGACGGCCAGAATGGCGATCAAAAGCCGGACGACATTCGCAAGCAGCCGCGGCGAGGGATAATTGGCGTTGGCGGCCGCCAGCAGCGTGGCGCGCGAAAAAAAGTTCGCCGCCAGCAGCCCCACAAACAGGATCAGCAAGGCCACAAAAATCTGCGGCAGGAACATCAGCAGCCGGGCAATCTGCAGTTGCAGCGCCTGGACGCCCAGCGCCTCCACGCCCAGCAGGATGAAAGCCAGCCAGACTACCCAGAAGACCAGACGGCTAAGCAATTCCACCGGCGAGGGCAGCGCCGCCTTGGAGAGCATGGCCGTGACGCCGCTGGTTTCGGAAATCTTCCCCAGCTTCACCAGCCCCAGCAGCCGCCGCACCACGACCTGAAGCACCCAGGCGATGAGCAGCCCGATCAGGATGATGATCGCCATCACCACCAGTTGCGGCAGGAATTCCATGACCCGATCGGAGACCTTGTCCGATGTCTGGGCCAGCGTATTCAGGATTTTGTCTCCCATAACTCACCTCACTTCTTACGCGTCCAATTCTGATCCAGGCCGGGTTTCTGGCGTTCGAACTCGGCCGTGAGTTCTTCCAGCTTGCGCTCGATGGTTTCGCCGTCCGCGCCCTGGTTCTCCAGAACGAAGGAGGCCATCCGGCCGCGGTAGAGCGGCGTCAGCGCCTGGAGCAGGTGGTCGCGATTGATGACCGAATGATGGTATGAGCAAGCGAATTCATAAATCGTCCTGACCCACAATTCGTCGGGAACGCGGAAGTTGTGGTCGTCGAGCTTGGCGGCCGCCTGGATCGCGGCCAGCGTATCCGCCGCGAGAATGGATTTCAGGATTCCCGCCAGCTGCTCCGTGCCGGTGCGAAACATCGTGACCATCCGCTTCTTGTTCAGGCGGATCGGCTCCAGAGCCACGCTGAATTTGAAGCCGAAAGACGGCACGGCCTGCATGCCGGAGTGCGCCAGCCAGAAGGACTCGTTCTTCTCCAGCGAACCGAACAGCGCCCCCACCACCTGCTGAATCGTTCCCACCAATCCTTCGCCGATGGGCTGGCCGGCGTGGATTTTCGGACCCAGAAACGACTGGCAGATTTTGAAGCTGTCCACCATCGCCTGCGCGGTCATCCAGATTTCCACGCCGAAGCGCACCGCCTGTTCGTGCCACACCGGCTTCTCCAAGCAGTGGCACGCGAAGCGTCCGGAAAAGCCCAGCTCGCTGCCCACCGGCTCGCGCACTTTCGAGCGGTAAAGGGCGCTCATCATCGGCGAGACCAGGTTTTTCACCAGCAGGCCGTCGAACTTGTGGCGGTGATAAACCGGCGTCACGAAATCGAATTGCTCGCGCAGCACGGGGCGGATCAGGCTCTCAATCCATTCCGGCGTGATGCTTTGCAGGTCGGGAGAAACCAGCGCGCAGGCTTTGGCATGCAGCAGGTCGGCGGCGGCCATCACCACCCGGACGGCGCTGCCGCGCCCCTGGATGCCAGCATACGACGTGGTCAGGCGATGCCCGGTGCGCAGCGGGCTCGACGCCAGCATGGAGCGGAAGTCCAGCGCCGTGGAGTTGGCCACCGCGTCCAGCGTCCCGTCGCGCGAGCCGCCGTCGGCAAGGATCACCACCGTGCGCTCGCGCGGGAAATACTTCACCAAGCCCACTTGGACCGCGCTCACGACCCGCTCGATGGTTTTGCGATTATTAAGCGTGATAATGCCGATGAGGACGTCCACTTCGCCCACCGCCGTCAGTTGGCGGACGAATTCATCGGTAAGTAAGCTCTCTTCAGCCAACCCTCTCCCCCTGGAGAACCCGCCGGACCCTCGCCCCGGGCGAGTGGCCTCCACCGCGCGTGATCCGCCTGTCCCTGCCCAAACGTGACACCGGATTCGAAACGGAAATCATGACGTGCGTCGCGGGCCGCCACCCGGCAGAATTGCCGGTCAGATGATTCGCAGAAATTTAAGTTTACACTATTCCGCGCCGGTTGGGCCGAATCTCGCAGCTACTTCAAGGACTTTCGGGCGTCACCCACGTCACGCGCGGGCGGCCGCTGGAAGGATTGGGATCAACCAGAACGCTCGTGCCAAAAACGCGGCTCAGCAACTCCGACTGCAGAACCTCCGGCGGCGCGCCCTGGCACACGGCGCGGCCCACATCCAGCAGCATCAGCCGGTCGGCGAGTTCGGCCGCCAGGTTCAGTTCGTGGGTGACCACCAGCGCGACAAAGCCCTCCGAAAGGGCCAGGCGGCGGACCAGCCTCAGCATTTCGATTTGATAGCGGATGTCGAGATTCGCCGTCGGCTCGTCGAGCAGCAGCAGGCGCGGCCGCTGCGCCAGCGCCCGCGCCAGCACGGCGCGCTGAAATTCGCCGCCGCTGATTTCCGTCACGCGCCGCCCCGCGAGCGGCGTGAGCCGGGTATTC
>JAHEKS010000281.1 GCA_024638215.1 Acidobacteriota bacterium | reverse complement strand
ACCGCGCGCGAGCCGGACGAAAGCGAAAAAGCGGATATCGCTTACGGCTGGGAAATCGCCAAGAAAATCGCCGGGTTGGACATCGGCCAGACCATCGTGGTGGCGGAACGCGCCTGCGTTGCGGTGGAGGCGATGGAGGGCACCGACGCCACCATCGAAAGGGCCGCCTTGCTGAGCAACGGGCGGAGGCTGGTTGTCGTCAAAGTCAGTAAGCCCCACCAGGATATGCGATTTGACGTCCCGGTCGTGGGCCCGAAGACCATCCAGGTGATGGGCCGCTCGAACGCTCGCGCGCTGGCCGTGGACGCAGGGCGAACGCTGCTCTTCGAGCGCGCGCGACTCCTCGAGGAGGCCAACCGGGCGGGCATCGCGCTGGTGGGACTGAAGGATTGACCGAGCCGCTCGGGCAACGTCGGCCACAAAACGGATAGGGCGGCGTCAATGCATGATTCGAGCATGGATTCTGAGGAACGCATTCCCATCGCCGTGATCGGCGTCGGCGAACACGGGAAGAACCACGCGCGCGCGCTGCGGCAAGTGGCCGGCGCGGAATTGGCGGGCGTCTTCGACGTGCGGGCCGAGCGGGCTTGCGAAGTCGCAAACGAGCTGGGAATAAAGGCCTTTGCCTCCTTGGAAGAAGCCCTCGCGGCGGTTCGGGCTGTCACCGTGGTCATTCCGACCTCGCAGCATGCCGAGCTGGCGCAGCGAGCCTTCGACGCCGGCGTGGACGTGCTGCTGGAAAAGCCCATCTCCCGCACCCTCGACGAGGCGGACGCGCTCATCCAACGCGCGGAGGCCGAAAAGCGCATCCTACAGGTGGGACACGTGGAACGCTTTAACCCCGGCGTAGTGGCGGCACGTGCCATCACGCACAACCCGATGTTTTTCGAAGTTCACCGGCTGGGCGTTTTCAGCCCGCGCAGCCTGGACGTGGATGTGGTTTTCGACCTGATGATCCACGACCTGGACTTAGTCCTCTGGATGGTGAATTCACCCGTGAAAGAAGTCCGCGCCGTGGGGTTGGCCGTGCTTTCCGACAAGGTGGACATCGCCAACGCCCGCGTGGAGTTTGAAAACGGCACGGTGGCCAATCTCACCGCCAGCCGGGTGAGCACGGAGAAGGTGAGAAAATTCCGGTATTTCCAGCCTAACGAATATGTCTCGATTGACTTTGCGCGGCGCGATGCGCTGGCCATCCGCGTGCATCGCGACGGGCCGTCTCCGAAGATTGGCTTTCAGAAGCTGGAGGCTGCGCCCGGTGAGCCGTTGCGCGCCGAGCTGGAAGCCTTTATCGAATCGGTGCGGACACGCCGTCCCCCCTTGGTGGGCGGCGGCGAGGGCCGAGCGGCGCTGGCTTTGGCCTTTCGAGTGATGGAATGCATCGAACAACATGCCGCCAGTGTGAACCTTCCGCTGGCGCGCCCGGCAGGATCGAGCGGCGAAATGTGAATGAGGTCGAAGGGTAGTCTGTTCGCTTGCAAGCAAGCGGCAGGGAAGTCGTGAAGGTAGGACGTGGCGAATAATCGGACGGTCGAACCCGAGCTTCACCTCCTGCTGGAGTTGGAGGCCGAAGCGGCGCGCTGGCGCTGGCGGTCAATGTTCCTCCTCTCCATCCTCCTGCACTCCCTGGTCGTCTTGATCCTGATGGTCGAGCCGCAGCTCTTCCGGAGCGGGGCCAGGATGATCGGCGTTCGCCTGGAGCCCCGGCCTCAGCAGGAAACGACTTTCCTGACCCTGCCGCCCGACCTTCTGAAGCCGAAGCCGCCGCCCCGAACCAACCGTCTCTCGGACAAGGACCGGCAAGCGCAAGGGCAGTCGCCCAAGATCAATCCCAACGGGTTGCGCATGCCCTACATTCGCGGCAATACGCCGCTGCCGGAGATTGCGGGCGGCGCGAAGGCTCTGCCGTCGCCGCCGCCGGCATCGCCTGCTCCCGGACCCAAGTCCCCCGGCAACGGCGAGCACGCTCCGCCTCCTCCGCCCAAGCAGCAGGAGCAGGCCCAGTTGAGGCTGATGGACGTTCCTCCGCCTTCGTCGGGCGGTGAGCAATCGCGTTTGCAGATGCGCTATAGCACGCCAGGCGAGGCCATTCAGCAATCGCTTCGATCGGCGGCTCGCGGACGCGCAACGGGAGATGTCCCCGGGCCCGGCGATTCGACGGGCCAGTTGGAAAACCTCAACCCGAATTTTTCCACCCAAGGCCCCATCATCCTGTCCGACACGCGCGGCGTGGACTTCGGCCCTTACCTGGCCCGGGTGGTCTATGTCGTGCGGCGGAACTGGTATGCGGTGATTCCAGAATCCGCCCGGCTGGGGCAGAAGGGGCGTGTCTCGCTGGTGTTTGAGATTGTGAAAGACGGCTCGGTGCCGGAACTTCGCCTGGTGGCGTCTTCCGGCTCGGACGCGCTCGACCGCGCGGCCATTGCCTCGATCCGCGCTTCCAATCCCTTTCCTCCGCTGCCGGCGGAATTCACGGGGAAGCATCTGGTTTTGCAATTTAACTATCTCTATAACCTTGGCTATGGTGGGGATTGAAGCGCCCTGCGCCGTCGGTTAGAATTGCTAGGTGGGGAGAAATCTCGGGTAAGAACTTGGCGCACAGGAGATCGGCTGGTTTGCCTAGCCTTCAAACCCGGTCAATCTCTACCACCGCGGCCGGACTTCATGCTTCGACCTTCACGAGCCCAGTTGATCGGCGCTTTCCTTTTGCTGGGAGCGATCTTATGCCTGCTGCTGGTGCGCTATCTGCGTCTGCTCGCGTGGGCACGATAAGCTCGGCCCCGCTCGAGCGAGCCGGCGCGAGCGATCCGCCGCTTGTCGCCATCGTGGGGCCGACGGCGGCGGGGAAATCGGCCCTGGCGCTTGCCCTCGCCCGCCGGCTCGGCGGCGAGATCGTGAACTTTGACTCGGTGCAGGTTTATCGCGGGTTTGACATCGGAACGGGAAAGCTCGGGCCCGAAGAACGCTGCGGCATTCCGCACCGCTTGCTCGACGTCCGGGAAGCCGGGCAGGTTTTCACAGCCGGTGATTTTGCGAGAGAAGCGTCGAAGGTGCTCGCGTCGCTGCGAAAGAAGAATGCGCTGCCGATCCTCGCGGGAGGGACGGGGCTTTATCTGCACGCGCTGTTGCAAGGCTTGTTTGAAGGCCCGGCGCGTTCGGAGGCCCTGCGCGCCCGGCTCAGCGAAATCGCGGCACGGCGTGGCCGCAGGTTTCTGCATCGAATGCTGGGGAGGATGGATGCGATTTCCGCGGAGCGCATTCGGCCGCTTGATACGCCAAAGATCATTCGGGCCCTGGAAGTCCGCCTGCTTGCCGGCCGTCCGATTTCCCAGATGCAGGCTTCGGGCAGGAAAGGGCTGCGCGGCTTTCGCGCCCTGAAGATCGGGCTCAATCCCGCCCGGGCTGAGCTTAACCGGCGCATCAACGCGCGGGTCGAGCGGATGTTCAACTCCGGCCTGGTGGAGGAAACGCGGGCGGCGCTTGCGCGCTGCGGCGTGGCCGCTGATGCGGCCGCGCGGCTCGCGCCTTTCCGCGCCCTCGGCTACCGGCAAGCGTGCGCGGTGCTCGCGGGCCGAACGACGTACGAGGATGCCGTTCGCGAGACGCAAACCGCGACGCGGCAATACGCCAAGCGCCAGATGACCTGGTTTCGTCGCGAACCTGAGGTCGAGTGGTTTGCCGGATTTGGCGACGAAGCTGCGATCCAGCGGCAGGTTTTTGATTGGGTGGACGGTGTAATGCGCCTTGAATCAGTGGCCGGAAGACAAGACATTCCGCCACGGTAAGGAGAAAAACACATGGACAGACCAAGCCCCGAAAGAGGGCGTAGCTCGGAGAAACAACCGCAGAATATTCAGGACGGCTTTTTGAACTCGGCGCGCAAGGAGAAGCTGTTGGTGACGGTTTATTTGGTGAGCGGCGTCAAACTCACCGGCCGGATTCGCAGCTTTGACAAGTTCTCAGTAGTGCTGGAAAGCAACAGCCAGGAGCAGTTGATTTTCAAGCACGCCATTTCAACCGTGGTGCTGCCGCGCGCAAATGCCGCTCCCGCTCCGGCGGCGGCAGCGGCGGCCTCGGAGGGATAAGCGTATCCGTCGCACCGAAATCTGGGAGAACGCCTACCTGGTGGGCTGGACGCAGCCCTCGGGTCACGCTGTCATTCTGGGCGAGGAAGCTGGCGAAGAAAGCCTGGAGGAGCTGCGTGAGCTGACCTCGAGCGCCGGAGCGCGCGTGGTGGGCCACCTGCTGCAACGCGCCCGCGAGGCTGACCCCGCCACGCTCATCGGCCGCGGCAAAATGCACGAAGTCCGCGCCGAAGCGCGCTCGCGCGGCGCGGACCTGGTCATCTTTGATCACGACCTTACACCGACCCAACTTCGCAACCTGGAAGAGGGGCTGGGCCTGAAAGTCATTGACCGCACCCAGCTCATCCTCGACATCTTCGCGCGGCGCGCGCGCAGCCGCGAGGGCCAGTTGCAGGTGGAACTGGCCCAGTTGAACTATTTGCTGCCGCGCCTCGCCGGCCGCGGCACGCTCCTCTCCCGGCTGGGCGGCGGCATCGGAACCCGCGGACCGGGCGAGCAGCAGCTCGAATTTGACCGGCGGCGAATCCGCGCCCGCATCCGCAAATTAACCGAAGCCATCGGGCACGTCCGGTCGCTGCGGGCGCTGCATCGGGCGCACCGCACCGCCCGGCGCTTCCTGACCGTTGCCTTGGTAGGATATACCAACGCGGGCAAATCCACCTTGTTCAATGCCCTGACGCGCGCCCAGGTTTCGACCTCTTCCCGGATGTTTGCCACGCTTGACCCGACGGTCCGCTTGCTGCGGCTCGAATCGCACCGCCAGGCGCTGCTCTCCGATACGGTGGGTTTCATCCGCAAGCTGCCTCCCCACCTGGTGGCGGCATTCCGCGCCACTTTGGAAGAATTGGAGGGAGCGAGTCTCCTCCTGCACGTCACGGACGCTTCCCATCCCCGGCGCGAGCAGCACGACGACGCCGTCGAAACCCTGCTCGAAGAATTGAAGCTTGCCTCCGCACCCCGCCTTCACGTCTGGAACAAAATCGACCTCCTCTCGGAAGACGATTTGAAGAAGTTGCTGAACGGAAGCCGCCACCGGGGCGAGGGCTCGCGCGCTGCCGCGGTCTCGGCTGTCACCGGCGAAGGATTAGAGGCGCTGCTCCGGCAAATTGACCGGATGCTGGACGCCGACCCGCTGGTGGAAACTGACTTCGAGTTTGCCGCCGCGGACGGCCGCCGCCTGGCGTTGCTGCACCGCCTGGGAAATGTCCTATCCACGCGCGTGGATGACGACCGCATCCACGTTCGCGCCCGCGTCACGGAATCGTTGCGCAACCGCCTTGAAGGCCTAGCCTCCCCGGGTCCGAAAAGCGCAGCGGGCCGATAATCTCCAGTCTTTTAGCGGTTTTTGGGCCTGTGGAAAACGCTGTGGAAAAGCCCGGGCGCCTCCGCAGAAACCGCGCATTTCCGAAAACCGGCATAAAAAGCGGCTGAAATCGAGGCCGGGCTAATTTCCGCCTTGTTTTCAGCACTTTATCGCCTCCCCGGCGGCCGCTCAATGCTCCCAGAGGCCGCCAGATCAGCCATGATGGCGGGCCCGGTCGGAGGGCGAGTTTTGCACAATTCTGGGGCAGCCTCGCCGCGAGATTTGAGTAGCCCCCCGCCTTTCGTCGGCCCGCATCGAATCAGCCTCTCCCGGCTCTAGCCTCGCGGGATAGTTTGAGTGGGAACGGGGGAGCCCGCATCATCGCTTGCTCCACGGCCGCGCTGCCGAATGATTCAAGGCGAGCCGCAGCGGGCAGGAGCAGCTTTGAGAAGCTCCGCCTGCGCGTTGACATCCGCAGGAGCGGTAGCTATAGTCAAGGAGGGGCGGCGGCGCAAGTTGTTGCTCGTATCGTCGGCCGATTGGGTTGCCGGTCCTTCCCGATCATCTCCATCCGAGGGTGATGTCGAAGGCGCATG
>JAHEKS010000280.1 GCA_024638215.1 Acidobacteriota bacterium | reverse complement strand
TCCGTGTACCGGCTCTGCCTCATTTCGGGTCCTCCTTGGGCTTTTATACCCCGGAGAACTCTCATTTACACTGGTACAGTTTTCGGGGGGCAGGTCAGTAGAAGCTGCTGAGGTCCGGGTCTTCAACAACATTGTCCATGAACCTTCTGGCTTTGATGGCATCTTCAGTTTTCCAAAACAGGAAGGTTTGAATCGGGTAGTTTTTCATCAGGCTATCAATAAAACGCACCACCTGATCCCAATCCCAAACGAAGGGCCGCTGGATATGAGGAAGAAACAGGGACCTGTTCTTCAAACTCATTAGGCTGGCAAGCGAAATCGGCTTGTAGCTCAATTTGTGCCTCCTCCCCAACTCCGGGAATCCGATCACTTAAACGCTGGTTTATAACAAGATGCCTTTCTTGTCGCCATCACTGACGTAGCCAACGCATCCCTCTAATCTCGACACAGGAGGGCACTCTATTCCAAAGGCGCGAGATACTAGACGGGCTTCAGAGGTAATAGCCGTTTCTCCGCCTCTGTTACCTTGTTGTAGCGCTGAACCCACAGGTCCGCTAGCTGCTCCAAATCCACAAGAGTAAGTTTCCGTGTTTCTTTGGTTCGAGCTTCTGATTCTGCATCGCTCGTGAAGCCTCCGAGACAGATACGAAAATTCCCACGTCTTGCTCGCCTAGCACAGCCATGAATGCCCGCAGTCCTTCCACACTGATCTTATCCTCGGGCCGTTTTACTTTGACCTTGATTCTCGGCGCGCTTGTTTCCTACGATTCCCCACTACAATCGTCCCTCCGCCCTATTGGCAATCCCAAAAGCAAAAGCCCCGCTCTGGGCGGGGCTTAAGGTCGCTATTGCTAGCGGAGCCTCACGCGGGTAGAACCCACTTACTAAGATAAGCGGGAACCGCCGCTGAGATACACAGGGTGTATAATAGCCAAAACACAATTCGTGTCAAGGAGAAAATACCATGGCCGAACAGCCGCTGGGAGAATATGTTCTTGGAATTGACCTCGGCACTAACTCAGTAGGTTGGGCCATCGTCGGCCTTGTGGACGGCGAGCCGCACCACTTGATCCGTGCCGGTGTCCGCGTCTTCGACGCGGGAATGGAAGGCAACATAGAAAGGGGGCTTGAAGAGTCGCGTAACAAGGCGCGCCGGGATGCGCGCTCGCACCGCCGTCAGCTATGGCGTCATCGTCGCAGACTTGTGAAGCTTGCGCACATTCTGCAACGCTGCGGCCTTTTGCCTGAAGGCAACGTTACCGACCCAGAGCCCCGCCAAGATTTCTTCAATCGTCTTGACGCAGACATTCTCGCCTCCGACTGGTTTGCCTCGAAAGAGAAGACCGGACAATACCCTGAGCCCCGCCACATACTGCCTTACATACTCCGCGCTTGCGCACTCGATGAGAAGCTTGAACCATTCTTTCTCGGGCGCGCGTTATATCACCTTGCCCAGCGCCGGGGCTTCTGGAGCAATCGAAGGCAGGTTGCCAAGAAAGACGATGACGAGGGGAAGGTCAAGGAAGGCATTGCTGAACTCCGCAAAGCCATGAGGGAAAAGAATGCACGCACGCTCGGCGAACACTTCGCCCACCTCAAGCCCAGTGAAGAGCGCATACGCTCGCGATGGACGGCGCGTGATATGTACGAGAAGGAATTCGAAGCCATCTGGACCTCTCAAGCCACGCACCATCCCAACCTGCTCGCTGAAGACCGCATGAAGGAACTGCAAAACGCGATCTTTTATCAGAGGCCCTTATGGTTCGATCCGAACACCATTGGTCACTGCGAACTTGAACCGGGCGAACACCGTGCTCCGGCGTATTTGCTGGTCGCTCAACGTTTTCGTTTGCTCCAAACCGTTAACAATCTCACGATTTTTCCCCCGGATGATTTCGAGAAGCCCCTAACGCCCGAAGACCGCCAGAAAATCATTGACGAACTGGAAACGAAAGGCGACCGGACGTTCAAGCAAATTTTTAGGCTCCTCGGTTTGGAGAAAGGCTACTCCTTCAACCTGGAGCGAGGCGGTGAGAAGCGTCACAAAGGCAACCGGACCAACGCTGAGTTTCTTGCCGTCTTCGGCGAGCACTGGCTGAAAATGTCGCCCGAAGACCGCGACCGTACCATAGAATACGTTCACGCCTTTCAGAGGCCCGAAAAGCTCAAAGACGCTGCAATAAAGAAATGGAATTTGGGCGAGGAAGCTGGAGAAAAACTCGCTGGAATCTCCCTTGAGTCGGACTATATGAATCACTCTCGCCGGGCCATCGAAAAGCTCTTGCCTCTGCTCGAACAGGGCGCAACCTACGGCGAGGCCCGAAAAGCGGTTTACCCGCGTTCCTTTGATTCTAGCGAGACAAAGCCCTTGTTGCCGCCCGTCGAAGAAGCCATGGAAATTCGCAATCCTGCGGTCACGCGCAGTTTGACCGAGTTACGCAAAGTAGTAAACGCCGTCGTTCGGCAATTGGGCAAGCCGCAGGAAATCCGAATTGAGCTGGCACGCGACCTGAAGAAGTCTAAGAAGGCGCGGGTTCGGATGACGGAAACCAACCGCGCGAACGAGAAGTTACGTGACGACGCGGCGCAGAAAATTAAACTGGGGAATATCGGGATCACCGATCCGAAGCGTGACGACATCCTTAAGTATCGCCTCGCCGAAGAGTGCCATTGGATGTGTCCATACACAGGCAAGTCTATTTCGATGCAATCAATCTTCGGCCCCGAGCCTCAGTTCGATATCGAGCACATCATCCCGTTCAGCCGTTCGATGGACAACACTTTCGCGAACCTAACGCTTTGCTATGTGCCCGAGAATAGGAGCGTCAAGGGAAACAAGACGCCGCATCAAGCTTACAGCGGTGACAGTCAGAAATACGAAGACATCAAGGACCGCGTGAAGAAATTCGTAGGCGACCGGCGCACCGTCAGCGAAAAGCTGAGACGGTTCCTGATGAACGATGAAGAACTGGAAGAGTTTTTGGATGACTTCCGGGACCGCCAGTTGAACGACACGGCCTATGCCTCGAAGCTTGCGAAACAATACCTTGGACTTCTCTATGGTGGTGACGTGGACGCCCAAAACAAGCGCCGTGTCCAGGCCACGTCTGGCCAATCCACGGCCTTTTTCCGTAATCTGTGGAAACTTAACGCGGTTCTGAATGACGGCCCTACAACAGATGGCGGTTACAAGCCCAAGTCGCGCGAAGATCACCGTCACCACGCCGTGGACGCCGTGGTTATCGGCCTGACAGACCAGGGCATGATCAAGCGCCTTTCCGACGCCGCCCAGCGCGCACCCCTGGAGCACCGCAAGCGGTTTGCCTCGCTTGATGGCCCGTGGCCCAATTTCACGGACTCCGTCCGCGCGGAAATTGACAAAATCGTCGTCTCTCATCGCGTGTCGAAGAAGGTTTCGGGCGCGCTGCACGAGGAGACTGTCTATTCGCGCCCGATTCCTGTGTGGGCAGGTTTAAGACCCGCCCCCAGGGAGGTCAAAGGCAGCGGGGACACCGCCGCTACAGTCGTCCGCGTCCGCAAGCCGCTCGCCGCGCTCACCAAGAATGAGGTGGAGGACATCGCTGACGAAAAGGTCAAAGCTCTTGTCCTGGCCAAGCTGGGAGAATTGGGGGGTGACCCCAAAAAGTTCCCATCTCCCGACAATCGTGAAAACCTCGACCGTTTCCCGTGCCTCGTGACCAAGGACGACCGCCGCATCCCTATTAAGCGCGTTCGGATCAATAAGGCACTCAAGCCATTTACGGTCGGCGAAGGGCGCACGGTCCGCCACGTCGCGAGCGAATCCAATCACCACGTCGAAATTTACGCCGAGCTTGATGAGAATGGAAACGAAGGCAAATGGGACGGCGAGGTCGTTTCCATGTTCGAAGCCTTCCAGCGCCTCAGGACCAAAAAGCCTGTCGTCCAGCGCGACCACGGACCGCTTGTGAAATTCAAGTTTTCACTTGCCTCTGGGGAAGCGGTTGAGTGTGACGACAAGAATCATGGCCGCTCCTTGTACGTTTTCCGAAAGGTGACGCAATTCACAGGGGGTGGAATTCAAATCGGGTTTGCTCCGCTAAACGACGCAAGGAAGGCTCGTGACATGCAGGTTTCGCGCGCGTGGCTCTGGACTACGCCGAATACTCTCGGGGAACGAAAGGCTCGCAAGGTTGTCGTCAGTCCACTCGGAGAGGTAAGCGAGGCCCATGACTGATCGCATCCTGGACATCTCCGACCGCCCGGCGCGGCTGAGCGTGCGCAATGATTTACTTGTGATTGAATTCCCATCTGTAGCGGTGGCGTCCTCGCCGCCGACCGCCGGCGGAGAAACAGGCGGTACTGCGGCGCGTGCCCGCGATCCGGATTCCGGCCTGCGGGCTCGCGATGCTCAGACGCAAACTGTTCCCCTGGCTGACATCGCCGTGCTCATCACGTCGCATCCGCAGATCTCCTACACCCACGCGGTGCTTGCGGGCCTGGCTGCCGTCGGAGGCATTTTCATCGCCTGCAACGAAAAGCACATGCCCGCCGCCATGATGCTGCCGCTTGAAACCCATTCAACCCAAGCCGAGCGCTTTGCAAAACAGGCGGCGGCTCCCGTGCCGCTTCGCAAGCGCGCATGGCAGCAGATTATCCAGGCCAAACTGCGCGCGCAGGCAGGGCTGCTTCAGGAAAGAACCGGAAAAGATTGGGGACTGGTCCCGATGGCCGCGCAGGTTCGCTCAGGAGACGCGGGAAACCTGGAAGCCCGCGCCGCTCGCATCTATTGGCGAGCGCTTTTTGGAGAAGATGATTTTCGCCGCGATCCTGAGGGTGAAGGCTTGAACCCGCATCTGAATTATGGTTACGCGATCTTGCGAGCCATCCTGGCGCGTGCCTTGTGCGCTTCGGGGCTTCATCCTTCGCTCGGCGTCCATCACCACAATCGCTACGACGCGTTTTGCCTTGCCGACGATCTGATGGAACCTTTTCGTCCGCTGGTGGACCGCGTCGTGGCTCGTTTTCGCGACGAGCGCGGTCTCAACCCGCCGCTCGACAGAGACGCAAAGAGGGTTTTGCTCGGGGGATTGCTTGGGCGCTTCACGGCGGAAGGCGAATCACGCACCCTTTTCGATTGGGTCAGCCGTGCAGCCTCTTCGCTCGCCGTCGTCATCGAAGGGGAGAAGGTGAAACTCGACCTTCCACCTCTCGAAATCGAAAATTTGCAATCCTAAATCGGCAATTTCCTAGATGCCTCGCCACCAACTCGCACTCTCGGGGTACAAAGCCATGTGGCTCTTCGCCATGTTCGATTTGCCCGTGGATAAGCCGGACCTTCGCCGTGAATACAGCCAGTTCCGCACCGCGCTCATTAAGCAGGGCTTCACGATGCTTCAGTACTCCGTCTATGCACACTATGTGCCGAGCGAGGAGACCGAAGAAACGCTGCGCAGAAAAGTTCACGCTGCCCTACCCAGCCACGGGCAGGTGCGCATGATCTCCATCACCGACCGGCAGTTTGAAAAGATGGAAGTTTATGCTGGGAAAAAACGCAAGCTTGTGGAAGACCCGCCTATGCAGTTGATGCTTTTTTGAAGCTCAAAGGAGAGATTTCCCCCCGAAAATCAGGCGTTTTCAGGGGGAATAGTGTATCTCAGCTCCGGTTCCCGGCAAACCATAGCACCGTTTATGGGCTAACGGTCAGGATCGCCAGTGTATCTCAGCTCCGGTTCCCGGCAAACCATAGCACCCCGTCATGCTCGCTGTCACTTGCTGCAGTGTATCTCAGCTCCGGTTCCCGGCAAACCATAGCAACCACCAGGGGTTGTGGTTTGAGAGAAGCAGTGTATCTCAGCTCCGGTTCCCGGCAAACCATAGCGATTGGAGCGGTTGACCACGACAAATCGGAGTGTATCTCAGCTCCGGTTCCCGGCAAACCATAGCACGGCCAGGCTCGGATGCTGGTTGCCGACGAGTGTATCTCAGCTCCGGTTCCCGGCAAACCATAGCCCGCTG
>JAHEKS010000043.1 GCA_024638215.1 Acidobacteriota bacterium | reverse complement strand
GTTGTAAGATGCTACCAGTTGCGGGCCCATAGCTCAGTTGGTTAGAGCAGCGGACTCATAATCCGTTGGTCGCAGGTTCGAGTCCTGCTGGGCCCACCAGCGTCTCGTGATTTGATCCAATTCAAGGGTGCGAGTCATCGGCGTGATCTCGGCAGGGTCGAAAGGGGAACGCCTGCGCCCCATCTGTCCGCCTGCCCCAGCTTTTCCATGCATCATCGGCCGGGATTGGGTAATATTCGTATCCGATTGTCATGGCATCGCAGCTTGCTCTGATCACGGGCGCATCGCGAGGAATCGGGCGCGGCATTGCGGTTGAGTTGGCGCGCATCGGATTCAGCGTAGCCATCAATTACGCCGGAAGGCGTGACGCGGCCCTGGAATGCAAGAAGCTCTGCGAAAAGGCCGCTCCCCGCGGCGCCGAATCCTCCTTCGAGATCTTCCAGGCCGATATTTCCAAAACTCCGGATCGCGCGCGGCTGCTCACAGAGGTCCGCGAACGTTTTGGATGGATTGATTTGCTGGTGAACAACGCCGGCGTGGCGCCGATCGTGCGCGTAGATTTGCTGAAGGCAAGTGAAGAGAGCTTCGACCGGCTGATGGGCATTAACGCTCGCGGCGCGTTTTTCCTGACGCAAGCCGTTGCCAATTTCTGGATCGCCGGACTGAAGGGAAGAGAAAAGGCGAGCGCAAAGCCGAAGATCGTCAATATCTCCTCCATTTCCGCTTTTGCCCCGGGCCCCACACGGGCCGAATATTGCATGAGCAAAGCGGCTCTCTCGATGATGACGCAGCTTTTCGCCCTTCGCCTGGCCGAGTACGGCATTCACGTCTATGAGATTCGTCCGGGCGTTATCGCAACGGACATGACCGGTCCGGTGCGGCAAAAATACGAGCGCCTGATTTCCGAAGGCCTCGCGCCCATCGCGAGGTGGGGAACGCCGGAGGACGTGGGCCGCGCCGTCGTTGCCGTTGCCGAAGATCGGTTTCCATTTTCCACCGGTGAAGTTATCAACGTGGACGGAGGCTTTCACATCCGCCATTTCTAGCAGCTTTTTGAAAGGGGATTTGGAATCTGTCATTCCGAGCGAAGCAAGGAATCTGCTTCTTGCATCGTCAAGGACTTGTGAGATTCCTCGTCGGCCGACGGACTGACGGGCTCCTCGGAATGACAGCACCGCGGTCTTTCAACAACCTACTGGAAGACGCTGCGCGGCGCCAAGGCCGGAATTCCCTGCAAGGCTATGATCCGCATCAACGACGAACTCACGCCGGAAAAGCTGACGCCTCAACTCGAGCGGCTCTATGAAATCTCCGCGCAGAAGATTCGCGCCCTGGAGAAGGCCTGGGACCCCGCGCGCGGCGCGCCGGCCGTTACCGTGCGCGGCGTTTACTCGGCCCGCGAATGGACGGATTGGACAGAGGGCTTCTTATACGGCTCGGCGCTGCTGCAATTTGACGCCACGGGTGAAGAGTGGTTTCTCAATTACGGCCGGCGAGGCACGGTCGAGCGCATGGCGCCCCACCTCACAAACCTGGGCGTGCACGACCACGGTTTCAACAACGTCAGCACTTATGGGAACTTGCTGCGCCTGGCGAGTGAGAACCGGTTTACCGCCGGCGATTTTGAGAAACAGTTTTATGCCCTGGCGCTCGAGGCGAGCGGCGCGGTTCAGGCGGCGCGCTGGACGCCGCTCCGCGACGGGCGCGGGTTCATCTATTCCTTCAACGGCCCGCACTCACTCTTTGTGGACACGATGCGCTCGCTACGGTCGCTGGCCCTGGCGCACCGCCTGGGGCACGTCCTGATGGGCGAAAACGGGCGGCGCATCTCGCTGCTCGAGCGCCTGGTGCACCACGCGGAGGTGACGGCGGAGTTCTCCGTGTACTACGGCGAGGGGCGCGACGCTTACGATGTGCGCGGCCGCGTGGCGCACGAATCGCTCTTCAACGTGAACGACGGCGTTTACCGTTGCCCTTCGACCCAGCAGGGCTATTCTCCGTTCTCGACCTGGACGCGCGGCCTCGCGTGGGCGATGTGCGGCTTCGCGGAAGAATTGGAGTATCTGGAAACCGTCTCGGACCGGGAACTGGACCCGCTCGGTGGGCGGGAAAAAATCGAAGGCGCCATGCGGCGCGCCGCCCAGGCTGCCTGCGACTATTATCTGGAGCAGGCCGCGGCGGATGGTATTCCTTACTGGGACACGGGGGCGCCCGGTCTGGATAAACTCGGCAATTGGCGCAACCAGCCCGCCGATCCGTTCAACGACTTCGAGCCGGTGGATAGCTCCGCGGTCGCCGTCGCCGCGCAAGGGCTATTCAGATTGGGGCATTATCTGGAACAGCAACCCGCTGAAAGAGAAAGCGCCGGGCGCTACCGGCAGGCGGCGCTGACCATCGCCAACACCTTGTTCGGCGAGCCTTATCTTTCGACCGAACCCTTGCACCAGGGATTGATTCTTCACTCCGTCTACCACCGCCCGAAAGATTGGGATTACCTTCCTCCCGGCCGCCGCGTGCCCTGCGGAGAATCTTCGCTGTGGGGCGACTATCACGCCCGCGAGCTAGCTCTCCTGCTGCTGCGCCAAGTCCGCGGCCATCCCTACCTGGCCTTCTTTCACATCTAATCGACCGCTGACATTCCCGCTGAGGTGATGGCTGGCGGCGGAGCGTTGCGATGGGCTGCGGGCGCCGGCGAACAGGCGCGCCTAACGGCCCCGTCACCCGCGGGCTTTCGCATAGCCGGGCTTGATGACTTTGTAAATATAGTCGCAGCGTTCGTGGTAGCCGATGAAAGCGCTCTTCATGGCGTTGATGGTGATTTTCTCGAGGTCGTCGAGCGTGAGATGGAAGGTCTTGGCCGCGGCCTGAAATTCCCTGGTCATCGAAGTGCCGCTCATCAGGCGGTTGTCCGTGTTCAAGGTCATGCGGAACCGCTCGCGGTAGAGCACGCCGAAGGGGTGCTGGGCGAAGCTCGGCACGGCGCCGGTATCCACGTTGCTGGTCAGGCAGGTTTCGATGGGAATGCGCTTGTCGAGCACGTACTGGGCAAGGTCGCCGAGCCTCGCCACCTTGCCGTCCACGACCGCAATGTCGTCAATCAGGCGCGTCCCGTGCCCGATGCGGTGCGCGCCGCAGTATTGGATCGCCTGCCAGATGGACTCTTTCCCGTAACCTTCTCCGGCATGTAGGGTGATATTGAAATTCTCGCGCTGAATATAATGAAAGGCATCAATATGTTTCTTGGGCGGGTAGCCGCCCTCTTCGCCCGCCAGGTCGAAGCCCACCACGCCGCGCTGGCGAAAGTCCACCGCCAGCTCGGCCATTTCGAGCGAGACATTCATGTTCCGCATGGCGCTGATGATCAGCCCGGAGCGCACGTTGCAGGCCTTGCGGCCCCGCTCGAGCCCTTTCAGGACCGCGGCCACGGCCTGCTGGTGGGTGAGTCCTTTCCGGGTGTGGAAGACCGGGGCAAAGCGCGTCTCGAAATAAACCACCCCGTCGTCCGCCAGGTCCTCCACCTGCTCGTAGGCGACGCGCTCCAGGGCTTCCTCCGTCTGCATCACGGCGATCGTATGCGCGAAGCCTTCGAGATATTTAACCAGGCTGCCTTTGCTCTCTCCGCGGTGAAACCAGGCCGCCAGGGCGGCCGGCTCAGACGCCGGCAATTTGGTGTAGTGGGCGTCCTTGGCCAGTTCGAGGATGGTCGCGGGACGCAGCACGCCGTCGAGGTGTTCGTGTAGTACTACTTTGGGTAATGCCTTGATAGTGTCTCGGCTCAGTGTCATAGGCGCTCGATTTGGGCCCGCGGGCGGGGCGTTCGTGCTCCCGCGCCGCTAGGGCTCGGAAGGAGGCGGCTGGGCCCCCCCGATGATCACAAACTGGCGGATGCGGCGGCGCTCCATCTGGATTTGGGCGGCCTTCTGCCGGGTGACCTGCTCGTACACCTGGAACTGCTGATGCGCCTTGGACTGGTCGCCGCTGCGGGTGTACGCCTCGGCCAGGCGGTAATGGGCCTCCTCCAGGCCGGGGCGGGCTGCGAGGGCCTGTTGAAACGCGCCGATAGCTTCGGGAAAGCGCTGGCCATCGGCGTACAAAATCCCCAGTTGCAGGTAGGCTTCCGCCAGCTTCGGATCGAGCTGGATGGCCCGGTGGAGCAGGGAATCCACCCGGGCCGTGGTGGCATCGCTGTGGGAAAGGCGGTCGCGCTTCCAGAGGCTGAGCGCACAATAATAATTGGCGAAGGCATTATCAGGATGGATACGGAGGAAGCGCGCCTGCATCTCTTCGGCGCCGGGGATGGGCGCGCGCACCGCGCTTTCCATCTTGCCCGCGAAGAGATAAGGACCGGGCGCGGCAGGGTCCAGTTCGGAAGCCTCGCCCAGGATGCGCACGGCTTCGGCGTTGGAGCCGCGGGCGAAGAGCGCCGCCGCGAGCCCCATCCGCAGCCTTGCCGATTGCGGATGAGAGCGGCTGCCCTGCGTGAAAACCTGGACGGCGGGCCCGATGGCGCGATGATAAAGCAATTCCTTGCCCCAAGCGAAGTAATTGGGCTCGCTCGGCTCGAGGCGCACGGCCAGCTCGTATTCGCGAACGGCACTGAGGGGGTCGTTCATCCGCTCGTCAATCTCGCCCAGCAGGCGGTGCAGCTCCGCCTTGTCCTGCCGCTTGAGCATCTCCTGGACGTGCTCGCGCGCTTGCGAATCGTCCCCTGCGGCGTAGAAAGCCAGCGCCAGGTCATGAGCGTTGGAATAGTCCGCGGGATTGATCTTGTAGGCCTGCTTCAGATAGGTGATCGCGTCGCCGGCTTTTTGCGAGCGCAGGCAAAATTCGCCCAACTCGTGGTTGGCGGCGAAACTGCCAGGCGCGCGCGCCAGATTCTCGCGCAATTCTTTTTCCCGCGCCGCATCCCCGCCGGGGAAGGTTTTCTCGCCTCCCCGTTCCGGCTCGAGCGTCAGCGTTTCCTTGGCGAGCGCTTCGCTGCCCCGCAGGTGCACGTCCGAACCGTGCCCGCCCGCGTTGGTCCAGTCAGTCAGGCCCGCCACCGTAAAACTGGACTCGCCCGCGGATTCGGTGTTTCTTGCCGGTGTTTCCGAAGGTTGGCCAGCGGCAGAAGGCGGCGCCGCGCCTGAGCTCAGGAGAACCAAGTCAATTCGCCTCGTGTCTCCCGGCGATAGGGCGAGTGAGACGGCGACGGATTTTCCGACTTCCTTTTTTTCCGCCCGCACGGTGTAGGAGCCGGGATGAAAGGTCGTGAGGGTAAAGGCGCCGTCCGCGCCGCTTTGCGCCGTGACGGGCGCTAAGCCGCCCTTCGCCTGCAGGGAAACCGATGCGCCGACGACCGGTCGCCCGCCCGTATTTCGCACCGTCCCTTCGACCCGAATGGGTTCCTGAGGCGGAAGGGGCCGTCCCGCCGTCGCCCACAATGCCGCTGAGGCCAGGGCAATGGCTACTCCCAGAATTGTCCAAACGTGCTTGATTCCTGAAGTTTCAAACCGAAGCGATTTGGGGTGCGCGCATCTCATCTTCCCTGTTGCGCTCGGCCCTGGCGGCGCAAGCGTGGTTGCTCACTGCTCTTCAGGCGTATGCACCATTGTAACTATTACGCCGGTGGGCCGCAACATTTGGAGCAACACGTTCAGTGGCCGGAAGCTTCGGCGGCAAAAACTTCCACCTCCGCCCGCGTGGGCGTGGCGATTTGCGTGCCCCGGCGCGTGACGGAAAGCGCGGCGCAGGCGTTGGCGAAGCGGCACGCGTGCGCCAGATCGGCGCCTTCGGCGAGCGCAACCGCCAATCCGCCGTTGAAGACATCGCCCGCCGCCGTCGTATCCACCGCCTGAACTTTCGGCGCGGCAAACGCTTGCGCCCGGCCATCTTCCACCAGCAAACATCCTTGATCGCCAAGTTTGACGATGACGGTTCTGGCGCCGCGCGCGCGCAGCTTGGCGGCGATTTCGCCCGCCTGCTGAGCGTCCAGCCGGCTGGGCTTCAGGCCGGCGAGGATTGCAGCTTCGGTTTCGTTCGGCGTGAGGATGTCCACCAGCGCCAGAAGCTCGTCCGGCAGCGGCTGGGGCGGTGCGGGCGCGGGATCCAGGATGACGCGCGCGCCCACGCGCCGCCCCACGCGGGCCGCCGCCACGACGGTCGGCAGTGGATTCTCAAGTTGCAGCAGGACCAGCGCCGCTCCCCGCAAAAAACCTTCCGCCGCCTCCACGTCTTCCGGCGACAGGCGGGCGTTTGCGCCGGGAACGATGATGATCGAGTTGTGGCCGTCGTCGGCGACGAAAATCAGCGCAATGCCGCTGGTGGAATCGGGAATCGTCTTGAGTTCGTTGACCTCGCACCCGACTTGCCGGAGGTTCTCGCGCATGCGCCGGCCGAAATCGTCGGAGCCGACGCACCCCAGCATCGCCGCGCGGCCGCCCAGCCGCGCCACGGCGTAAGCTTGATTGGCGCCCTTGCCGCCCGGCTCGTCAAAGTAAGTGTGGCCGGTGATGGTTTCGCCCACCACGGGAATCCGCGCCGCGCACGCCACCAAATCCATATTCAGGCTGCCGACGATCACCACTTTTTCGGCCATGCGTGCCACCCCCTTCACCCTCTTTTCCGGGACCGATGGACCTTGCAGGCAAGTGCGGACTCTAGCACTTGAAATTTCGGCGAGTCAACGCGAATCATCCTGTGCTTGGTTGCGCCCTGGCCGCTGAGGCTATAAACTGAAATCATGGAGCGACAATCAAATGGCTGGGAATGAGGTCGAAAGGACGCGGACCGACTTTCTGGTGATCGGCGGAGGCGCCAGCGGGCTTTTCGCGGCGATTCTGGCCGCGCGCCGCGGCTCAGTGGCGCTGATTACCAAGTCCGAGTTGAAGCTGAGCAATTCCGCCTGGGCGCAGGGAGGCATCGCCGCCGCTGTTGCGCCGGATGACTCGCCGCGGCTGCATCTGGAGGACACGCTGCGCGCCGGCCGCGGGCTGTGCAACGAAAAGGCCGTCGAAATCCTGACCTGCGAAGGGCCCGAGCGCATCCGCGACCTGGAAGACTTGGGGGCGGCATTCGAGCGGAACGATTCGGGCTACGACCTGAGCCGCGAAGGCGGGCACAGCCGCCGCCGGGTTCTGCATGCCGACGGCACCGCCACGGGCGGCCACGTTGTCAACGTGCTCACGCGGCGCGTGCGCGAGACGAGCGCCATCCGCATCTTTGAATACACCGCGGCTTTGGACTTGCTTCATGAGGACGGCAAGTGTTTCGGCGTAATGACGGCCAACGTGAAGACCGGCGCGCTCGGAATTTTCCTGGCTCCGCAAACGATTCTCTCCACCGGCGGCGCGGCGGGACTTTTCCGCGACACCACCAATCCGCCCACCGCCACGGGTGAGGGCATCGGTCTGGCCTACCGTGCCGGCGCCGAAGTCGCGGACATGGAATTCATGCAGTTTCATCCGACCGCTCTGTATTCCGAGAGCGGCCAGTGCTTTCTGATCAGCGAAGCGGTGCGGGGCGAAGGGGCGCACCTGCTCAATGCCGCGGGCGAGCGCTTCATGCTTCGCTGTCACGAATTGGGCGAACTGGCCCCGCGCGACGTGGTTTCGCTTGCCGTCCACCGCGAGATGAAGGCGGCGAAAAGCAACTGGGTCTATCTGAGCGTGAAGCACCTGGGCGGAGATTTCATTCGCCGGCGCTTTCCCAACATTTATGAAGAGTGTCTGAAGCAAGGGCTGGACATCACCCGCGATCCGATTCCGGTTTGTCCCGCCGCGCATTACATGGTGGGCGGCGTCAGGACTGACCTGCACGGCCGCACCAGCCTGGAAGGTCTGGCGGCGTGCGGCGAGGTCGCGGCCACCGGGGTTCACGGCGCGAATCGCCTGGCGAGCAATTCGCTCCTCGAGTGTTTGGTCTTCGCCAAGCGCGCCGTCGAAAGCGCGTCACCCGGGAAGATTCCGGCCGATTGGACGGTCCTGCCAAGAACGGAATGGCGGCCGCCGGAAGAAAGCTCGGAAGAATTCCACCGGCTGGCCAACCTGCTGACGGATCGCGCCGGACTGGTTCGCAACCAAGCCGGGCTGTGCGAGGCGCGAAAGGAACTGGACGAGCTGGGCAAGGCTGCGGGCGAGGGCGCGCTCGACTGGCGCAATCGTCTGACGGTGGCGGGGCTGATCGTTCAGGCGGCGCTGCTGCGGACCGAGTCGCGCGGCGTGCACGCGCGCGAGGATTTTCCCGGCGAAAATCCCGAATGGCGCCGGCACATCGTCCTTCAGCGCGGGAGAGAGCCACGATTCGCGGAACTTTAGATCACCACGTTCAAGCCATCGTCAAGCGCGCGCTGGAAGAGGACATCGGCAGCGGAGACCTTTCCGCGGCACTTTTTCCCGAATCGGCGCAGGCGCGCGCCGTCATTCTGGCCAAGCAGGCCGGCGTCGTGGCCGGGCTACAAGTGGCGGAAATGGTTTTTCGTCAGCTTGACGCGGACCTCGGCTGGAATCCGCGCAAGCAGGACGGAGACAAGGTCCACGAGGGCGAAACGGTCGCGGAACTGAGTGGGAATCTGTGCGCGATATTGACGGGCGAGCGCACGGCGCTGAATTTCCTGCAGCGCATGAGCGGCATCGCCACGCTGACGAGCCGTTTTGTGGAGGCGGTGGCGGGTTCGCACGCCAAGATTCTCGATACTCGCAAGACCGCGCCCGGGCTGAGAATTCTGGACAAATACGCGGTGCGGGCGGGCGGCGGCTTCAACCACCGGCAGGGCCTCTACGACGGCGTGATGCTGAAGGACAACCACCTGCGCGCCGCGGGCGGGATCGACGAAGCCGTGCGCGCGGTTCGCGCCCAGGTTCCTACCGGCCAAGAGATTGAAGTCGAAGTGACCCGGATGGAGGAAGTGGAAGAGGCGGTGCGCGCCGGGGCGCAAATCATCATGCTCGATAACATGTCCGTCGCGGAAATGAAGAAGGCGGTACAATGGATTGAGGGCCGGGCATTGGTTGAAGCGTCGGGCGGAGTCACGCTGGAAAACGTGCGGGAAATTGCGGCCACGGGAGTGGATTGGATTTCCGTCGGCGCGCTCACCCATTCGGTGAAGGCTTTGGATTTGAGCCTGGAAGTGGTGGGGGGATGATTACAGCTCAGGCAACGCAAGCGGAGATTCTGGAAGAAATCCAGAGATTGAAGAAGCAGAAGAACGCCGTCATTCTGGCGCACAACTACGAGTTGCCGGAAGTGCAGGACGCGGCAGACTTCGTGGGCGATTCGCTGGGCCTCTCGCGCGAGGCGGAAACCACGGACGCCGAGCGGATCGTTTTCTGCGGCGTTCACTTCATGGCCGAAACGGCCTCCATCATCTGCCCGCAGAAAAAAGTGTTGATTCCCGACCTCGAGGCGGGCTGCTCGCTGGCGGCGACCATCAATGCCGCCCAGTTGAGGGAATGGAAAGCCAAGTATCCGGGTGCGGTGGTGGTTTCCTACGTCAACACCACGGCCGAGGTGAAGGCGGAGTCGGACTATTGCTGCACTTCCAGCAACGCCGTGAAAGTGGTGAACGCCATCCCGGCCGACAAGGAGATTCTGTTTCTGCCCGACATGTTTCTGGGCGCCTACGTGCGGCACGTGACGGGGCGAAACCTCCACGTCTGGATGGGCGAGTGCCACGTGCACGCCGGCATCCGGCCCGAGGAAGTCCGACATTTGCAGGAGGAGCACAGGGGCTCGGAGACGCTGGTGCATCCGGAGTGCGGCTGCACCACGGCGTTCCTCTATTACGACGCGGCAGGCGATATGCCCCGCAACACTTACTTCCAGTCCACGGAAGGCATGACGCGGCACGTCCGCCAGTCGCCGGCCAAGGAATTCATCATCGTCACGGAAATCGGCATCCTGCACCGCATGGAAAAAGCGTCTCCCGACAAGACTTTCATTCCCGCCAGCCGCGAAGCGCTTTGCCGCTATATGAAGATGATTACGCTCGAGAAAGTCCTGCGTTCCCTGCAAGAGGATGTTTACGAAGTGAAAGTCCCCGCCGAGATTGCTGCCAAAGCCCGGCTGGCGATTGACCGAATGCTCCACATCGGATAGTGGCGGCGCCGGCTGCCAAACTGAATGGACACCCTCTTCCGCGGGCGCCTCACTGCGGCTCGCCCTCGGGAACCGCGGCCGGGGGTTTTTCCGAGTGGTGTCGCACGTCAATGCCCTGGACGAGGAAAAGGACATCTTCGGCGATGTTGGTGGCGTGGTCGGCGATGCGCTCCAGGTTTCTGGCGACGAACATAAGGTTGACGCACTGCGGAGTGTCGGCGGGGTCGTCCTGCATGGTGCGAATGAGTTCCTGGTAAATGGTGTCGCGCAGCTCGTCCACGGCGTCGTCGGAGGCCAGCACGGTGCGCGCCAGTTCGGCATCCTTGCGCACGAAGGCGTCCAGGCTCTTGCGCACCATGGTCTCGACCAGCTTGGCCATGTGAGGGATGTCAATCAGGGGCTTCACGGTCGGCTGCTCCATGAGTCCGAGGGCGCGCTCGACGATGTTCACCGCCATGTCGCCCATGCGTTCGAGGTCGTTGTTGATCTTGATGGCGGCCGTCAGGAAGCGCAGGTCGGTGGCCATCGGCTGCTGCAGCGCCAGCAGGCTGGTGGCGGCGTCATCAATCTCGATTTCCATCTGGTTGATGCGCCGCTCGTTCTTGAGGACCTCCTGGGCCTGGTCCCTGTCTCTCTCGGTCAGCACCAGAATGCTGCGATAGACGGCGGACTCCACCAGGCCGCTCATTTCCAGCAGCTTGTTCTTCAATTCCTCGAGTTCTTCTTCAAAGCGCCGCACAGACGGACCACCTTTTGATGGCTTGCTTTTGTGATTTTACCCGAACCGCCCGGTGATGTAATCCTCGGTTTCTTTCTTGGAGGGGGTCTTGAATATGATCTCGGTCCGGTTGAATTCGATCAAGCGTCCGAGCAGGAAGAAGCCGGTCATGTCCGCGACTCGCGCCGCCTGCTGCATATTGTGCGTCACGATGACCAGAGTACAACTGTCTTTGAGCGCGAACAACAGTTCCTCGATCTTGGCGGTGGAAATGGGGTCCAGGGCGGAGCAGGGCTCGTCGAGGAGGAGGACTTCAGGGTCCACGGCCAGCGCCCGGGCGATGCACAGGCGTTGCTGCTGCCCGCCCGAAAGCGCGTAGGCCGACTTGTGCAGGGAATCCTTGACCTCTTCCCAGAGCGCGGCGCGCTTCAGGCTGTGCTCGACTACTTCGGCGAGGGTCATTTTGCCGGCGTGATTGTGATTGATGCGGGGGCCGTAGGCGACATTGTCGAAGATCGTTTTGGGGAAGGGGTTGGACTTCTGGAAAACCATGCCCACGCGCCGGCGAAGCTGGGAAACGTCGGAGGCAAGCACGTTCTCTCCGTCCAGAAGCACTTCGCCTTCCACGCGCGTGTGCCGGACGGTTTCGTACATGCGGTTCAGCGTGCGCAAGAAAGTGGACTTGCCGCAACCGGAAGGCCCGATCAGCGCCGTGACCTTGTTCGCTTCAACGTCCAGGTTGATATCCTGCAAGGCTTGGCGCTGGCCATAGAAGAAATTCAGGCCGCGCACGCGGATCTTGGGCACCGCAATGCTGGCGGCCTTTTCCGCCCTCGCGATGGCGGGTTGTTCTTCAGAGGTTTGTGCCATAACTGCTGAGTCGGAAAGCCCTCCCATGGTCTACCCCCGTGCCACTCGAATCCCCCGCGAAAGAATCAGGCGGGCGCCGATATTCGCCGCCAGCACCAGCGCCAGCAGTATGAAACCCGCCGCCCAGGCCTGGCGGTGCCAATCGTCGTAAGGGGAGATGGCGTAAATGTAAATCATATAGGGCAGCGAAGCGGTCGGCTGATTGAATCCCGAGCTCCAGTACTGATTGTTGAAGCTGGTGAAGAGCAGCGGCGCCGTTTCTCCCGCCACGCGCGCCAGGCTGAGCAGAATGCCGGTGGCGATGCCCTGGAACCCCGCCGGAATGACCACGGTCGCCACGGTTTTCCATTTGTTCGCGCCCAGCGCCAGAGCGCCTTCGCGCAGGGTCAGGGGCACGGCGCGCAGAAATTCCTCCGTGCTGCGAACCACGATGGGAATCAGCATGGCGCCCAGAGCCATGCCGCCCGCCAGCGCCGAGAAGTGCCCCATCGGCAGAACCACGACCGTGAAGGCAAAGATGCCCATCACGATGGAAGGCACGCCGTTGAGCAGGTCAGCCGTGTAGCGGACCATGAAAGGAAACGTCTTCCCGCCGAACTCGGAAAGATAAACTCCTCCCATGAATCCCACCGGAACGCCGGTCAATGCCGCGATCAGCAGCAACTTGCCGCTTCCCACAATGGCATTGGCCATGCCGCCGCCCGTTTCGCCCACCGGCGCCGGCAGGTGAGTCAGGAACGTCCAGGTCAAGTAGCGGCCGCCGTTCCACACCAGATAGCCGAGGATGAACATCAACACCGAAACCGCAATGAGCGCGCAGACGCCGGTCAGGGTCAGCATGATGCCGTTCACGGATTTTCTCCACATCCTTCGGAAACTCATGCGTGAGCCGTCCCGCGACGCGTGGTCGTCAGCACCAGCAACCGCGCCAGCGCGTTGATGATGATCGTCACCACAAAAAGCACCAGACCCAGTTCGATCAAGGATTCGCGATAGAGACTGCCCGTAGCTTCGGTGAATTCGTTGGCGATCACCGCGGCGATGGAATATCCGGGCGCGAACAAAGAGGCGCTGATCTTGGGGTCGTTCCCGATGACCATCGTCACGGCCATGGTCTCGCCCAAGGCCCTCGCCAGAGCCAAAAAGATGGAACCGGCAATCCCTGTTCTCGCATAAGGCACTACGACCTTCCAGGTGGACTCCCATTTGGTCGCGCCCAGCGCCAGAGCGGCTTCCCGCTGCTCCGGAGGAACGGCCAGCAGCACTTCGCGCGAAATGGAAATGATGAAGGGCACGACCATGATGGTCAGGACCAGGCCCGCCGCCAGAAATCCGACGCCGTAGATCGGTCCCTGAAAAAGCGGCAGGAAGCCCAGAGTCTTGTGAAGAAACGGCTCGATATCGGTCCGGACAATGGGGACAAGAATGAAGATGCCCAGGACGCCGAAAATGACGCTGGGAACCGCGGCCAGCAACTCAATGACGAAAGTCAGGCCGTTCGAGACGCCCTTCGGGGCCAGCTCCGCCAGAAAGATGGCCGCGCCGACTCCCAGAGGCATCGCCAGAAACAACGCGAGAGCAGAGGTAACAATGGTCCCGTAGATGAACGGCGCGGCGCCATAGTTGTCGAAGACAGGGTCCCAGACGCTGGTTACGAGAAAATGCCAGCCGAACTGATGCCGGGGCAGCGCCGAGTTGCGCCAGAGCTCGAAGACCAGGCCGGCGGTCAGGGCAAAAATGCACGCGGCGAAGATCAGCGTGATGAGGTGAGCGATCTCGTCGCCCCTCTTGAGCCGCGCCAAAAAGGCGTGCACCCGCCCACCGGAGGGCGGGCGGGTGCCGGAATTGAGAACCACCGAAGTGCTTGCCATGTCACTGAACTTGCGAGAGGGATCGCTGTTCTATCGCCACGACCGCTTTGGGCAGGCGGGCGTAGTTCAAAGACTCCACCATGCCCTGGCCGTTGGTCATCATCCACTCCAGGAATCCCTTGATCGCTTTCCCTTTTTGCGGGTCAGGAATCTTCTTGGGAATCAGCAAATAGGTGAAGCTGCAAATGGGGTACGCGTTTCTTCCGGGAGGATCGGTAATGGAAACGCGGACGTCCTTCTGCATTTCCTCGGCGGCGGCTGCGGCGGCGGCCGTCACCGTCTGGAGATTAGCCTTGATGAAGTTCCCCGAGGAATTCTTCACCGTGCCGTAGGGCAGGTGGTTCTGAAGGGCGTAAATCAGTTCCACGTAGCCGATGGAATTGGGCTGTTGCTTGACGATCCCGGCCACGCCTTCGTTGCCTTTGCCTCCCAAGCCCACGGGCCAGTTCACCGAGGTGTTGCTACCGACGCGGCTCTTCCACTCCGGGCTTATCTTGGAGAGGTAGTCGGTCCACACAAAAGTGGTTCCGCTGCCGTCCGAGCGGTGCACCACCACGATGTCGTTGGCCGGGAAATGGACTCCGGGGTTGGGCCCGGTGATGGCCGGGTCGTTCCACTTGGTGATTTTGCCCAGGTAAATTCCGGCCAAGGCTTCGGGTGTGAATTTCAGCTCCGCGGTGACGCCGGGAATGTTGTAGGTGGGCATCACGGCGCCGAGCACAGTGGGGAACTGAACGATATTGAGGTTCAGCTTTTGCAGCAGTTCATCTTTCAGCGGCATATCGGAAGCGCCGAAATCCACCGTGCCGGCATGGAGCTGCTGGATTCCGCCGCCCGAACCAATGGATTGGTAGTTGATCTGAACGTTCGGGTGCATCTTGTGGTATTCGTCAAACCACTTGGAATAAATGGGATAAGGGAAAGTCGCGCCGGCGGCGTTAATCAGCAAGGCGTTGTCGGGCGCGGGTGCAGGGTTGGCTTCAGAAACCGGCGACTTGCTGACAAGCAACACGCCGAGGGTCAGGACAGCCATCAATCCTGCGAGGGCTAGTTTCTTCACGGGAAAATCCTCCTTAAAAGGTTTACGGCTCAATTGTTACAGCCGTGTTACAGCCGTGTTAAATGGCCTTAATAATAAAGCGGGGGAGCGGCGCGGCCGCTCCCCATCGTCCTCAGTAGTTGAACATCAGGTCGAGAAACAGCGCGTTAGTGCTTTGCGGAACCGGATTGGGAATGCCATTGGGATTGGCCGTGGCCAGGGAAGAGCTGAAGGTCTGAATCTGGCTGGCCGGCATCAGAAACTGGCTCTTGGTGTAATTCAGGTTCTGATTGTCGAGAGCGACCTCAAAATGCTCGTTGTACTTGTAGGCGATGCCCACCACGGTCCGCGCAAAATCCAGCGGATTCGGCTTGATATTGGTGTTGGGCTGGAAGAACTGGTACATGCCGAAGAGCTTGAAGGGTGAGTTCCAGATCCGGGCGTGGCCGAAGAGATCGTAGCCTCGCTGGCGGGTGTGGTCGCCGGCGAGAATCGCCGCGGCAAGTGAATTCCACGTGGCGTAGGGTGTGGGCCCGAGGCCGAAGGCGTCGCCCGGTCCGACCCCCGAGTAGAAGTTGCCGAGGCTGAAGGCGTTTCGCCCCAAATCGAGTTCGCCCGCGATCTCGTACCCCTTCTTGGGCGATTGATAGTGCGCCAGCGCGGAGAACCGGTAGAGCGCCGTGCTGCGCGTATCGGGGGTCTTGCCGTTGTAGCCGTAATCGTCGAAAACGGTCACGCCGAAGCCGGTGCGGTCCTTCTTGGTGCCGAAGGGATACCACGTCAGCCGGCCCATGAACTGTTTCTTGTCGCTCTGCTCGATGGAGTGAAAGCTGGCGGTGTTGAAGGCGCCCAGGTCATAGTCCAGGTACTCTTTCCCATTCAGCGTGATGGGCCCGTGCACCTTGGCGCCAACGTAGGTGGAACTCAGGCTCAAATAGTTCCAGGGAACCAGGTTGACGAACCGGTAGCCGTAAAGGTCCTCCTGCCAGTCAACCAGGGGATTGGTGGTCTGCCCGACGGTCACCTTGTCTCCCCTGAAAGCTACGCTCTCATCAAACACGGAGTTCAAATCCACGTAAGCGTACTTGAGTCGAAAACTCAGGTTGCCGTTGGCGCTCGATCCGAACGCAGCTCCCTTTCCGTTGGATTGGGCGCCCGTGGAGGGAGCCACCTGCCGGAAGATATTGGGAGTGAAACGCAGCGTCACGGCCTCGTTCGGGGAGTAGAAGATGTTGATGTACGTCCGGGTGACGTCAAAGGAGTTGAAACCGGCATTGCCCGGACCCGGCGGGTTGGTTTGGGTGATGAATTGGGGACCGAAACCGGTGTTGGTGTAGAACGAGTAGTCACCGAAGAACGTGGCGCCGATCTTGATCTTGCCGTAAGCCAAGTCGGAAAGTTTCGGCAGCTTCTCTTGCGGGTCGGCTTCCGCCGGGACGCCCAAATTGGCGGGGGCTGAGCTGACGATCGCGGGGATCACCGGAGCCAGGCTGCTGACTTGGGCTGCCGGCGCGGGTTGCGCAGGCTGGGAGGAAGTTTGGGCGGGGGTGTCATTCAACCGGCGCGTCAACAGATCGAGCGCGCGAGTCAGTTTCTCGATCCGCACCTGTTGTTCCTCAACTTTCTTCTGTAACGCCTTCACATCGCCGGAAGGGACCGAGTTGCTTCCCCGAGCTTCAACTTCATTCCCCGCCGTTGCGGCAGGCGCGGCGTTGTCGCTCTTCTTGGGTGATACTCCTGCCAGGGCTGTCGTGGCGTTCAGAGCGAAAACAAAGATAACCAGAAGTTGCCCTAGGCACAGTCCGCTGTGGGTGCGTCGTTTCTTCATTCTTCATTCTCTCCTGCTTGGATTCCGGCCTTGCCCGGATCGACTTCTCTGCCACGGCAAGTGTCGGTTTTGATGGGCTCCGGCGAAACGCCACGATATTCGCGTCAGATTACGCGAGTTTCACCGCAATATAAAATTTGTGTTACAGAGAGCGCAAGGAGGCTTCCCCTTTTGCCGGCTGGAAGGGCGAGAGGATCGAGGGGATTGCCCGCCGGCGGCTGGGGTTGCGTCGGGAAGGGGGAAGCCTCCGCGCGCTCCTGCACGCTTCAAATCTCCCATCGAACCTGGAAACCGACACTGAAAGAACTGTTTCGTCAAGCGCCATGGTCAAGGTATCCTCACGATCCCGCTACCTTGAGTTCCATCTGGCGTTCCCATCATCGCCAGGATTACCGGAGCTTCCGAAGCAAGCGGGGAGGAAGCCACCACACCAGCCGGCCGTTGCTCGGCGACGGGAGATCTTCAAAAGACAGAAGGCAACAGCCGCCCTTCTTCAGTTTCAGGTTCGCGCCTTCACTGCTGTCCAGCAGGCGGGAGGCCAGCTGGCTCAGGGCGGGTTCATGGCCCACCAAAAGAAGGCGCCGCACCTCCGACGGCCGGCCGAGGGACTCGCCCTCCCTCGCGGAGCGAAGCGAACGCGGCAGAGAATCGCCCTCGGAAGAGGCAGGGTTCGCCAGATTAGACACTCGCCGCTCCCAGGCTCTGAGGCTTGCGGTCGCTTTCTTTGGCGACGGAACGTGGGCGGGACTTTTGAAGCGAGCTTTGACCGGCATCGCGCGCCTGCACGGCGTTATCAACTCCGGACCGCACGACGTGGACGATTTCGGGCACCGTGAAAGATTCCGTAATGAAGTCGTAGGCGCCGTGGTTCATCACATCCATGTAGAGACGGATGTCGGCGCGCGGGGAAACCACGATGAGGTTGACTCTCTCCTTGGACTTGGCGGTCAGGTCCAGCAGGTCCATCCAGTTCCCGTCCGGCAACACGACGTCCGTGAAGACCAGGTGCGGCGGAGGCGTGTCGCAGAGCGCAAGCTCCGCTGAGCGGCAGTTGCGCGCGCGCGTGGTCTCAATTCCCAGGCCCTGAAGCGCCGACTTCAGGATTGAGAACCGGTCTTCCCGATCGTGAACCAATAAACTCCGAATTCTTTCCCTACCCACAGGTCACCTCATTTCGGCCCATTGAGTCTTCTTCAGAATGGCAAGAAAGACCCTGCTGCATTCTGGAGCGCCCTTCGCGGGGCGCTGCTCCGTTCGGCGCTTATCCCAAGGCGCAAATCTCATAAGATCGCGCCCGGACGGCTCCCCGGATCAGGTTAGGCAATGTGACTGAACCCGTTGGGACCCAGGGGGCCGTGCTCCTCTCTCGGGTCCGCGTCTTCGGTGGGTGCCGCAAAAGGATGTTCGCTCCTCTCCTCCTGGGGGAAGTCCTTCATCAACGACAGGAGGAGCTGCATTTTGGCATCGGGCTTGCGGCTGCGCATCATTCTGACCATCACCAGCGCCAGAATGAGAATCAGCGCGGCGCCGGCCACCCATCCAACCATGCCGAGGCTGTTCAACGCTGCTGGCACGCTTATAGAATGCGCGCTGCGTGTTAACGCCGTGTGAACCTGGGGTGAATCTAAGGTGAAATCACGCAGGTGGGAGCGGCCTAGGTCGTGGAAATCGAAAGGCGAGAGAGCCGCGCTTTTTCGACCTTTCCTCCATGTCGTGGGCTTCCGGCTACCGCCTCTCGCCCGACCTCACACTTGGCTATGGTTGGCCTCCTGCCACATTTCGAGAAAGCGACAAACCGGGAGTCAATGATTTTCGGCAAATAAGGCGCCGCTTGTCGCCGTCAGTTGATGAGGCGGTGCTTGGGCGTTGCGATTTCGCGTGGCCGCTGCCCCGCCTACAAGACCCCTGCACCGCCGGGCTCGCAGTTTCTCCCGCTGGGGGATATATTGAAGGGCCGTCATGAGCGCGGCATCTATATGGGCTCATTTCAACCAGTTTCGCCCGGCACCCCAGGGGCCGAAAATTCGCGTGGAAGCAGCCATAAGCGGGCAGGCCTGGCTAGCCGCGACCTCCGGCAGCATCTCCTTGTGGCGCTGGCGCTCGGCGCCACTTTTCTCGCTTATGCCAGGACGCTAGGCTTCGACTTTGTTTACGACGACCGCAGCCAGATCGTTCTCAACCCTTTCGTCCATTCGTGGCGTTTCGTTCCGCGATATTTCACCTCGCAGGTGTGGAGCTACCTGTATCCCCACGTGCCGGGGAATTACTATCGCCCGCTGTTCCTCGTCTGGTTGCGTATCAATGACGCCGCGTTTGGCCTCAACCCGTGGCCTTGGCATCTGATGTGCGTCCTGCTGCACGTCGGCGTGACTTTCCTGGTGTACCTTCTGGCGCGGCGTCTGGCGCACGACGCCTTTGCGGGCGGAATGGCCGCGCTGATTTTCGGGCTTCACCCGGTGCATGTCGAGGCTGTGGCGTACGTCTCCGCCGTGCCGGAAACGCTGAATGCCCTGCTCCTTCTCTCCTCATTCCTGTGCTTTCTTCGTTGGCGTGAAGCTGGTGAAAGCCACCGGCGCTGGCTTGCCCTCTCTCTGTTCCTTTATGCCTCGGACACCTTGACCAAGGAAACCGCGTTGGTGCTGCCTCTGCTCATTATTGGCCAAGCCTGGATCTTCCCGTCCCGGGTGGACCGCGCGGCCGGACCGGGCATCGGCCGCCTGACGCGGGCCATCCGCTTGGCTCTGCCTTATCTGGCGGTGACGCTCGTTTACCTCTTTGCGCGGGTTCTGGCGCTCAAGGGGTTCAGCCATTCCGTCACTTACATCGCGCCTCTGGCTCTGGCTCTGACCCTTCCTTCCGTCGTGCTTTTTTACCTCAAGCTGCTGTGCTGGCCGGCGGGCCTGAGTGCGTTCTATGACCTGCCCATCGTCGCACGCTCGGGTTTTCTAGACTTCATTCTGCCGGCTCTGGTGATTGGCGCGATCGTGCTGGCCCTGGGGATCTGGTCGCGCCGGACAAGAGGCGCTGCGCTCGCCGACTTTCCAGGTTTGGAATCACGCGCCGTCATCTTCGCGTCCCTTTGGCTGGCGTTACCCCTGCTTCCCGTGCTCAATCTTCGCGTTTTCCCGGCGGACGAATTGGTGCAAGACCGGTACCTGTACCTGCCCTCCGTAGGCTTCACCATCCTCATTGCCTTGGCCTATCGCCACCTTCGTGTCGGCCGCGCGTCGTTGATCGGGCGGCCCGCGGCGCAGGCGCTCCTGCCACTGGCTCTGGCTGCGGTGCTGGGCGCGGGGACCGTGCATCAAAGCCGTTACTGGTCGGACGAGTATTTGCTCTTTTCCCACAGCCACGAAGTTGCGCCGCGCAGCAACATGGCCGAAGCGAGCCTGGCTGCTAAGGAGTGTGAGCGCAAGAACTTTCCCTCGTGCATTGACCTTTCCCAGCAGGTGTTGGCGCGCGATCCGGGTTTCTGGCGCGCCAACATGAACCTTGCCTACACGTACTACGAACTGGGCAAGTTTGACGAGGCCGCGAAGTATTTTCGACGCGGCATCGCCTCAAATCCCACCGATGGGAACCAATACGTGTATCTGGGGATGACCCTGCTGTCATTGGGACACCCCAAGGAGGCCGAAGCTGACGTGCGGCAGGGGCTCCTCGTCCGCCCCAACGGGCCAAATTATCACTACTTTCTCGGGCTGATCCTTAAGGCGCAGGGAGATTTGTCTGCTGCCCTTGCGGAATTCCAGGCGGAACTAACTCGAGATCCGGGGAACGAGCGCGCTCGCGCGCAGGCTGCGGAGATCCGTGATTCCTTCGGCCAGCATTGACGAGCAAGGCTTGATGGGGGATCGAATGTGCCGAAGGCGCTTTTATTTCCACAGACCCGGAACGATTGGGGTGACGGCCGATTTATGATCTCAGGACCGGCGGCTGGCCAATATCATAGAAGGTTCAAGCCACAAAGCCTGTGACTCGAAACGGCCCTTGTGGAGCGCGGCACGCGACAGACTATAGTCGTCAATACTCACCTTGTTTACCCGTGCCACGGGAGCAATCCCCAGCTCCGGCCCAGCGACGGCGGAAGGGAAATAACTTGGCCAGTCAGACAACGGAATACGCGGAAAAGTGCCCGCGATCAATCAAGGCCAATCGCAGCAGAAATAACCTCGAGAGTGGATTGTGGCTGATAAACCTCCTTGCTGTAACCCCAAAACTGACGCCCCCGACCAGTCGCCTCCCGCACCAATGTAAGTCCGCCGCGCCAGCGGCTTAGTTCAAACGGGCCTCTCGGAATACCAGTCCCCGTTTGCGAAAAGACCGGCTTATGCGCCATTGGTCGCAGGATTAGGAAACTGTTTGCCCCACCCGGGGAGGAAGCAGGAGAGTGAAGGTTGAACCCTTGCCTATTTGGCTTTCGGCGGTGACCGAGCCGCCCATGCGCTCGACGACGTGCTTGACAATCGAGAGGCCGAGCCCGGTGCCGCCCATTTCGCGCGAGCGTGCCTTGTCAACGCGGTAGAAGCGCTCGAAGATGCGCCCCAGGTCGTCGGAGGGAATGCCGATGCCGTTGTCGGCCACGACGATGCGGACTTTGCCGTCGGGCCCGAGCGAGGTTTCGACGCGGACTTTGCCGCCCGGGCGGTTGAACTTGACGGCGTTGTCGAGAAGATTGATCAGCGCCTGCTCCAGGCGCGTGCGGTCGCCGCGCACTTGGGCGTCGGTCCTCTCCTCCCACACCAGACTCACATCGCGCAGGCGCGCTTCGGATTCCACGGTGTGCAGCGCCGCTTTGAGGGCGGCGTTGACGCTCACCCATTCGGGTTCCGCCGCCGGCTTGCCGGATTCCAGCTCCGACAAGGTGAGCAGGTCGGAGGCGATGTTGTTCAGCCGGATCGAATGCGCCTTGATGATTTCCAGGAACTTGCGGTTGTTCTCGGAATCTTCCAGCGCGCCCTCGAGCAGCGTCTCCGCGTAGCCGCGGATGGCGGTGAGCGGCGTCCGCAGTTCGTGTGAGACGTTGGCCACGAAATCCCTCCGCACGCGCTCCAATCGCTCCAGGTCCGTGATGTCGTGCAGGATGGCGATGGCGCCGCGATAGGAAGGCGCGATGAGTGGCGCGGCTTGCACTTCGAAAGTCCTTCCTTCCGCCGAAGCGAGCTGCACGCGCTCTTTCAACGGCGCGCCCGAACTGAGCACGCGCTCCAGCAGCCCGCGCAATTCCGGGTCGCGGATCAACTCGACCAGCGGCATGTTCTCCGTGGCCGGAGTTGTCCGGCCCAGCGCGCGCAGGAAGAAATCGTTGCAGAAGGTCACGCGCAGTTCCTGGTTCACGGCCAGCACGCCCTCGGCCATGCCCGCGAGAATGGCTTCGCGCCGCGCCGATTCCACATTCAGCCGCTCCACCAGTTCGCGCAACTGCGTCGAGGCGCGATTCAAGGACTGCGCCAGAGCCCCCAGCTCATCGTTCGAGCCCACGTCGAGTGCGCGCAGGGTGGGATTGTGGACAAGGTCCTCGGCGAACGCGCGCAGCCGCGCGATGCGCCGCGTGTGAGAGTCCGAGAAGAAATACGCGAAGGCGAGCGCGATCAGCGCCGCGACTACGGACGCTGCCAGGATGCGCCGGCGAACGGCCGCCACCGAAGCCTGAACGTCTTCGAGCGGCACCGCCAGCCGCAGCACAAATCCCGGCTCGCCATGATAGGGAAACGAAATCGCCAGGTAACACAGGTCGCGGTCGAGCGTGGCGCTGTGCCGGATCGAGGATCCCATGCCCCGGCTGATGGCTTCGCGGATCTCCGGCCGGCCCGAGTGGTTCTCCATCGTTTCCGGATCGTGCTGCGAATCCGCTTCGACAACGCCGCCAGGGTTGATGAGGGTAACGCGCGCGTGAGCCCGGGCGCCCGCCGTCATGGCCCAGTTTTCCAGGTTCGCGCCGGGCGCATCCGGGATTTCACCGGCCAGAATGCGTGCCGCAGTCGCAAGCCGGAGGCGGGTGCTCTCGACTTCGCGCTGGGCGGTGTACCGCGTGAGGTAGAAATCGAGAGCAAACAGCGTGACGCCGACCAGAACGATCGCGCTGCCCAGAAGCTTTCTGAAAATGGGGCTGCGGAGAGTCATGGTCAAAAGGCGGCGCCAGAATTTGCGTTCGTGCCACGGCGAAGTGCGAGGGCGCCGTCAGGCATCGTTCTGCTCAGCGTCGAGGCTGAACCGGTAACCGGCGCCGCGCACGGTGCGAAGGTAGCGCGGCTTCTCGGGCGACTCTTCGATCTTCTCCCGCACGCGCCGGACGTGCACGTCCACGGTGCGCGGCGTCACAAAGCGGTCGCGGCCCCAGACTTCGTCGAGCAAGCGCTCGCGGCTGAAAACCTGCCGCGGGTGCGAGGCCAGATAGTGCAGCAGCTTGAACTCCAGCGCGCTCAACTCCACCGTGCGCCCGCGCACCATCACTTCCTGCGTGCGCGAGTCCAGGCGGAAGCCGGAAGTCTCCACCACTTCGTGCTTCTCCGCCGGGCGCTCGCGGCGGCGCAGCACCGCTTTCGCGCGCGCCACCAGTTCGCGCGGACTGAAGGGTTTGACGACGTAATCGTCCGCGCCGATTTCCAGGCCCAGCACGCGATCGATCTCCTCGCCCTTGGCGGTGAGGAAGATGATCGGCACATCTTTCAGCCGCTCATCGGCGCGCAGCTTCTTGCAGACCTCGAAGCCGTCCACATCGGGCAGCATGATGTCGAGCAGCACCAGGTCGGGCGGATTGCGCCGCAGATGCTCGAGGCCTTCCTTGCCGCGCAGGAAGCTTGCGACGTCGAAGCCTTCCTTGCGGAAGTTGTAGCGGACGAGATCCACGATATCCTTCTCATCTTCGATGATGGTCACGCGATAGCCCACGCGGGGATTGTAACACCCCAGGCAAATCCGCGCCCAAGTTGCGGCGGCCTTGCCTTGCGAGCTAGCCTCGGCGCAAAAAGTGTGTCAGTCGTGTCGCCCGTATCACCGGTAACACCGGGGCGGCCTGAGGGTCGGGGAAATGGGACATTTTGTCACCCTCTGCGGCCCTGAACCCTGCTCAACGGAAGGCCGAAACGCACCCGCGCGCCGTGGGGCTAGGGAATCGATTCTCGGTAGCCGGTTGTCGGCACTCGGGACTGGGCGCCCGG
>JAHEKS010000042.1 GCA_024638215.1 Acidobacteriota bacterium | reverse complement strand
ATCTGGCGCAAACGAGTCATAAGGAACCTCCTTATGACCCGACCTTATCCTGATTACGGCAAATCGGCTGGCAACCTGAACGCGCAGCGTCCGCCGCACGGCGGCTTTGTTCAAGTCGGCTAACCGCCCGGCTGAGCCCGTCGGCGATTCTGGGTTCGATGCCAATCCAATCGTTCACTGCACCGTGAATCCTCTGCTTGCTCCCCAGGTACTTCTCGGTTGTCTCGACCGAGACATGGCCCAGCAGAAATTGAATCTGCTCCATCTCTCCCCCCGCCATGTGACACAGACGAGCGCACGAGCGGCGGAGGTCGTGCGGAGCGAGCTTAGCGAGGTTCAACTTGGCAGCGTATTCTTTCACCACATGCCACACCACCCTTTCCGTAGTACCCTCGCCCCAGGTTTTTCCAGCCCGGCAAACGCATCGAAAGATCCTGCCGCTCACAATTCCTGCCGCCATAAGCCAGTTGTCAATCGATTGCTTCACCCAATCAGGAACTGGAACAGTCCGAATATGACCATTTCCAATCAGGTCCACAATTGCCCAGTGATTTTCGCGCCGCTGAATCAGCTCGAGAGTCAGCTCAGCGAGTTCCCGACGACGCAGTCCACAGCCTAGCAGTACGGCGAGAATCGCTCTGTCGCGTCTTCTTTTGAGCGTTTCCATCCCGGGCGCCTGCCATAGACGGCGAGCCTCCTCGGCGGTTAGCCAATCCCCAAGGCGCACGCCCAGCTTCTGCGCCCCTTTAACACGGCGGATGCCGGCGGCGAGCTCCGGGCTGAGCAGCCCTGAGTCCGCAGCTTCGTAAGCCAGTCGGCGCACTGCTGCCAGTCGGACGTTGATGGTCCCTGGCGCCAATTGGCGATTCTCCAAGTGAATTCGGTAGCGCGTGACGACGGTCTTGTTGAAGGACAAGCGCGGCTCGGAGCAGTACCAGCCAATGAACTCATCGAAGGAATGTCGGTAGCCGCGTTGCGACTCTGGTGAACGCAGGCTGCGGAGCAACGCCGACTTTGCTTGATCAAGATCAGGCAGTCCGAGCTTCATCTTCGGACGGTGAGGTTTCCTAGCTGGGAATTTCCTGTTTCGTCTCATGGTCAGCCGCCTCCTGACGGCTGGCCACGAGCTTACGGTTGAGTTCAGGTCCAAGGAACAGGTCGGCCGTTATAAGGCCAGGTGAGGTAGGATGGTTCCACAAAGGTGGGAAAGCCGAGTCTTGTTTCCTTGTGGTAAGGGCTGTTATCGCCAGGCATCGTGTTCTGGTCTGGGCTATACGCAGAGGCGAGTGGTCGTGGGCGTGACTTCCAAGTGATGCCATCCATGCATGGATTCGAGTGTCTGTAAATAGGAATGGTAGATGGCCCAAGAATAAGTTCGTCAAGTCATCGTGCTCGCTGTCCAGCTCGCGTTGGTGTAAGATACGCCCCAAGCAACGCTCCGTTCGAGGTGGACGGCGACGCCGTACGCCCCGGAGTGGAGGAGTGGGTGGGAAATCCCACCCGGCCACGCCCAGACACGGAGCAACTCCGCGATGAAGCCTGCACTGCAAAGCGCCTCGGTGGAAGCCGCTCTCACGGAGTGGCACCGTAAGGCCTCCGACATCCTGCTGGCCGTACTTGCTGCTGTCATCCTCCCGGTGGCTGTTCTGGTAGTACTCGGCTACTGCCCGCCGGTGGCGCCGCTGCCAAGTGCCATTATCCTTTCGGTTTATGCCGTCATATGTGCTGCCGCACTGTTTCGCCGGGTTGGGTACCGGCGGCGCGTCGCGGCCTCCTTATTGGCCTTGTACTGGGCCTTATTGATCGCTATGCTCGTCAATCCCCGAGGTGCTTATGCGCAGATCGGGCTGGTCGCGTTGCCGATTTTCGCATTGGTCCTCCTGGGCTATCGCGGTGCGAAGATTGCCATCGCGGCCAGCAGCGCCCTCATTGTGTCGGCCCCCCTTGTTGCGCGGGCAGCCCGGCGTAATCCATTTGCTGGGAATTTACCCGGCGCAGGAAGCGGAGCTGCCCCGCCTGGTTTGGTTCCCGGCAATTGTGGAGGCGGCGTTCCTGTTCGCTCTAATGGTCCTGCTGAGCCGGTTTCACCGTTTCCTTGAGGGCGCACTCGCCCAACGCAATGCCGCGCACCGAAAGATGGAGGACGAAATGACCGAGCGGCAGCGCTTGGAGCGCGAGATCGCGAGCGTGGGCGACCGTGAGCGGCGCCGGCTCGGGCACGAATTGCACGACGGCGTGTGTCAACAATTCACGGCCGCTCTGTTGCACTCTCAAGTCCTCCGGCGGCGCGTCCAAAGTGACGAGGCGCTGTCCGACGGCGATTTTCAGCCGCTCTCGTCACTCCTTAGCGACGGCATCGGCGAAGCGCGCAATATTGCTCGCGGACTCTGCCCTCTCGATCCCGACCCGGAATCCCTGGCGCCCGCCCTTCGGTCGCTCACCAAACACATCCAGCAGATGGGAACCGTGCGCAGCGGGTTCATCACGGGGGGCGATGTGCGCGTGCCCGATCCCGCCATGGCGCAACACCTTTATCGCATCGCGCAGGAGGCGTTAAGCAATGCGGTCCGCCATGCGCATGCGAGTCGAATAGCCCTCGAATTGCGTCGTACCGATCGCGAGTTGATCCTGCTCGTTGAAGACGACGGCGCGGGCCTGCCGCAGGAACTTCCCGCCGGTGGCATGGGCTTGCATACCATGGCCTACCGAGCGCGGATCGTGGGCGGTGAACTCACGGTGGCGCGCGCACCCTCGGGGGGCACGCGCATCACCTGCCGCATGCCGGTTCCCGCTGAGGCGCCGGCCGGAGGAAGTGCCGCGTGAAACCCGCAACGCAATCGAATTGTGCGGCCCATACCACGCGCATCCGCATCCTGCTGGTGGACGATCATCCCGCGGTTCGCCACGGCCTGGCACTTCTGCTGGCCGCCGAGCGCATGGAGGTCTGCGCCGAGGCGGGTGGGCGGGCCGAGGCCCTGGCGCGCGTGGAGGAGCATCACCCCAGCTTAGCAATCGTGGATCTGACGCTGAATGGAGAAGATGGTTTGACCGTTGTCGCCGATCTACACCAACGCGATATCCCGGTACTGGTCTACTCCATGCACAACGACGCGCCGCACGTGCAAGGTGCCTTCGCTGCCGGTGCGCTCGGCTACGTCACCAAGCAGGAGTTGGACAGCGTGCTGGTCGAGGCGATCCGCGAGGTCGCCGCCGGCCGCCGCTTCGTGAGCCCCGAGCCGGCTAGCGCGCTGGCGCAAGACCTCAGCGCGCCCGATGACGCCATCGAGAGGCTGAGTCCCCATGAACGCCGGGTTTACGAGCTCCTGGGCAAGGGAGAGGGTTTGCCGGAAATCGCCGCTGCCCTGAACGTCAGCGCGCATACGGTGGAAAGCTACTACGCGCGCATCCAAGTGAAGTTGGACCTGAAGGGCATGTACGAACCGCGGCGCCGGGCCATTGATTACGTCCGAAAGCATGCCCGATAGTTGGCCTGTCGGCACGTATCCCACCAAAACCCTGTAGCGGAATTCCACCACACGCTTGTGGTGGGTTTCCGCTGCATACAAGCCTGCCCGCCCGTGCCTACAATCTGGCCGTTATGTTCCATTCGTCAGGAGGAGAAATCATGAAGATCAAGTTGTGTGGAACTTTGTGCGTGGCAGTTACCTTGCTTGCACTCATGGGCCTCGCGCCCACTGCGCGGGCCCAAACCATCACAACCATGGCCAACTTCAAGGCACCCAACGGCAGGAGTCCGTGGGCCGGCCTGGTCGCAGACTCCAACGGGAATCTCTTCGGCACAACCCGCGACGGCGGGACGTACAATCTGGGCACGGTCTTCGAGATCCCCAGGGACCCCAATAACACTTTGACGGGCTACGCCACCTCACCGACCACACTATTCAGCTTCACCGGAGACAACGGCGCGAACCCGTACGCTGGCCTCATCACTGACGGCAATGGAAACCTCTTCGGCACAACCGTATACGGCGGGCAATATAATTACGGTACGGTCTTCGAGATCCCCAAGGATTCCAGTACGGCGACAGGCTACGCCAACGCACCAACCACACTGGCCAGCTTCAACGGAGTCAATGGCAAGGAACTGGGTTCCGACCTTCTCATCGACGCCAGCGGGAACCTCTTTGGCGTAGCCACGTTCGGCGGGGACTACGGTTACGGCACGGTCTTCGAAATCATCAAGACCGCGATGGGTTACGACAGCTTACCCATGATCGTAGGCACCTTCACCTATGGCAATGGCTCGGAACCGATTGGCGGCCTCATCGCCGACGCCAGCGGAAACCTCTTCGGCACAACCGCGTTTGGTGGGGAGCTTGGCTCAACCGGGACGGTCTTCGAACTCACCGGCAGCGGCTTCGTCCCCCCGAAGTTCGCGGGAACGCCGGGACAAGCCAACTGCACCGGCGTGACCGTTTCCACGCTGGCGAACACGTATGGCGGAATCGCTCATGCCGCCAAGAGCCTGGGGTACGCCAACGTGGCCGCTTTGCAGAGCGCCGTCAGCTCCTATTGCGGCCAGTAGGATCCTCTGCTGCGAATCCCGCCTCACTGAGGCGCGCTTCGCAGTCGTTCCCGGATTCCTGGTCACATTCTTCGTTTCTGGTACGGGATGGAAAAGGTGGCGGGTGGCCCACCCAAGCGCCGTTTTGGCTTGGGTGAGTTTTCGATGGAGCTGCTATGAACGCCGGTGCAATGCGGCGCATCCTGCTGGTGGATGACCATACTGCCGTCCGTCACGCGTTGGCCCTGGTGCTGGCGGAAGAGGGCATCGGCGAGTGCCGCGAGGCCTCGGGCGTGACGGAAGCGCTCGAAGCCGCCGCACGCGAACCCCCGGATGTGGCGCTGGTAGACTTGTCGCCCGAAACCGAGGCTGCCCTGCGCTTGATCGCGGAATTCCGCGCGCGCGATATCCCGGTGCTGGTTTGCTCAATGCACGAGAAGTCCAACTATGTGCGGCGGGCGCTCGAGGCCGGCGCCCGCGGCTACATCACCAAACCCGAAGCGGCGCAGGAACTGGCGCACGCCGTGCGCGGCGTCCTGGAGGGCTGGATGCTCGTTAGCCCGCGGGCGGCAGAGGGCCTGCGCTGACACATTTCTAAAATGGAAATCTGTCGGGCACATCCGCCCCCGGGCGAGTCGTCGGCCAGTAGGAAATTAGCTGCGCCGAGACGAAACTAAGGATACTTGGCGATAAATCCCCTCACCAGAAGCAGCGCCAAAGCGGCGTCGCAGGGCAGTTCACCATATGAAGCTCAACCGCAAATCCCAAGTACCCCACTTTGACGTGTAGTCGGCTAACCATCGAATTGTCCACGACCTATCGAGAGTGGATGCACCCACGGGCTACCAACGGTCCGCCGGAACCCGGGGGCGACCCAGGAAGCGCTCGGAGTTTGACTTGTAGAACGGCTGCGCGGTTTCACCATGACTTCATCTAGGGTGGGTTATTCATGGATTTTTCACATTGCCTTCTCGGATTCGTGGCCGTGCCTACCCCCATTGGATCGGCTCCCAAAATCGAGCGCCGAAAGGGTCTTCGTATGTGAGGTTCAGACGCCGATAGGTCGCCGCCGGAATCCCGATATCGGCGAGGTAGAGATCACCAGTCCTTTCTGGAATGAGTCCTGTCTTAGGCAACGCCAAGGTCATGGTCCATTTGGGAGCGATGCACGTGCCGGGACTTTCACCGATCGTGGCATTCAAGCCTGAGGGTACGTCGAGCGACAGTATCGGGGCCCCAGATGGACTTCGCCCAATCACGCGTGACGCTCCCCTTGCGAGCGGTCTTGGCTCGCACCAACAAGTCCTCGCAATCATAATACGAATATCGGCGAGGAGTTGTTCCTTGGGGAAGCCCAGTGGACTTTGTGTCCGCTCGCTTTCTGTCGCATGGCGGGGCTCGATTGGGTGTCGATGTTGGCTTTCGAATTCGAACGAGATAGGGCGGGGGCAGCGTGGCAGAGACACGGAGTCCGTGACCTGCAATACTACGGTGGGAAATTCATGCGGCGCAGGAGGGCCTGGAAGCGGGGGTCGGAGCGGAGGCTATCGTATTCCGGAACCATCTTCAACCCGAGCATCCCCCAATCATGCTGCTCATAGGCTTTGTCGAGCCATGCCAGGGCCTGCTCTTTATCGCCCAGGCCTATGTAAATGGCCGCAAAGTCGAGTGGCTCGACCGGGCGATGTTTGGACATCTCGTTCAATCGCTTTAAGATTTCAAGCGCCTCTTGCCGCTTCCCGGCCAGGGCGTCCGCGTAGCCCAGGGCGGACAAGGTCCGGGGCGCTTCTCCCGAAAGCTGGACTGCCTTGCGATACTCGCGTATGGCCAGGTCAAGCTGCCCCATCTGCACGTAGACATTGCCAAGGCCCCAGTAGTTCGCAGGCTGTTTCGGGTCCATATCCATAGCCTTCCGGTATTGCCCGATGGCTTGGTCGTAGTGGTGCGTCAAGTAAAACATCCAGCTGCGCCCCTGGCGGATATCAGCCGACATGGGATCGTTTTCGACCGCGCGCTTCGCCTCGGCCACTGCTTCGTCGGCGTGCCCGCGAAATGCCAGGAGGATGGCGTAAACGCGGTGCGGCTCAGCGTAGTTGGGATTGAGCTGGATGGCCCGTTGAAACTCAGTCTCGGCACCCTGAAAGTCCCAGTCGCAGAACAACCGGATGCCGCCCAGCGAGTGGTGAGCCTCGGCAAGGTAATCGTCAAGCTCCACGGCCTTGAGCGCCGCGGCCTCCGCCTTCGGGCACGCATCATTGTGGGAATAAGCTTCGAAGCGGACAGACATCACGCCGTAGTAATTGGCCAGACCTGCATAGCCCAGAGCATATTTGGGATCCTCTGCGATGGCCTGCCGGAAGAATGCGTAACTCTTCTTCACATCCGCCTCGGTGAACTGATTCCAGTAATAGAGGCCTTTCAGGTAAGCTTCGTGGGCCTGGGGGTTGACGGGGCGGAAACCGGCCAGCCGCGCCCGCTCCTGGGGAGTGAGGTTGACTCTGACTTCCTCGGCGATGTCGCGCGCAACTTCATCCTGTAAACCCAGCACATTTCGCAGGTCACCCTCGTAGCCGTGCGCCCAGAGATGTTTGTCGGTTCGGGCATCGATCAGTTGCGCGGTAATCCGCACCCGGTTGCCGGAGCGGAAGACTCCGCCCTCCAGGATGGCGTCAGCCCCCAGTTCCCGCCCGATTTGCGGCAGCGTCTCGGCGGTTTGCTTGTAGCGCATGACGGATGTGCGGGAGATCACCCGCAGCGCGCTCATCTGTCCGAGGTCGGTGATCAGCTCATCGGTCATCCCGTCGGCGAAGTACGCCTGGCTCTTGTCGCCGGAAAGATTTTGGAGCGGCAGGACGGCCAGCGACCGGATGGGCCGAGCGGGCGGCGCCCCCGCCGCAGAATAAGCCGGCCTGTGGACCAGCTTGTATCCAAGCGTCGAAGCCAGCAAGGCGAGCGCCCCCAACCCCAGAATCAGGGCGGGCGTTATCCAGCGCGTCTGGCGCGGCGCGTCGGTCACACCTGGAGGAGGCTGACCTTTCGACACCCCTGGGGATTCACCGGGCTCCGGTGGCGGCTGGGCAGACACAACCGGAGCGATGAAGCGATAGCCGCGTCGCGGCAGGGTCTCGATGTAGCGGGGCGTTTCACTGTCGTCGCCTAACGCCTCTCGCAGTTTATTGATGGCTTTGTTCAGACCGTGCTCGAAGTCCACAAAGGTGTCGGCGGGCCAGAGCCTCAGACGCAGCTCCTCGCGCGTCACCAGTTCGCCCGGCCGCGCCAGCAGCCGCGACAGAACCTGAAACGGCTGATCCTGAAGCTTGACTCGCAGGCCGTGCTTGCGCAACTCACCTGTGCGGGTGTCCGCTTCAAAAGCACCGAAGCGAATGACTTCCGGCGAACTGCTGACTTGGTTCACGGGAGGGTACTCACGCTTCCAGGCGGAGTCTAACACACAATTTGTCCGCATTAACACCAAACTCTGCCGGGTGATAATCCGTCCTAAGTCACCTCATTCGAAGAGCTTGCTTGGGGACCTTTAATTCCCCCGGGGAGGACATGCTGTCCATTGAAGCGCCTTCGGAAGCGACATAGAGTCCGCTCACGCGAGCGAATCAGGCGTCGGGAGCAGGGCATTCCCGAGTGGATGGTCGCTGCGAATTTGACTGCAGGCTATGGGATGCAAACCAATCCCCGGCAGGCCTGAGTTGACTTTGGAAATCCGGCGGGGGGAAACCCCACGCCAACAAAAAGGAGAATGTTATGAAAAGAATGTCTGGAACGTTGATGGCGGCCATCGGAGTAGCCATGCTCGCAGCGGTTTTCGTTCCATCGGCGAACGCCCAATGTATGAGCCCGAAAATCTTCAAGCGGAGCGCATTGATGATCCCGCAGCCGTTCTTGAACGGCGAGCTCAGTCCTGCGGCGTTTACATCGGTTGCGTACGGCGTCGTGGAAGCATCCGCCGACGTCAACCCGGACCCGATCGTTGGTATGTGGTCTGTCGAATTCATAGCCGAGGGTAATACCGCAGCTAGCACCGGACTGCCCGGAGACCTGGTCCCACCCGATGGGGCGGTGCTCGATAGGGGAAATTCCCAGTGGCACAGTGATGGAACAGAAATCCACAATTCAGGCGTGCGGCCGCCGCCCACCCAAAGTTACTGTCTTGGGGTCTGGAAAAGGGTGGGACCCTCCGAGTACAAGCTCAATCACTTTGCGATCAGTTGGAATCTCGACGGGACTTTGCAAGGGCCTGCCAATATCCGTCAAGACATCACCCTGGGCCGTGACCACAACAGCTTTACGGGGACCTTTACGATCGACCAGTACAACACAGGGAACAACTTGCTTGTGCACCTCACCGGCACGATCCAAGGCAAGCGCATTACAATGGATACAACTGTCAATGACCTGCTCTGATCCCGGGCCAAAGGCGAACTGGCTCTGCCGATGGGCAGAGTTCGAATTACGATACGCCGGTAATGGCAGTCTCTTATTCATTACCGGCGTGGGGGGCGATAGTTCATAAAGCCCTAAACTCGCGAATGACCTGGATTCGTCTTTGGAGCACAGTCAATCAACAAAGTTTGAATCGTCGAAAGCACTGGACTCCGCTGCGTTCCCAGAAAACGTCGGCCCAGGAAGCCCAGAGCCGCCCCGAAGGCCGCGTGCGCCAGGGAGACAACCACGGGAAATCCGATCGAAAAGTCCACGCCGAAATATCCGATGCCCAGAGATTTCGTCACCGGGCTTACCATAAATCCTACGCCGAGCGCCAGGCCGTAAAGAACAGCTGGCCATACTCGCTTCGTGCCGAGAATGAGAACGAAGATTATCCCGAACGCCGCCCCGTTCCAGAAGTGATAGGCCCAACCCGCCAGATTCGAAGCCGCGTCGGGCCCCAGAGCAAACCGATCAAGCAGCAAAACTCCCATCAGCTTGGGAAGGCTGCCCGGCATGTAACCGAGTTGGAACCCGGTCGCTCGGACAGCCTCCAGGGCTAAAGTAGCAATGCCGCCCGCCAAACCACCCCAGGCAATGGACCGGGCGATCAAACGATTTCGCTTCCGGGTGAGCAGCGCGATGATCGCCAGTCCGATGATGGACGGTATCAACCACTGCTTCGCTAGGACGGTCAGCGTTCCGTACCCGGCCATTGCTACGGGGAAGATCAGAGGCCCCACCGACGCCAGCGCCAAGCTCAGACCAGCAAGTAATAGAGTTCCCAAATTGTTTCTCACATTATCCTCGCTTTCTTACTGCGCTTGCGCCACAGGTTTGCGCCGCTTAGCGCGTAGCCCCCTGCGCGATTGCTTGAATCTTCTCGTCCAGCATTTTCGCGATCATACTGACTTGACCGTTGTTCAGCTGGCCGAGCGCGGCTGAAGGCTTTGCGTAACTCACATAGGTGTGGCCATCCGTGTCTTCATAGACGAAAATGCGGACGGGAACGAACAGCCCGACCGCGTGGTCCGCGGTGAATAGCTTCTTTCCGACGTTCGGATTGCCCACCAGGAACAATTCCGCCTTTAATTGCAGGCCGGTCATAGAGAGCATCTGCCCCTGGTTCAGGTGGCCCATCACCATCAGGCCGTTCCGGTTGGTGGCGGATTGGACCGCTGAGACGGTCTGCTCAAAGTTGTGCTGACTCTGGATCTTGACAATCGAATCCTGGGCAAGCGCCATTGCACTAAAGGCAACACCCAATACCGCAACTGCTAACGACAACATCAACTTGCGTTTCATTCTTTTCTCCCTTGTTCAATTTTGAATTGAGCTTTTGGCAGTGATGGCTCCGACGAGCTCTCGTGCCAAATCGCTGGAAGCGTTGACCGAGAGCAGGCCGGACATTCTTACCGGGTCGGGGTCAATTGCTTCCGTTGAGTGAGTGTATATTCGTGACGTTTCATTACAGGGCTTATGAACCGGGACAGACCCGCCTTTGCGCACGCTCTAGAGCGTAAAGTCGGGTAGGACTCTTGGAAAGTTATCGCGTGACTGCGAAGCTGAAGGTTCGATAGGGGTTCGATGTCAGTTTCTGTGCGTATCTTCGTGCACCAATAATAGCCATCCGGGCCCTAGTTTTCCTAACGTTACCAGGGGGTTGTCCATCGCTAAAATCACGTCCATGCACAAAATGGGGTGCGCGGCCTCGCCCTCTGTGGAGGGGTCTCGCACGAATCGAATCACCAGTTCTACCTTGACTCAGAGCAATCCCGTCGCCACATCCTCTGGACAAATTCGCATGTCAGTCTGCAAGGTCGAAATTGAAGTGGAAGGCGTAGGAGCCCGGCCTCTAGCTCGGGCGCCCCGACCGCAACGATGATCCAAACCCACCAGTCGCTGATGAGAGAAAACGCGACCGAAGCCGGTACGGTAGCAACTTGGTTCCCTGCGTTTACTCAGCCATTGAAGGTGAGCTCAAGCCAACGTTTGCTTAAGGCAGCAACAGACATCGTCGGCGTTTCCGTCGGTCCTACTGTCTCCTGTGAACAAGACCATTGACGAGGGATTCTTGAAAGGTTTCGTGGAAGCGTCGCAGCCAATCCATCCGCGAAGTGAATTTTAAAAATTCCGACGCTTTCTGACGTGGGAACAGAAAAGGAACGATAAGAGTTCCTGGCCGCTCCCTGATGCTCCTGTACGCTCCTTGCTGCTCTTTGAAATCACTCTCTTAGCCGTTTGCCGGAGTCCTGAAAAGGCTGGCGTCGGCGGTTCAACTCCGTCCCGCGGCACCATCTTTCCAAGCACTTTGCTTCGCTCCAAGTGTTTATTTAGGCCGGGATGGCAGCGGATGAATCATCCGGTCTATCCTGAACGCACGGCTGGAGATATCGGACGCTGGGAGCTCGCCGGCGATTGCATCGCGAAGCGGTGAGGTGTATGTTACTAAGCCGCTGCAGGACCTGAAAAGAGTTGCCGGGATAGATCCCTCGCCCGTTCGGCAACTGTCCAAAGCAGGATGGCGTTTTCGGTTCGGACGGGAGGTCAAGATGCGCGACCCTCGACTTGTCCAGTATCGTGAAGCTGCCGTGGCCATGAAGGAGGGGCAATTTCGCGCCCCGATCCCTCAAGAAGGTGCGGACGACGTGGCCGCCCTCGGCAAAGCTTTGGCGGAGCTGGGCACGACTCTTGAAGCGAAGTTTGAAGAAGCCAACGAAATCACCACCCTGAGCAAGGTCACCGAAAAGATCAATGCAGGTCTTGACTTGGATGAGGTGCTGAACTGCGTCTTCGAGTCCTTCTGGCCGGTCATTCCGTACGACCGGATCGGCCTTTCCCTGCTCGAGCAGAACGGCACCGTGGTCCGTTCCCGCTGGGCGCGCTCCGACGCTCCCGTCATGAAGATCGACAGAGGCTATTCGGCTCCTCTGCAAGGAAGCAGCCTGCAGCGCATCCTGCAGACAGGGCAGCCTCGCATTCTGAACGACCTGCGGCAATATCTGGCCGAACATCCCAACTCGGAGTCCACGCACCTGATGGTGGAGGAGGGCATGCGTTCGAGCTTGACCTGTCCGCTGATCGCCCGGGGCAAGCCCATCGGGTTCATGTTCTTTTCCAGCATGGAACCTCATGCGTTCAAGGACGCCCACGTCGAAATCTTTCTCCAGATCGCCGGACAACTTTCGATGATCGTGGAAAAGGGCAGACTCTACGACGAACTCCGGCAGCTCAGGGACAAGTTCCTGGGGATGGCCGCGCGTGACCTGCGCCCCCCGCTTGGCGTCATCAAAGCGAACTTGGATCTTTTCCTGGGCGGCCAACTTGAGCCGATTACCGACTCGCAGCGGGCCGCCTTGCAAAAGATGCAGGAAGCTGCAGAGACCATGCTGGCGGCCGTCAACGAGCTGCTGGATGCCCGATGAATAAACGCAGCCAAACTCTGCCCTTACTCTAGGAGCGGTTTTTCTGAATCCTAAATCCCCAATCCACCTTACGAGGTTCTTCCATGCTTGATTACGGACTCACGGAATATCAGAGTGCCATTCGCGACTTGGCGCGCGAAATTGCCGAAAAGGAGATTCGCCCGGTGGCCGCGGAGTATGACCGGGACGCCAAATTCCCCTGGCCGATTGTGAAGCTGCTGGCCAACGCCGACCTCTTCCGCGTTTATGTTGACGACAAGTACGAAGGCCTCACCGACGGCACGCCCATCATGAACATGGTGATCGTGACCGAGGAACTTTCGAAGGCGTGCGCGGGCATCGCGCTCGCCTTCGCGGGGACGGCGCTCGGGGCGATTCCCATCATCCTCTCCGGCAACGACGAGCAGAAGCAGCGCTGGCTGCCCGACGTCGCCGCGGGCAGGAAACTCGCCGCTTTCGCGCTCACCGAGCCGCAGGCGGGCTCCGACGCCGCCGCCGTCCGCACCTCCGCGATCCGTGACGGCGAACACTACGTGCTGAACGGCACCAAGCAGTGGATCACCAACGGCGGCGAGGCGGAGATTTATTCCGTGATCGCGCTCACCAACCCCGCCAAGGGCCCGCGCGGAGCCTCGTGCATCGTGGTGGAGAAAGGCACGCCCGGCTTCAGCTTCGGCAAGAAGGAAGACAAACTCGGCATTCGCGCCTCGGCTACGCGCGAGCTGATTTTCGAGGATTGCCGCGTGCCCGTCGCGAACTGTCTGGGGCGCGAAGGCACGGGCTTCATCACCGCCATGAAAACCTTCGACGTTTCGCGGCCCGGCGTAGGCGCGCAGGCCGTGGGCATCGCACAGGGAGCGTTTGACCTTGCTCTCGAGTACGCCTGCACGCGCCGGCAATTTGACGCGCCCGTCGGCTCGTTCCAAGGATTGCGCTTCATGATTGCCGACATGGCCATGAAGATCGAGGCGGCGCGCGCGCTGGTTTACTCCACGGCGCGCCACGTGGACCGCCGGCCCAAGGAAAGGCCCACGCTCTACGCCGCCATGTCGAAGTGTTTCGCCTCCGACGTCGCCATGGACGTGACCGTGGATGCCGTGCAGATCTTCGGCGGATACGGATACATGCACGATTATCCGATTGAGAAGTTCATGCGCGACGCCAAGATCACCCAGATTTACGAAGGCACCAACCAGATTCAGCGCGACGAGATTTCCAAGGTCCTCATCAGCAGCTTCCACTCGCGGCACTCCGCCACCCGCAGCGCGTAACACGGCGCCGCTCGCAAAATCTGATCCGTGCCGGACCGGACGTGCACCGCGTCCCGAGAACTCGCAGCGCTGGACTCGAATTGAAGCACTGCTCCCCCGGCGGGAGGACGGAGAGTCAGCGATAGCCGGATAATTACTCGTTGCTGCCTGCTCTTCTCCCGTGCAGGAAACCCGGCTCTGGAGATGACACTGACGCTCACAGGGGCACTGACTCAAGCTCGACGGACTTTCTCCCGAGCTTGGGATGGGACGCTGAAACTTTGATCCGGCCGGACTTCCCTTCCAGGCCCTTGATCCACACGGCGCCGCCGCCGCCGTTATCTCCCAGCTTGAAGGGATTGTCACCCACAATAATTCCCGGGCCGCTGATCGCGAGCGTCACGGGCTCCTCCGCAAACGGGCCCGGCGCGCCAAATCGGTCCGCTGCTTGAAAGACCAATCGCGTGGCATCCGCGCCGTCAGCAACCAGCTTCGCGTCATCCGCCCGCAACAGGATCTGATCTTTCGTGCGATCGGAAGAAAAGGACCGCGACAATAGAAGTGTTTCTCCCAAGTAGCCATCAATCCTAAGTTCCGGGAAATCGCCGGGACGGACGTCGACCTCGAGATCCGTGAAAAACGGCGGATGTCTCAGGCCGGAAAAGTTCGCGCGGTCCGCTTGGACGCTGGCGCGATGCTTGCCATCCAAGAAGACCTCCAGCCGCTCGCAGTTGGAAAAGATGGCCGCGTTCTTTCCCGGTCCCGAGGGAGTCCGGGGGCCGAAGTCCCAGTAAAAATCCGGCTCGATAACCGCCCCCGTCTGCGGGTCGCGCTGCGCCAGGTAAAAGGAAGCTCCCAGTTTCGGGATGCGGAAGATGTCGGCGACGCCGGGGCATTTCACTCCCTCGTAGGAATTCATCTGGCTGCCATAGTCGAAAGCGCACCAGGCAATCAGGCCCGCGCAACGCGAGTAGTTCGCGGCTCTGCTGTGAGCCTGAGCGTGCAGGATTGCCTGTTTCTCTTGCAGATGAACGTCGCCTGCCCGCCGATATTTGCTGTCGAATCCCTTTCGAGCCGCATAATTGAATTGTCCCACTGCCTCCGTAACCAGATACGGCACGCCGGGCAGCGGGGGCGCGATGTCCACGCTTCCGTCGGGAGCGGCGTGATAATCGTCGTAGGCGAAAACGTCTTGATCCCAGTCCTTTGTGGAAGCTCGGGTCATGGTGCCCGAAGTCGGTCGTGTATCATCGAGCGATTTCGCGGCCTCGCGCGTGCTGCGGTAGAGCGCGGGATCATTCGGAGATTCATTGATGCGAACGCCCCAAATGACCACGGAAGGATGGTTCCGGTCGCGAAGAACCATCTGCTTCACATCACGGACCGCATGGTCCCGCCACGCCTGGTCGCCGAGGTATTGCCAGCCCGGCAACTCTTCCCACACCATGAGGCCCAACTCGTCACACGCTTCGAGGAAAGCCTCGGATTGTGGATAGTGCGAGCAACGGACGAAATTGCAGTTGAAATGGTGGCGAAGGATTTCCGCATCACGGCGAAGCACTCGCTCGGGCATGGCAAAGCCAACATACGGGTAGAGCTCGTGCCGGTCCAGACCGAAAATCCGGATACGCTTCCCGTTGAGGAAGAATCCGTCCACTTCAAAGCGCGCGTCCCGAAAACCGACCCGGTGCCGCTTGATATGGACGGGCCTTTCGTTTGCCTGGAGCGTGACAACAACTTCGTACAATCGCGGCGAATCCGCGTCCCAGAGCTGAATGCTTCCAAGGTTCGAAAGGGTCAGCGAAACGCTCGTCTCACCCGTCTGCCCGACGCGAACGGCGCAGGAATCACGCGAGAGGACGCGTTCGCCGTCTCGGAGAGTCGCCTCAATCCTCATCCGCCGCGGGGGCGGTGCAACGGAGTTGATGGAGCACTCGACCTCGACTCGCCTGACGGCATTCAAAACTTCGACCGGCCTGGCAAACACGTCACTGATGAATGTTTGCGGGACAGCCATCAAGCTCACCGGCCGAACGATACCTCCCGGCTCAAGATAATCAATGGACGCCGGGCCGCGCGGCGAGCCCTCGGGTGGAACGTTGCTCCAGCGGGAGTCAATCGCCACGGCGAGAATGTTCTCGCCGCCCTCCAACCATTCCGTGATCTCGTACTCGAAAGGCAGGTAGCCGCCCAGATGCGGCGGCAGGGCGTGGCCATTGACCACCGGAGTCGCACCCACCATGACGCCGTCAAAGTGCAGAAAGATACGTTGGTTCTTGAGTTCTTTGGGCAGCTCAAAATGCCGCCGATACATCCAGACATCCTCCCAAATTGCCGGATCCCATTTCTGCCAGGACAGCCCGGCCACTGAGTGCGGCAAGGTCACCCGGGAAAAACTCGCGTCGTTAAATCCCGGTTGAAGGGCGGCGTCATCACGCAGCTTTCCTCCGAAAAGCCAGTCGCTGTTCAATGGAAGCGACCAGACCTCCGCACTTGTCGGGCGTGCAGTTTGCGCGACGGAAACACGAGGGAACGGGAAGATGGCATCGGAGAAAGCGGCAGCGGCGCCGGCCGCGCAACGCCGGACAAAGTCCCGGCGAGAAAATTCGAGTGGTGCGGTGCAATTTTTGACCACGAGAGTCGCTCCCGTTCCATGTTTGCCGGGTCAAGTTTAGCTCTGGCCAGAATCATACTCGAACCGCTGACCCGCAAGCTCGTGTTTCGTCGCCGGCCCGGAAAGGCGGATTGTCACCGCCGCTGAACTGCTCTACGATTGACCCAGCGAGGACAACATGCGGGTTTCCTCGACGCTGCGGGCGGCTTTCGCGCTGATCGGCTTTACGGCGGTTATCGCACAGATCGTGCTGATGCGCGAGCTGCTGGTTGCGTTTTATGGAAACGAAATCTCGCTCGGAATCGTTCTGGCCAACTGGCTGCTTTGGACGGCTCTGGGCAGCGGCGTGCTGGGCCGGCTCGCCCGGGGCTTGCGGAACCCCCGCTGGCTTTTCGCCGGATTGCAGGTCCTTGTCGCCTTGGCGTTTCCCGCCACGATCCTCCTGGTGCGCGCCAGCAAGATTGCCTTCCATCCCATGCCGGGAGAAATCCTCGGGCCCGGCCCGATGTTCCTCACGTCATTGGCAACACTCAGCGTTTTCTGCCTAGCGTCGGGAATGCTGTTCGCCGTCGGCAGCCGCGCCTACACGGTCGAATCTGGTGCGCCGGCGGATGAGGCAAGCAGTTCCGTCTACCTGCTGGAAGCGCTGGGCTCGGGGATCGGCGGGCTTCTCGCGAGCCTCGTGCTCATCCGTTACCTCGACGCATTTCAAATCGCCTTCGCGGTGAGTCTTCTGAACTTTCTTGCCGCAGCCTTGGTCGCGCTAACGCCCTCGCGGGCTCGACGCGCGGCGGTTGGCGCGCTCGTGGCGGTTTTCGCTTTTTTTGTCTTCCCTGTGCTCAGCGGACGCGTTGAGAACGTTTCGCGCCAATTGCTCTGGCGCGGATTTCACCTAGTGGCCACACGCAACTCCATTTACGGCAATCTGGCTGTCGTGGGGACAGAGGGAACCCGAAGTCTTTATGAAAATGGTCTTGTGGTTTACACCGTCCCGGATCCGGCAGCCGCCGAAGAGGCGGTCCATTACGCGTTACTGGAGCATCCCTCGCCGCGCAGCCTGCTGCTGATCGGCGGCGGAGTCAACGGAAGTCTTGCCCAGGCGCTCCAGTACAAAACCCTCGAGCGAGTGGACTACGTGGAGCTGGACCCGACGGTTTTCGATCTGGCTGCCGAGTATTTCCCGGCTGAGTGGGCGGCCATCCGCTCGGACCCGCGCGTGCGCCTCCACAATATGGACGGGCGCCTGTTCTTGAAGACTACGCCCGAGAAGTTCGACGTCATTATCGTGAACCTGCCCGACCCCGAGACGGCCCAATTGAACCGCTTCTACACGGAAGAGTTTTTCCGGGAGGTTGCTGCCCGGCTCACGCCGGACGGCGTTTTTTCCTTCCAGCTCCGAGGCGCGGAGAACTACATCAGCCCTGAACTTGCGGACTTCCTGCGCTGCGTCCGGAAGACGCTTTCCGAAGTCTTCCCCGAGGTGACGGCCATTCCCGGAGAGACGGTTCACTTTTTCGCCGCGCGGCGTGCCGGTCTCCTTGCCCGCAGCCCCCAGGAGCTCGTGGCCCGGCTTGAGGCGCGGCGTCTTCGGACCACCTACGTGCGTGAGTACTATATACCTTTTCGGATGATGCCTGACCGCATGCAAGACTTTGAAGCACAATCTCAGCCGCGCGCGGGAACGCGGGTGAACCACGACTTCGTCCCTATCGCCTACTATTTCGACACGGTGCTGTGGAGCGGGCGATTTGACCTGGCTTTCCGCCGGTTCCTGCGAGCCCTGGCCGATGTCAGTTTCCGTTCCTTGGTCGTTCTCAGCGGGTCATTCCTCCTCGCCATCGCCGTGGCGCTCAGTCTGTTATTCAAGGGAGACCGGCGGCTCCAAACCAGCAGCGGTTTTTGTGTTGCCGCCACAGGATTCACCATGATCGGTCTGGAGATCATGTTGCTTCTGGGGTTCCAGGCCATTTACGGCTACGTCTACCTGCAACTCGCGATCTTGATCGCTGCCTTTATGGCCGGTATGGCCGCGGGCAGCGGCTGGGCCCTCCGCCGGAGGGCCGGTTCGAGCGAAAGGAAGGGCCGGCGGCAGCAAGCTCTGATCCTCACTCTGCTTCAAGTGCTTGTCGCCACCTCTCCTCTTATTTTGTATTCCCTGTTCGTCTGGATGGCGGAAACAAAGACTGCGCGAGGGACTCTTGTGGTGAGCGAAGTTGTATTTCCCGCCCTGGCCCTGCTCTGCGGCCTGTTGGGCGGCTATCAATTTCCCGTCGCCAGCCGCGTCTTTTTCTTCCACTCCGGGCGGCATTCGCCGGGATACGGAGCGCTATACGCTCTGGACCTGGTGGGCGCCTGCGCGGGCGCGGTGATTTTGAGCGTTTACTGGATTCCGGTCTTCGGATTCCTGAGGACCGCGTGGCTTATTGCGGTGGTGAACCTGGCGGCAATCCTCCTTGCGGCCGTGTCGGTCGTTGCGGGAAAGGCTCATCCAGGTGGAGGGGTTCTGCCAGACGATGCTCGCTAAACACCCACGCCGTAAAAAGGAAAACGTCTGTGGACTCGCCTTGCCAACACCGTGAGGGAAGCCCGGCCTTGATGCACGCCTCGTTGAGGAACGTGGTTCGATCCCATCGCTGTTCGACGGCGACTTGCGGCAACAGGACCCCTTCGTACTCGCCCTGCCTCACCACTAACCCATGACGTCCGACGCGAATCTGTTTCCAATCTGAAACTCTGCGGAAGGGCGAGAGCACTGAGATTTCATACTCCAGGCGATTCAGTTCCCCGGCGTCAACCGGAGGAAAGCGCGGATCGCGAACAGCGGCGAGCGCCGCGACGTCGCGGACCATCAGGTAAAGCGGCTTGGAGGGCGACAGATCGCCGATACAACCTCGGAGTTCTCCCTTTTCTGTCAGGGTCACGAAGGCGCCGCGTTCCGCCAGCAGCGCTTCCAGCGCGGGAGGCGACGACTGGTAGAGTTTGTGCTCCCGCACGGCTGTTTCCACGCTCTTGCGGGCAATGTCCATTAACACGCCTTGCTCTTTCCCGCTCAGACGGAATTCTTTGCTGTGTGAGTCTGGTTGCGAGGAATCCTTCGTCAGGGCGACGGCCCCGTAGCCGACAACCCGGCTCTTGTCGCCGGTAATATCGCCAGAATTGGCGTAAGCGAGGACCGTGGCGCGATTGGCGCCGAGACGTTCAGCCGCGATCATGGCCGCGACAATGCCCCCGCCGCCGCACGCTTCCCAGACCCGCCGCTCGAAATTCAGAGACAGATTGAAATAGTCCCAGCCCTCAATGGCGGCAAGCGTTTTGTGGTCGAGGACCTCGGCATCGTTGTAGGGATGATAGTGCGAGAGGTCGGAACTGGCCACGATGAGGGTGTCGAAATCGCCGCTCGCGGTGGGATTCTCCTTCCGAATGAGCTCGGCCAGCGACACGCCCAAGGCCCGAGAGCATTCGTAGCTTTGATCGCCCATCACAATCGGCACCAGCTTGAAATCGCCCAGCACCTGTTGCAGGAAAGGAAGCTCATCCTCCAAGGCGTGCTCCCAATGGCCCTCGATTTCGCCATGTCCACGGCCGGAGAACTTGATCAGCGGACTCATGGAAACCAATTTCGCCGCGAAGGCTTTGTCTACCGGCACTTCCCCCAACGGCGTGGAATAGGCGTCGCCGTCATAGACCGAAGAGAAGGCAAACGCCTCGTAGTGACTGGGAGCGATCACCACCACGCGCGCGAATTTGCGGCCGCGCAGCAACGCGTACGCGTGGGCTGCCACCCCGCCCGAGTAGGGATACCCGGCGTGCGGCGAGACGAGCGCCAGCAGAGGCTGCTGCATCTTCGAGGCCGATGCCTTAGCCAGGAAATCGTTGATCATTTTCCTTAGCTGCGTGGGATCAGCGGGATAGAAACCGCCGGCGACCCCGGCCAGCCGGACCTTCCGCGCCTGCTGGGGAAGAGCGAGGCCGGCCCCAAGGCTGGTCAAGAACAGATAGAGAATCAAAAAGCTTCCAATCGAACTTCGCCAAGGATTCATGCTTCGCCTCGCAAGGCTACGCCCAAACACCCGGGATGACCTGCTGGCAGTAACCACACCTGCCCTTTTTCATGTGCGTTTGCTTGATGATGTACCCCAATCGTTCAATGATGACGCGGCGGCAGCGGGGACAGTAAGTGCTCTCTGCGGGATGGCCGGGGACGTTGCCGATGTAAACGTAGTGCAGCCCCTCCGCGTCGGCGATGCCCTTGGCCCGCTCCAGGGATTCGATGGGCGTGGGCGGCAGGTTGGTCAGCAGGTATTCCGGATGGAAGCGCGTGAAGTGCACCGGAACGTCGGGCCCGAGGTTTGACTTGACCCACTTGGCGAGCGCCCGGAACTCCTGGTCGCCGTCATTCAAGGTGGGAATCACCAGGTAAACGATTTCGGTCCACGTTCCCTGCTCGCGGATCGTCACCAGCGTTTCCAGCACCGGCTTCAGCTCGCCGTTCACCACTTCCTTGTAAAACTTCTCCGAGAAGGCCTTCAGATCCACTTTGATGGCGTCAACGGCTTTGCACCATTCCTTGAGAGGCTCTTGCTGGATGTAGCCGCCGGTGATGATGACGTTCCGCACTCCGTTGGCGCGCCCGGCCTCCGCCCCGTCCTGGACATACTCGTAGAAAATCACCGGCTCGGAGTAGGTGTAAGCGATGGATACGCAGTCGTATTGCCTGGCCAGGGCGGCCAGGTCGCGCGGCGGCAGGTAGTTGCTCGGGACCTGTTCTGGCCGCACCTGGGAAATCTCCCAGTTCTGGCACATTTTGCAGTTCACGTTGCAGCCCGCGGTCGCGACGGAAAACGCCAACGTCCCGGGGCGGAAGTGAAATAGCGGTTTCTTTTCGATCGGATCCACGTGCGCAGTACAAACCCGCGAGTGGACCAAAGAGTAGTACTTGCCGCCGCGATTTTCGCGCACGCCGCAGTAGCCGCGCTCGCGGTCGTCAATCACACATTCGCGCGGGCAGAGTTTGCACTTGATCTTTCTATAAGGGAGTTTCTCATAGAACTTGGCTTCGACGATGAAACGCGAATCCTTTTCGGCCGCCGGCGGGGAAGCAGGAAACCCGGCGCCCCGCGCCGCAGGCGCAAAAGCGCAGCTTGCCAAACACGGAAGCGCCGCCGCTTCCAGAAATTTTCTCCGGCTGAGCGATAAACCCGCCAGACCGCCCGGCAGAACGCCAGGCTTCACAGCAGACAGCTCAGCGGAAGCCATTCGCGGTAGCGAATCACAGCAGGCATTCCTGCCGTCTTCGTATTGGACCCAATCTTTCCCCATGGCAATGCCCGTTGGGCTCAGACCTCCATCCGCTCAATGAGGCTCGGATCATTGCTGCCCAGCCGGTGGCGGGCGTCGGCGGCCGTCGCAATGTAGCTCGGCTTTCTTCCCAGCGCCTCAAGAGACTTCATGCCCCGCCTAGCCCTTTCATCTTCGATCAGTTTCCAACCCACAAAGTCGAGCGCGACCGGGTCTTGCGCAACAAGCAGTCCGTTGAATGGCCAGGACCACTGCGGCATGTAGGAAGGCCCGCCTTCGTATTGCGCCGTCGTGCCGTCACAGATGGTGAGCCGAGTTTTCTGACGGATCGGCGGCAGCATGTTCACATCAGCGATGTAGGGATCGCCGACGCTGAGGTGGTACTTGTTGGGATTGTGGATGGCGCCGAAGGCGTTCTTGAGCGCCAGGGTTACGCCGGCGATTCCGTGGTCCTTCAGCACCGGAAGGTTGATGACAGCGTCGCAGGTGCGCGTGAGGGTTTTCGAGACAAGGCTCCCGGCGCTGCCGTAGATCGAAAGCTGCTCTTCGTAGCCCGCGCTGTCGTTGCCGATGTAGCGGATTCCCCGCTGCTTGGATCCCAACCGAAAGCCGGCGCTTTCAAGATCCGAATTCAGCCGGTCCCAAATGACGATATCCTTGATTCCGGCCTGCTGGAGCCGCTCCGAAATGAGTTCCACCAATTGCACGCTGGTGGACGCGCCGCGTCCCGCCAGGCAATTGACCTTGAGCCCCACCACTTCCCCGGGCCGCACCAGCCGTGTCCAAGCTTCCAGAGGCGAGTCGCAACCGCAGAACGATTGCATGGCCCGGTCGAGCAGTTTCACAAGACGGCCGGAGTCCACGCTCGACCCTGATCCCCGCAAGCCCGCATCTCGAGCGATCACCACCCTGGATTTTCCCTGAGTTTTAACGTTCAGAGGAACCGGGACTGGCACGCCAGCCGAAAGACGCCGCCCTCCCAGTGTGGCTGCGGCCGCAGCCAAGGTTCGCAGGAAGCCCCGGCGATTAGGGGCGTGAGCGATGCGGTCAACGAATTCTTTGTGGCGTGGCATGGTCCGACGGCGGGATGTCGGCTCCGACCAGGAATACCATCGCCGCGATACATTCCCCAATGCTATCTACTTACCACCAAGACGCGCGGAAGGCAACGCAAAACCCGCATGTGCAAATTGTCGAGCCCTAACTTCGCCGCTGGGAAGCCCGGCACCTGCCGGGCGGATTTTGCGGTTGACAATCGTGCGGCACAAGAGCACTCTCGTGGGAGGTACCTCTCTCTCGCGAGCCGCGTTCAGACGGCTTCGGTCGTCGTAGAGACGCGCCGGCTCAACTCCGCCTTACGCCGCCAATAATGCTGATGGACGACGAAACCCATCGTCAGAATCGTCGTGACGCGTTAGTCAAGCTGATGCGCCTGGGAGCGCTCGGCGCCGGCAGCGCCGGGCTCGGCATCTGGCTCAGCGCTCGCAGCAAGCGTCCCGAAGAAAGCCGTTCGCTTACCTTCCAACGCCACGCCAGCATCCCGCCGGACCCGAACCTGCCCGAACTGGTCGTAACGCAGGGCGAAGACCCGCGGCAACTGGTCCGCAAAGCGCTCCAGGAGTTGGGCGGCATCGGACGCTTCATCGCCCGCGGCGACGTGGTTCTGATCAAGCCCAACATCGCCTGGGACCGGACCCCGGAACAGGCTGCCAACACCAATCCCCAGGTCGTAGCGGAAGCCGTGCGGCTCTGCCGGGAAGCGGGAGCAAGCCGAGTGATCGTCACCGACGTAAGCTGCAACGATCCCCGCCGCTGTTTCCGCCGCAGCGGCATCGCCCAGGCTGCTGAGGCCGAGGGCGCGGAAGTCATCCTGCCCGACGATGGAATCCTGCGAAAAGTCAATCTGCAAAGAAGCCTGGGGACCTGGCCCGTGCTCGAACCGCTTCTGAAGGCCGACAAGGTGATCAACGTCCCGGTCGCCAAGCACCACAGCCTTTCTGGTGTCACGCTGGGGATGAAGAATTGGCTGGGAATCGTCGGCGGGGCGCGAAGCTGGCTGCACCAGGACATTCACACCAGCGTTGTGG
>JAHEKS010000279.1 GCA_024638215.1 Acidobacteriota bacterium | reverse complement strand
CCTGTTCCAACCGCGCATCGTAATCCTCGCCGCCGTACACATCGGAAAAAGTGATGGGGCCGGGGTTGGTGCGCCACTTCTCGTCGGTGCCGATGATCTCTGTTGTCCCGTCGGCGTATTCCAGCCGCAATTGCAGGATGGCCTTAAGCGGGCCAAACGATCCTTTGAACTTCGTGTAACGCTTGCCTTCGACGTTATACATTCCATTGCCGAGCAGCAACCCGACGGCATTCCGTCCTTCTTTCAGCAAGGGCGTCAAATCATGCGAATCGTAGAGACAGGTCTTGTCGTATTTTGTCCAGCCGGGTGAGAGCAGATCGTCGCCTGCCTTCCGGCCGTTCACTGACAACTCGTAATATCCGAGGCCGGAGACGTAAGCCAGCGCGCGCTTCAGTCCCGGTTTCACCGTGAACTCCCGGCGCAGGCGCAAGGTCGCGCTTGCTTTTTCGGCGGCTATCCACTGCGCATGCCAATCCGCACGATCCAGCAAGCCCATCGTCCACGTCGCCTGCGGACTCCAAGCCGACACCTCGCCGTCTTTGTCCCAGACGCGAACCTTCCAAAAAACCTGCTGGGAAGATTTCAGCGGCTTGCCCTGGTAGGAAATCTGGATCGTTTCATCCGACGCCACTTTCCCCGTGTCCCAGAGGTCGCCCATGTCCTTGGCCAGCGCGCCGGCAGTGGACGAGGCCAGAATCTCGTAGGCTGTCTGTCCTTCGTTGCGTGTGGAAGATTCGAGTTTCCAGAACAAACGCGGCGCGGCGACATCCACACCGAGCGGATTGGAAACGTATTCACACCGCAGGTTCGTGACGGTAAGTGCCGGAGTGGTTTCTGACGGGACCCGCGGCGCAGCCGCTCTGACATTGAGGGTCATCAAAAGTGTCAGGACGCCAGTGAGGCAGATGGCGCTCAACTTCCAATGTTCAATCCAAGATGATATTTTAGCCTTCATAATATCTCTCAGGTTCATACCTCAATTTTCGCGCTGGCTGACAGCGCAGCCTCCCGAGCTTCTGAAGGATATGTGTGCGCCTCCAACGCCTTCTGACCTACATGCGACTCGGCTGGCTTACCTCAGCTCAGGAACCGATCGCGCGCCTCACTGCTGTCCGCAGCCGCACGGGTCCGACCAGGCCCGATTCCAGCAGCGGCGAATCTTTGTCGTAGTGTTTCCAGGTTGTGAAGGTGATTCGCCCACCCGGGGGCTTCGGTTTCCCTTGGACGTACCAGTCCGGCAGCCGCTTGATCTCACCGCCGAAGAGTCCGCCCGCCGTGTCGTATTCGTTCTCCGACGGCAGTTGCTCGTCGCCGATGAGTCGGTTTGGCCAGAGATTGGTGACGCGGATTTCCAAGTCGTTGTCCCCGGTCCGGACCGCTTCCGTGACGTCCACGCGATAGGGGGCCTTCCACAGCGTGCCGAGTTCCTGGCCATTCAGCCGGACTTCGGCGAGCACCTCCACCCATCCCAAGTCCAGGAATAGCCGCTTGTCGCCCCCCGTGGCGCCGGCTGGCACGCTAAACCGTTTGCTGTACGTCGCCGTGCCCGAGAAGTATTTGACGCCATCTTCGGAGTGCTTGTGCAGCGACATAAGTTCGGGAAGCGTGATCTCCGGCGGCGCTCCCAGGTTCGGCGGGAAGCTCACGTGCCACGGGCCTTTGATTTCCACGGGCCGGCCGATTGCCGAAACTCGCTCCGATGTGGTCTGGCCCGCGCTGTCCAACAGTCTGTATTCACCGTTCTGCCAGATCAACAGTTCGGCTTTTTTGTTCCCTACCAACTCAATCGCTGCCGGCTCCTCCGGGTTGGGCACTCCCGCCACAACCAGATGCTGGATGCGATCCTTGCTCAGTGCCTGGGTGAAGAGTTGCGGCTCGCTCATGTCGCCATGAAAATAGTGGGCGCCATCGCGCTGATAGGCTTCCCCCAGGCCTGGGTGAACTGTCTTGTCCGATTTCTTGCCTTCTTGGACGAGCTTGCCATTCACGTACACCGATGGCACGCCCGCTTTATAGACGAGCGCCAAGTGCGTCCAGCCCGCCAGGGGGATGCGGCCCACCAGGACCGGCGAAGGGACACCGCTCGCTCGTTCATACACGATCACGCCGTTGCGGCCCGCGATCAGCCCGCAAGCCGCGTGATTTTGCCCGTAGACCGCCTCGCCCGCCAGCGGGTAGAACACAAAGCTCTTGGGACCGAAGAACGAGTCGGTGGGACTCGCGGGTCCCTCCACGGGTAGGATCAGATCAGTGTCCGGCTTTACCCAGACACTGATCGTGAAATTGTTGGTCACGCCTTTGTGGAGTCCGGAGCTAGGAGCCGGCAAAGGATCAACTCCGGCGAGCGTTTTGCCTTCCCTCGCGATCGCCCGCATCTGCTCGGCGGGTGCTGGTGAACGAAACACGACGAAGATCGAACCAGACGGGCCGAGCCGCAACGGCAGCCGCACTCCATCATCTACTAACTCATAAACCGCCGCCGCTGCCATCTCGCCAGTTTCGGCGTTCCAGAATTCCGGCTGCTTGCCGCTGACCCGGAAGGTGCAGACCAGCTCTTCGGATTTCCGCCGGCGATTCGCCACAAAGTAGAGGTCGGAGTCACCGACGCGCCGGTGAATATAATTGATCGGCGCATCGCCCGAGCGCGCAGTGAATTCGAAGTCGGGCTTGATATTCAGTTTGTCCAGCACCGTGCGCAGCGGTTGCCCCCAGAACACGCGGCCTTTGCCGTAGGCCCGTTCCGTTGCGGTCGTTCCGTTCAGGTCGCCCCAGACTCCGGCGGCGATGCGGCTTAGTTCCGCGTCATCCTCCGGATACGCGCCCAGGCCGCAGGTGTGTCCGGGCTTTGGGCCCACGAGGCACACACCCTCATTCACCAGGTCGCGAATCTTGCGCAGCACCTCCAGAGTCATCGTCGTGCTTTCCGGAAGGACCAGCACGCGGTAACTCACGCCGTCGGGGAGAACGATCCGGCCGTTCTCAGCCCTCACCCGTTTGAGGATGGCCTCCGCGTCAGCAACGTCGTAATCGTAGCCCTCCGGAGGCGCGGGGCTCAGTTGCTCTCGCTCGACCTTGGTGGCCACGGGAACATCTTCGCCCGTGAAGTAGAGCAGGTCCGCCACGAACAGCCCCTGCCGGAGCAGGCTCTGGCAGCGCGCCACGTAGTCAAGCCAGCCGGTGGCCTTGACGTACCATGTGTTGGTGCGGTCGAAGTGCGATCCCCAGGGCCCCATCGTCATGCCCGGCACCGCAGTCGGATGCGGCTGTTGCGCGTAGCGGTGGAAGATGAACTGGTTGAGTCCCTTGGTATACATCCAGTCCCCTTGGCCTTTGAATGCGTAGGGGTAACCTTGCCATTTCCCGTTCACCGGCGCCGCGGTGAACGACTCTGCGCCCACCACGGGCTTTCCGAACACGTGCCCGATCGTTGCTGCCAGCCTCACACTCGGCTGACCGCCCTGTCCCGCCCAGAACTCGCCCATGGGTACGTCCACGCGCGATCCCGCCTGTATCTCCTCGAACGGGCCGCCGCTGTATGGCTCCGCGTAAGGTTTCATGCCGTGCTGCCGGCACAGTTCGGCAAAGCGGCCGTAGTAGTTGTCCGCCATCAGATCGGCCTGCGTCCGCCGGACGTCCCACAGGAAACGATCGGAGAGATCGCTGCTGCCGACCACGCGGCCGGTCATCGCCGGGAGGTAATTCCGCAGGTCGTATCCGCGGCGCTCGAGGAACTCCTGCGGAAATTCCTCGGTCCAGGTCTGCATGCCGACTTCATAACTGTCAATGACCGCTCCCGCCATGCCCTTGGCTGCAAGCGGACCCAGCGCGGAGAACAGCTTTCCAAAGAAGTGATTGAAGTGAAAATCGTAAGCCTTCCGGCTGTACTTGTCGCACTCCAACCCCCCGCCGCCATCCGGAGCGGGATGGTTCTCAACGCCGGTGGTAGTTTGCCCCAGGCGCAGAATCGTCCAGTTGCCCTCGGGCGCTTCCCACCTCAACCGGCCCTCCCGGTCCATGTGCTGGCTGATATCCATAACTGAGGCAGGATTGATGATGGACCCGCTGGGCACCGCCGCCGTCGGCCTGAGCGACTCCTCCTGCGCTATTGGCCCCATCCGGCCCCGGCGAGCAAAGTTTGCCTTGTAGGGCCAGTCGGTGATCCGCGCCGCAGCGGAAAGACGGACCTCGCCGATGCGGCATTCTTGAGGGGAGACCAAGCGGAAATATTTCGCCCGGATTAACGGAAAACTCGCTGTCGCAGGAACGTCAATTGTCTCCCCGCCGCTCCTTACTCTCGCCAGGTCACAAACCTTCCGGAACTGAACGCCGTCGTCCGAAGCCTCGAGCGCCAGTGGATAGCCGCCGTAGAAAAACCCGGCATTGCTCGGCGGGGCGGTGTAAACCTCGATGGACTGCGCTTCCAGGGGCTCGGTGAACTCCAGTTGGAGGAAGGCAGGCTCCCCGGCGGTGGCGGGGCGAACGTCCACCGGCGCTGACAGGTCACCATCAGTCAGCAGCTTCGCGTCTACGGGCCCACTGCTCGAGCTCGCCTTGCTGAGCAGATCCTGCATGGGCCGGGTCTCGCCCTCAAGCGACGGGAAGGCCAGCACGAACGCATCACGGTAGTAACCCCTCTTGGCGTGCGGTTGCGGCAGCGCCACATCTATCAGCTTGCCGCCTGTGACGAAGGTCTCACTCCAGGTCAGTTCCTTCATTGAAAGCTCCGGAGTGATCCAGGGGCCGCCGCTCGACGAAAAGCCGGGGCAATTGTGCATGGCAAGTTCCAACCCCAGCCGGTCGGCCTCTTTTGCCGCGTGCTCGAGGAGTTGGAGATGTTCCGGGCTGCCGTACGCAACCGGACCCTTGGGCATTTCGCCATCCTGGAAGAGCTGGCACCCTCCGAGGCCCGCCGTCTTCATGGCTTCGAGGTCGCGCGTAATTCCATCGGCGGTGAAATTCCCGTTCATCCAGTGCCACCAAGTCTTGGCACGTGCCGATGTCGGCGGGTGGAGGAAGGCCGCTTCCAGCGCTTCTTCCTCGGCGACCGCGGCCGCACGGGCGACTTCGGGTCTTCGCACGATCAGGGTGAGCGCCCCGGCGGTGAAACTCTGTATAAACGTTCGGCGTTTCATCAGATTATCCTCCCCCTCTTCGCGTTCTCGATTTCCACCCCGGCAGCAACATCTTCCGTTGCCAAAAGTGATTCGTCTCGCTCTCAGTTCCTGCGCTCATGACGTGCTCGCGCGCGAAATCACGTAGATGGCGACAAGCAGAATTGAAATGCCTGCCCAAGAGTAGACATAGGTCAATCTGCTGGCGCCTTTCCATTCGCCCGAGACTCCGCCCCAGACATTCGCGGTGATAATGTTCATCGCCATAAACACGGGCCAACCCAGCACCGCCCCGAGGGCGCCGAGGGCGGTGGCGCCCATTCCATAGACCGCTATTCCCGAGAACCACAGCATTCCCATCACGACGGCACCGAGCCAGTAGGTGAACGGAATATCCTTTCGAGACAGCACGCCCCAAGACCGGTTCTTCTGCAACAGGTAAATGCAATATGCCGCATTAGCAAGAAATCCCGCGCTCAATGCCACCGCCCAGACGAGGTTTGATGACATGCTGGGCGTGGCGCCTGCAGCGAGCGTCTTCTGCTGGAGCTCTGTCCCAAAGACAAAGCTGAAGTTGAGCATGGCCGAGAATATTCCCGAGAAAACGCAGATGACCAAACCCCACCAGAAACTCGCCCCGCCACGCTCGACCGCTTGTGCCGTCAATTCGCGTTCGCGGCGGCGTCCGGCGACCGAACAGATGACAATGCCCAAGATGACGATGGCGAGCCCGGTTTGCAGCAAATACCCTTGGTGAGTGAAGAGCTGGTCAGGGTGAAGAATGATGAGCGGCAAGAGTGAGCCGAGTGAGGCGGTAATGCCCAGGACAATCGCGAAAGTCAGCGCCATGCCCACCCGGCTGATGCCGAGCCCGAAAAGCGTGGCCCCGACACCCCAGCCGAATCCAAAAAGCGCGATTTCGGCAAGGGCGGCTCCACGAGTCGCACCGATCGCCTGGGTAAAGTTTGGGACGGTCGCCAGTGCAAG
>JAHEKS010000041.1 GCA_024638215.1 Acidobacteriota bacterium | reverse complement strand
AGCATCCGTCGCGCCCTGCGCCGCCTCCGTCGTCGCCCTCAGGTTATCCGCTCCTTCTTCCGAAGATGCCCTCTCTCTTTTTAACCACGCGTCAATCTATTTATACAGATATCTTTAGGAGAGATATTTCAGGCTTTCGTCAATGAGCTTCTGAACCCCTTCGTACGGGCTGCCGCGCCCTTCAAATTCCATGGAGTAGTAGCCGCGGTATCCGGCGGCCTTGGCGATGGCAAAGGTCTTGCCGAGATCCACCGTGTAGAGCTTGTCGTTGTCGCCCACTTCCGAGTCCTTGACGTGCGAAATGTTGTAGGCGTGCTTGAACATCGCGGTCACGGCGCGATAGTTGAAATCGGCGTTGCCCGTCAGCATCGAGTTGCAGAAGTCGGGCAGGGCGTGCAGCCAGGGATGATTCGCCTTCTCGATGACTTTGACCAGGAAAAACGCGTCCTCGGTCACCAGGTCGTCGTTTTCCAGATTGATCTGGACGTTTTTCCGCGCGCCGTAGTCGGCTACCTGCTTTAAGCTTTCGGCGGCGCGGTCCACCTCGGGTTTCACTCCCTTCACGCCCGCTACGTGGGTGCGAATGCTGGGCGAGCCGATTTCCACCGCGATGTCCACCCACTGTTTGGCGAAAGCCACCGCCGCTTGGCGGTGCTCCGGGTTGGGATCGTAATAACTCGCACGCGACCCAACCGCGGTGTCCACAACCTTTGACCCCGCCTTTTCGAGCGCAGCACGAAATTCGCGCATGTAGGCGGCGTCAGTGGCGGCGAAGTGCTCCGCCAGCGGCTCGATCTTGTTCAGTCCGAACTTCGACTTCACCATCGCCGGAAATTCCTTGAAGTCCATCTTCGCGAGCTTCGCGTCGCGCCACGGGTTGCGCGGGCTGTTGATGTAGGCGCGGAAAGGCCACGAGGCCACCGCCAGCCTTTCCTGCGGCTGGGTGGGAAATACCATGTGCGGCTCGGTCATTGAGGCCAAGACGTTGCGCGCCGCGCCGAGGGCGGCAGTCCCGGCAAGGGTCTGGCAGATAAAAGTCCGACGCGATAATTTCTTCATGTAGAAATCCTCCTCCAACAATCCTGCGAGCGGCGAATCTTCATGGATTGGCCAAAGGGCAGTGATAGAATCCTCTTCCTTCCCGGCGGGCGTCAAGTGCAAATGCGTTTCCGGGGGCCAAAGAGGAAAGTCGCCGGGAGGTGAGCCATGCGGGAACCGATTCGAGTCGGAATTGTGGGCGCACGTTTTGCGGCGCGTTTCCATCTGGAGGGCTACCGGCGCGTCTCCGGCGTGCCGGTGGAGGTGGCCGGTGTGACCTCCCAGACGGCGGAGTCGCGCGAGGCTTTTGCGCGCGCGAACGGAATCAAAGCTTTCGCCTCGCTCGACGAACTGTGCGACCACGTGGACGTCGTGGATATTTGCGCGCCCGGCGCCGCGCACGAACCCCTGGCGGTCGCTGCGCTCCAGCGCGGGAAGCACGTGGTCATCGAAAAACCTTTCACCGGCTACTATGGCCCGGGCACGGAGGATTTCCGCGGCAACACTTTTAGCAAGGAAATCATGCTGCGCGAGGCATTGGCGAGTTGCGACCGCATCCTCGCCGCCGCGCGCGAGGCCGGCAAGCGCATCTGCTACGCGGAAAACTGGGTCTACGCGCCCGCCATCGAGAAGGAGCGCGAAATCCTGACCAAGAGCGGCGGGCAAATCCTTTGGATGATCGGCGACGAATCGCACAGCGGGTCGCATGCGTCTCATTACGGCCGCTGGAAGTTTTCGGGCGGCGGCTCGCTGGTGGGGAAGGCCTGCCATCCGCTCACCGCCGCGTTGCATTTGAAGCGGGCGGAAGGCGAAGCGCGGGATGGCAAGCCGATTCGCCCCGCCGCGGTTTCAGCGCGCACGCACGAAATCACACGCCTTGAGAATTTCCGCGACGCGGGTTTCTTGCGCACCGACTACGACGACGTGGAAGACTACGCACAAGCACACGTGACCTTCGAAGACGGCACGGTGGCGGATATCTTTTCCTCTGAGCTCGTCCTGGGCGGCGTCCACAATTGGCTGGAAGTCTTTGCCAACAATCACCGTACGCGGTGCAATTTGAACCCAACCGACGCACTTGAGACCTACAATCCCAAGGAAGAAATTCTCAAGCACGTCTACGTCGTCGAGAAGATCGGCACCAAGCAGGGTTGGAGCCGGCCCGCTCCGGACGAAGACTGGCAGCACGGCTATCCTCGCGAGTTCCAGGATTTTATGGAAGCCTTGGCGACCGGCCGCGAACCCCTTTCCGGCGCCGAGCTTGCCCGCGACTCGATTGCCGTCCTCTACAGCGCTTACCTGTCGGCGGAACGCCAGGGCGCGGAAGCCCGCCTCTCGCGTTGACTCCTAAACCACTAGTGGCATCCGCGGGGCATTTCTTGTCCAGATAGTAACTACTGTACTAATGGAGCCAGCTCAGAGCACGTTTTTTCTTGCATTAAACCGCCTGGCATCGTAAATATTGGAGCAACGCAGGTCCTCCGCGCTGGGAATTCCTCAGCGCGGAACACGCAAGGAGAGCGCCGGAATGGGCGGAAGGCAACGTGGGTTCTCCCTGATTGAACTCTTGATCGTCGTGGCGATCATTATGATCATCGCCGCGATAGCGCTGCCAGACTTCTTGAAGAGCAAGATGGCGGCCAACCAGGCTTCGGCCGTCGGCAGCATGCGCGTGATCAATTCTTCGGAGGTCATGTACCATTCGAGCTATGGAAAAGGGTACTCGCCCACGCTTAAGAGCCTTGGCCCCCCGCCGAACGGGGCACCTCTTTCCACCTCCGCGGCGGCGCTGATTGACAGCGTCCTTGCCGCGGGACTAAAGAGCGGGTACACGTTTATCTATTCGGCAAACAGTCCCGACACGCAGGGGAATTATCAAGCGTATACTATTAATGGCAATCCGATTTTGCCCGGATCGAGTGGCGAGGTGTACTACTTCAGCGACCAGAGTTACGTGATTCGTCTCAACAATACCCACCAGGCAACCAGCACCGACGCAGCTCTCAGCAAGTGACCTCGCCCGCGCGGAGAAGGCGCGGCGCGTTCTTGCCGCTGTCCGACAGGAGCAGAGGCGGCGCTTTCCCTCACCTTTGGCTCTTCTCAGACCGTCCTCGTGACGATTTGCAGCGAGCGCGGCTTGTCCGGATCCAGCCCCTTCACGGCCGCCAAGTGGGCGGCAAAGAGCTGGCCGGGAACGATGTACGGGATGGGCGTGTAGATTTCCGGAAGCAATCCCGGAACGCGAATGGCGCGCGTCGAGGCGGGCAGGCGCACGCCCGCCGATGAGATCACCACCGTCTCGGCGCGCAGCATGCGCAGGCGGTCCGCCAGGCGCGAAAGATCGCGGAAGGTTTTGCCGGGCGGCATGAAAATGAGCACCGGAAAATCTCGCTCGATGAGGGCGATGGGCCCGTGGAGAAAATCCGCGGAAGAGAACCGCTCCGCCACCACGTAGCAGGTCTCCATCAGCTTGAGCGCCAGCTCGTAGGCGTTGGCGTAGTTGATGCCGCGCCCCACCACCACGCACTGGCGCATGTAGCGGTAGCGCTCGACGAGCTCGCGCACCTCGCCGGAGAGTCTCAGCGTCTCTCGCACCCGGTGCGGGATTTCGCTGATCGCCCCCAGAGTGATCTGCGGCGAGAGGGCCGAGGCCAGAAGGTACAAAACCATCAACTGCCCGGTGTAGGTTTTGGTGGCCGCGACGGAATGCTGCTTGCCGGCGCGCACCAGAAAGACGTCTTCGACCACGTGCGCCGTCGTCGAGCGCGCTTCGTTGGTGATGCCGACCGTGTAAGCACCCTGCCGCCGGGCCGATGCCAACACGCGATTGATGTCCGTCCCTTCGCCCGACTGCGAAATGCCGACCACCAGCGCGTCTCGCAGGTTCAGGTGCGCGTGGTAAAGAGTGTGGACGGAAGGCGCCGCCAGAGAAACGGGAATGCCGGTGGTCAGTTCGAAGAGGTAGCGGCCGAATTGCGCCGCGTTGTCGGAGGTTCCGCGCGCCACCAGCACGATCAGCCGGAAATTTCGCGCCCGCGCCAGGCCCTTGAATTCCTCTGCGTGCGCGCGCTCCGCTTTCAGCGTCCGCCGCAGCGCTTCCGGCTGCTCCGCAATCTCCTTCATCATGGCAAACATGAATCCACCCCGGCTGAAACGCAGCTCATGCCGAAGATGGAATCATAAACAAGGACGAAGGCAACGGCAACTCACTTCGTCGGGCGCGGACACAATCTCGCAGGCACGCGAAGCGTCACTCTTCTTTTCGGATGGATCGGAGGTCAATTCCGAGTTGCTGGCATTTCTTGTAGAAGTAGCTGCGCTCAAGGCCGAGCGCCTTGGCGGTGCGGGTGATGTGGTTTTGATGGCGGCGAAGCTCGGCGAGGATGGTTGCGCGCTCGAACGCGTCCACGCGCTCGCCCAGCGAGCCTGAGGTCGCGCCGGGCGGGACGGCCTGCGATTCCCGCTGCGGAAGGGCCGTGTGGACCGTCGAGCCATCCACCTCCGCGCCGCCCGCCAGGAGCAGAACGCGCTCCACGATGTTGCGCAATTCCCTCACATTCCCCGGCCAGGAATATTTGCGAAGTTCTTCCGCCGCCTCGGTCGTAAAGGCCGCCGGTTTCCAGCCGTTCTGGGCGGCCACCGGGCGCGCGAAGTGTTCGGTGAGAATCGGAATGTCTTCGAGGCGCTCGCGCAGCGGGGGCAGGAGAAGCGGAAAGACGAAGACGCGGTGGTAGAGGTCCTGGCGGAATTTTCCCTGGCGAACCAGTTCCTCAAGGTTGCGGTGCGTGGCCACGATGACGCGCACGTCCACGGCGACCGGGTGGTCGCCGCCCAGCGGCTCGATTTCGCCTTCTTCGAGCACGCGCAGAAGTTTCGCCTGCATGGCCAGCGGCATGTCGCCGATCTCGTCGAGGAAGAGCGTGCCGCGATGCGCCAGCTCGAATTTGCCGCGATGCCGCGCCGCCCGTGAACGCGCCCTTTTCGTGGCCGAAGAGTTCGGATTCAATCAGCTCGGAGGGCACCGCGGCGCAATTCATGGTGATGAACGGCCCGGCGTGCCGCGCGCTGCGGTCGTGCAGCGTTCGCGCCACTAGTTCTTTGCCCGTGCCCGTTTCGCCCAGAATGCAGACGCGCGTTTCGCTCGCTGCCACGCGCTCCACCTGCTCCATCAGGCGCCGCATGGCCGCGCCTTCCCAGACGATTTCGTGTTTTCCCACGCGCCCGCGAAGCTGGCGATTCTCTTCTTCGAGCTGCGTAAGATGCAGAACGTTTTCGACCGTGAGCAGAAGTTTTTCCGTGGACAGCGGCTTTTCGAGAAAGTCCTTCGCGCCCAGGCGCGTGGCGCGCACCGCCATTTCAATATGCGCCTGGCCGGACATCATCACCACGGGCGTTGAGACCTCGAGCGCTTTCAAATCTTCCAGCAGCGAGAGGCCGTCCTTCACCGGCATGACGACGTCGGACAGGATCAGGTCAAAGCGCTGCGTCTTGACCAGTTCCAGCGCTCGGGCGGCGCTGTCGCACACCGTGGCCTCGTAGCCCGCCAGCCGGAACGCCCGCGCCAGCGACGCCAGCGTGTTCGCTTCGTCATCAACGATCAGCAGATGCGCTTTGGCGGTCACGTCTTTGGCGCTCCTCATTCAGGACGCTGTCTTCTCAATTGCGGCGCCGCCTTCGGGGCGGGCCTCCGCCGGAAGTTCGATCCGGAACGTTGTGCCGCGCCCCGGCTCGCTCGCCACGGTAATCCTGCCGCCGTGATCGCTCACCACCGACTGCACGATGGCGAGTCCCAGGCCGGTCCCGTGCTGCTTGGAAGTGTAATACGGCGTGAACAGCCGCGCACATTCTTCCGGGGTCAGACCTTTGCCGGTGTCCGAAACCTCCAGGCAAACGCCGCCGGAATACGCGGAAGTCGCGATGGTCAGCGTGCCTCCCTCGGGCATGGCGTCGAGCGCGTTCAGGATGAGGTTCTGGACGGCGCGATGCAGCAGGCCGGGGTCGGCCTGAATGCTCGCCCGCTTGGGCGCGAGTTCCAGCCGCGCGTTGATGGGCGCGCTTCCCGACGATTTGATCTGCGCCTCGAAGAGCCGCATCGCGCCGCGCACCAGTTCGTTCACGTCCACCGCCTGCAACTGCGGCGGCGGCATTTTGGCGAAGTCGCTGAACCGGCCGATGATGGTGCGCAGGTTCGAGATTTCGTCGAGCAGCGTCCGCGAGCTCTCGCGAAAGACTTCTTCAAACTCGCCCGGCTGTTGTTCGCGCGAGCGCAGCAGGTTTTCCACCGTGATCTGGAGTGGGAACAGCGGATTCTTCAATTCGAGCGCCAGGCGCCGCGCCAGTTCGCGCCAGGCGGCAACGCGCTCGGTCTGCACCAGCCGGTCACGCTGCTCGGCCAGTTGCCGTGTCATTCTGTTGAAGGCGGCTGCCAGTTGGCCGAGTTCGTCGCGGGAGGAAATCTCGACGCGGGCGTTCCAATCGCCGCCCGCCACGCGCCGCGCCGCCTGGGCAAGACTTTGCACGGGCCGGGTGACGCGCGAGGCCGCCCCACGCCAGCGAATCGGCTTGGGAGGCGGCGGGACCTCATCCATGCCACCGCGCGCCAGCAGCCGGTTGTATTGCTCAGTACGATAGAAATCCAAGCCCACCATTACCGCCGCGACAACAAACATCGCGCATGCCGTCGCCATCATGAAAAACTTGAGGAACAACATATTCTCCTCCTTCTACCTTTCTTGCCCGAGCGGGAGCCGCCGGGTGTCTTAACGATTCACTTTTCGAAGAGTTCTTTCGTGAACTGGAACCGCCGCCGGGCGAAGGCCCGCCGCGATGGCCTGGAAGATGACGCGCAGCAATGCCCACTCGACCAGCGCCGCGAGTGAGAACATTAGCCCCAAGAGGCCGCTCATCTCCGCTATCTCCAACACGCTTTGCATTTCAGTCCTCCGGCGCGCCAGCGCCCGGGCGCAGCTTGGTAATCAGCTAGAACTCGGTGGCTCTCTCCGCCGCCGCGCGGGCGGAAGCCGGCTTGACCAGGGCGACGTTTTTCAAAGTTGCACTCTGCGTGGCGCCAGAACGAAAGATCGCCGCCACCTTGGCGCTCGGCGATCGGTAAATCTCCACGATGTCGCCGACGCGCACGCGGCTGAAAATGTCTTCCACTTCACGCTTGCCCATGCGAATGCATCCGTGCGAAGCGGCGTGCCCGATGGAGCTGGGAACATTGGTGCCGTGAATCCCGTAGCCCTTAGCGTCGAGCCCCATCCAGCGATTGCCGAGCGGATTGCCGCGGCCGGGGCCAATGACCCGTCCGCTGTGGTAATAGCTGGGATTGGGGATGCGATTGACAATCTTGAACCGGCCGTGCGGGCTGGGCGTGCGGCGCGTCCCCACCGCGACACGGTAGATTTTTACGAGCCGGCCGTCTTCGATGAACGCGAGTTTGCGGTCCGGGATGCTCACCAGCAACTCGCGCCGAGTGCCCGCTTCGCTCGAAGTGGCAAGCTGCGCTGGCGCTTTGGGAAATTCTTTGGCCAAGGCCGGCGCCGCGGCCAGGCAAAGCACCGTGGCGATTGTTACCAGGATTGTGATCTCACTGCTTTCGCGCCTGCCGTTCTTTGAGTTCTGCCGTCGCATCGCTCCCTGCCAGGTGCCGTCCGCTCGACCAGCCAATGGCAGTTCGCTTGCCGTGGCCCATCTTATTGACACAACAATACTTAGCTGGACTCTGGCCGAGGGTTGGGCGTATCCTTTAACTCGCGATGTGCTTATTGCGACACGGCGAGGAGGCTGCAATCAAAGGCGGTTTGAGTATAATGACGGCGCCGCCAACGCCCGTTAGGAGGGGGAAAACAATGAGAGTGAAACTCTGCTTTGCACTGGCGCTGTGGTTGGTTTGGATAAACCCGGGAGCCGCGCAGGCCGCGGACGTTGCCGCGTCGCGCATCGCCCTGAAGGAAGGGTGGCACGTTCAATCTTCCGCGCAGGTCGGCGAAGACGGAAGCAAACTGTCGCAAGCCGGTTTCACTCCCTCGGGTTGGCACGACGCCACCGTACCCTCGACCGTGCTCGCCGCGGTGGTCGAAGACAAGGTCTATCCCGACCCCGGCTACGGAATGAACCTGCGCTCGATTCCGGGGACGACCTATCGCATTGGCCAGAATTTCTCCAACATCGAAATGCCCGCGGACAGTCCCTTCAAACCGTCGTGGTGGTACCAGACCAGTTTTGAAATCCCGGCCAGATTCGCCAGAAAACAGATGTGGTTGCACTTTGACGGCATCAACTACCGCGCCAACATCTGGATGAACGGGCAGAAAATCGCCGGCACGGACCAGGTGGTAGGCATGTGGCGGATCTTCGAATTCAACGTGACCAGCGTGGCCCGGCCGGGCAAGAGCAATGCGCTGGCGGTTGAGATCTTTGCTCCGCACGCCGACGACCTGGCCAACACGTGGGTGGACTGGAACCCCATGCCGCCCGACAAAAACATGGGCTTGTGGCGGCCGGTTTATCTCACCGCGACCGGGCCGGTGGAATTGCGGCACCCTCAGGTTCTGACGCATCTGGATTTGCCCTCGCTTGCGACGGCGCATTTGACCGTCAGCGCCGAGCTGAGAAATCCCACAGCCGCGGGCGTCGTCGGCAATTTGAAAGGGCGCATTGGCGACGTCGAGTTCGAGCAGCGAGTCGAAATTCCCGCCGGCAAAACCGAAACGGTGACTTTCACGCCGGAAAAATTCCCGCAACTGAACGTGCGCGATCCGCGCTTGTGGTGGCCGTGGCAAATGGGCGCACAAAATCTCTACAACCTGAAGCTGGAATTTGACACGGGCGGCGAGGTTTCCGACCGCGCTGAGACCACCTTCGGCATTCGCGAGGTCACCTCGGAGATTAATGAGCACGGCTACCGGCAGTTCAAGATTAACGGCAAGAGCATTTTGATTCTCGGCGCCGGCTGGGCGCCCGACATGATGCTGCGCGAGATGCCGGAGAAAACCGAAGCGGAAATACGCTATGTTCGCAATATGAACTTGAATACTATTCGCCTGGAAGGAAAGATCGAGACCGATTATTTCTTCGAGCTCTGTGACCGCCATGGGATCCTGGTGCTGGCCGGGTGGTGCTGCTGCGATCACTGGGAGCGCTGGAAGTCGTGGAAACCCGAGGACTACGTAGTGTCGGCGGATTCGCTGCGCGACCAGGTGCTGCGCCTGAGAAATCATCCGAGCGTGTTTGACTGGCTCTACGGCAGTGACAATCCTCCTCCGCCGCGCGCCGAGGAAGCGTATTTGAAGGTTCTCAAGGAATGCCATTGGCCGAACCCGTCGCAATCCTCCGCCACCGCCAAGCCCACCAGCGTCACGGGGGCGTCGGGGCTCAAGATGACGGGGCCGTACGAATGGGTGCCGCCCGATTACTGGCTGCTCGATAAGAAGAACGGAGGCGCCTACGGTTTCAACACCGAAACCAGTCCCGGCCCGGCCGTGCCGCCCGTGGCCAGCTTGAAGCGCATGTTGCCCGCCGATCATCTGTGGCCGATTGACGAGGTCTGGAATTTTCACGCCGGCGGCGGAGAATTTGCGAATATCAAAGTCTTCACGGCGGCGCTCAACGCGCGCTACGGTGAGGCGACGAGCGTGGAAGACTACGCGGAGAAGTCGCAGTTGATGACTTACGAGGGCGAGCGCGCCATGTTCGAGGCCTATCGCCGCAACAAATATGTCTCGACCGGGGTCATCCAGTGGATGCTCAACAACGCCTGGCCGTCCATGATCTGGCACCTCTATGATTACTACCTGCGGCCGGGCGGCGGATACTTTGGCACCCAGAAAGCCTGTGAGCCGCTGCACGTGCAGTTTTCCTACGACGACAACTCAGTGGTCGTGACCAACTCGCTTCAGGAGTTGTTCAAGGGCGTCACGGTCGCGGCGAAAGTCTATGACTTCGACCTCAGCGAAAAATCTTCGAAGCAAGCGACACTCGACGTCGGGCCGGACTCGAGCACGCGCGCGTTCACGCTGCCGGAAATCGCGGGCCTCAGCAAAACCTATTTCGTGCAGCTGACGCTGAGCGACGCCGCGGGCGAACTGAAAAGCTCGAACTTTTATTGGCTTTCCTCGCAGCCCGACGTCCTCGATTGGAAAAAGTCGACGTGGTATTACACGCCCGTCAAAACCTACTCGGACTTCACCACGCTCAAGAGCCTTCCCGCGGTTCAATTGGAACTCAAGGCGGCGACGGAGGGCAAAGGCGAGGAGAACGTCACGCAAGTGACGGTCAAGAATCCGAGCCGCCACCTCGCGTTTTTTGTGCACCTCGCAGTCACGCAAGGCCCCGGCGGCGAAGAAGTCTTGCCCGTGCTGTGGCAGGACAACTACTTCGAGCTGATGCCCGGCGAGGCGAAGGAAATCGCAGCGGCCTACGCGGTCAGGGATTTGAACGGCCACTCGCCGGCGGTTGCCGTGGACGGATGGAACGTGACGGCCGCCAGCGTGGAAGCTCCGAGCCGGTGAGCGCCTGGTGCCCAAGCCCTGCGCGTTCTGTTCCTCAAACTGCATCTGGGTGGCTTCCTTTGGGTTCGCTCCAGCGCATTTGTGAAGCCAAAACCTGTAGAATCAATTACTTAATTCCGGAGCGTCCTCAAAATAATGGATTGTTTTGGTGGTGGCATTTTCCGTTCCTGACCCGCGCCAAAGGCGCTCCGGGAGCGGCTGCGGGGCACTTCGATGGGGTGCGAAATATGCTTGAATAAATCCTCCTATCTTCTGCATGCCTCCGCTGATTCTAAAGAGGTTATCGGCGCCGCCTGGCGCGAGGTGCGCGTTGGCGCGCTGCCCGAAGTGCATCTCGTTCCTCCGTTCTTCCCCTCGCTTCCGCGCGGCCCGTCGGCGGCTGGCCGCGGGGCGAAGCCGTCATCTGCACTAGCAGAGAGTCTCGAATAGTAGCCTACAATAATTCGGGCCGTTGGTCAAGCACTTTCGGGCCGCCTCGCTCAGCGCGGCCGCTCCCCCAGGTTGGCGCGGAGCGAGGCTCCGTGACGGCACGGGAGTTGTCGGCTCGAAATGATTGACAGGACGTGCAAGGTGTATGATGTTGCCGCCCAAGGAGGTCAAGCATCATGAGGCATCATTCCGAGACGCCATTTTTCCCCCGAGCCGCGCACCTGTATCTTGTTTGGGCGATGATCGCGGCGGCGCTTCCCGCGCTGGCGCAGCAGCCTGCGCCCCAGCGGCCGCCGGCGCAGCCCGCGCCGGGGCCGTTCATCGTGTCGCCGGAGGTGGCGGCCGACAGCCGCGTCACTTTCCGCTTTCGCGATCCCAACGCCAAGGACGTTAAGGTCGCGCTGGAAGGCCGCGCCAAGCCGTTCGACATGCAGAAGGATGCGGAGGGCGTGTGGAGCTTCACCACCGAGCCGCTCGAGCCCGACTTCTACGGCTATTCTTTCATCGCCGACGGCGTGAGCCTGGCGGATCCCCTGAACCCGCTCATTAAGCCCAACCTGCTCTTCGCCGGCAGCGTCGTTCACGTGCCGGGCCCGAGCTCGCTCGCGTGGGAAATGAACGACGTCCCGCACGGGGTGATTCACCACTATTTCTACAAATCGCAGATTATCGGCGACCAGCGCGACTATTACGTTTACACGCCGCCCGGCTACGACCCGCAGGCGAAGGAGCCGTACCCGGTGCTCTACCTGCTGCACGGCTACAGCGACATGGCCAGCGGTTGGACGGCGGTGGGCCGCGCCAACGTGATTCTCGACAACCTGATTGCCGAGGGCAAAGCGAAGCCGATGGTGGTGGTGATGCCGCTCGGCTACGGCGCGCCGGAAATCGTGAAGCGCACGCCGCAATTCGGCGCGGCCTTCCGCGACCAGGCGCTGCGCCAGCGAAATTACGACCGCTTCCGCGAGGCGCTGTTCCAGGAGGTGATGCCCGCGGTCGAGCGCACGTACCGCGTCTCGACCAACCGCGAGTCGCGCGCCATCGCCGGGCTTTCCATGGGCGGCGCGGAAACGCTGCTGGTGGGACTGAACAACCTCGACCGCTTTGCCTGGGTGGGGGCCTTCAGCGCCGGCGGGCTGGGCGAGGATTTGGGCCATCAGTTTCCCTCGCTCGACGCGAGCGCGAATTCGAAACTGCACCTGCTCTGGATTTCCTGCGGCACGGAGGATCGTTTGATCGAACCCAATCGCAAGTTCCACCAGTGGCTGGATTCGAAAGGCATCCACAGCCGGTACATCGAGACGCCCGGCATGCACACCTGGATGGTTTGGCGGCGGAACTTGTCGAGCTTCGCGCCGCTGCTGTTCAGGTAGAGGAAAAGTCGCGCCGTCCGGCGGTCGCCCGAGGCGGCGCTTGATTGTTGAACAGACTGTGGAGTATACTCCACAGTATGAAAACAGTGCAAGTAGTGATTGACGCGCAATTGCTTCGCGCTGCCGATGGAGCGGCCCAGCGGGCTCGTATTAACCGTTCTGCCTTCGTGCGCGAGGCGCTTCGCGCCCATTTGAAACACCTCCGCCGGCGTGAACTGGAGGAGCAGGACTGGGAAGGTTATCGCCGCCACCCGGCCAGCGCCGATGCGGACTGGGAGAAGGAGGCCTCGTGGCCGGAGCCATAGCGCGCGGCGAAGTCCGCCTGTACCGTTTCTCCCGTCCGGACAAACAAAGGCCCGTCGTGGTTCTGACGCGGGAGAGCGCCATTGGCTACCTTTCGTCCGTGACCGTAGCGCCCATCACCTCCACGATACGAGGCGTGCCTTCGGAGGTCCTTCTGACCGAAGCGGATGGGATGAAGCGGCCTTGCGCGATCAACCTGCACAATGCGGTGACGGTCGCGAAAGCCGGCTTGGGACGCCGGGTGGCCGTGCTCAACGCCGAACGCCTCACGGAAGTTTGCGGCGCGCTGGCCTTCGCGCTCGGCTGCAGGTAAGGGCTTGTGCCTTTCGCCACGCCGAATGGACCGACTGCGCCCGCTTGCGCCGCTAGCACTCATGAGTAGCCAAAAGGCAACGCCGCGGTTACAATACTCCCGCCCGACATAGCCTCAAGACTCGCCGCCATGGACATCCCGCCGCCCGCCTGACGCGTTCGCGAGTTGCCATCATGACCGCCGGTCAGGAGCAAACCACCATGCCTACTTCCCGTCGTCAGTTTCTTGCCGGATCGCTCGCCGCCGCGGGAGCGTCGCTCTGGCCTCGGCGGAATCTCGCCACCGCCTCCGGTGCCGCGGCGGCCCAGGATGCGGCGGCCGGCAAGCCTAGGCCGCTTACGGCCTGGGACGACCAGGCCAAGCAGCTTCTCTCAAAATTGTCGCTCGAGGAAAAAGTCGGCCAGATGACACAGCCTGACCAGATGTATCTGAAAGACCTCGACGACATCCAAACCTATCATCTCGGGTCGCTGCTGAGCGGCGGCGATTCCGACCCCAAGACCGGCAACGATTTTCAGTCGTGGCGGGAGATGGTGGACGGTTTTATGGCGCGCTCGGTCAAGACCCAGCCGCGCATCCCGATCCTTTACGGCGTGGACACCGTGCACGGGCACAACAACGTGATCGGCGCCACGATTTTCCCCCACAACATCGGCTTGGGCGCGGCGCGCAACGCGGACTTGGTGGAAAAAGCCGCGCGCATCACGGCCGATGAGATGCGCGCCACCGGAGTGAACTGGGGGTTTGCGCCCTGCGTCACCGTGCCGCAGGACATTCGCTGGGGGCGGACCTACGAGGGCTACGGCGAGTCGCCCGACGTGGTCAAGGTGCTGGGCGAGGCTGCGGTGCGGGGATTTCAGGGCGCCGCGCTCGAGGACCCCTTGAGCGTCCTCGCCTGCTCCAAGCATTATGCCGGCGACGGCGGAACGCTCTTCGGCACCGGCCTGCGCTCCTGGGCGGGCAAGGAACGCCTGGGGCTCGACCAGGGCGACGCCGTCCTGAGCGACATCGACTTCCGCCGCATCCACCTGCAAGGTTATATCACCACGGTTGCTGCCGGAGTGCGAACGGTCATGCCCTCCTACAGCAGTTGGAACGGTGTGAAATGCTCGGCAAGTTATGTATTGCTTACGGAGATATTGAAGCAAGAAATGGGCTTCGAGGGCTTCCTGATTTCGGACTACTCGGCGGAAAAAGAGCTGCCCGGCACCTTCAAGCAGCAGATCGAAACCACTATCAACGCCGGCATGGACATAGTGATGGTGCCGGACACTTACCAGGAGTTCATCCGGCTTTTGCTCGAAAACGTGAAGGAAGGGCGCGTGCCCATGTCGCGCATTGATGATGCGGTTTTGCGCATCCTGCGCGTGAAGTTCGCCATGGGGCTGATGGACGAGAGCCGCTCGCAAGTCGCCGACCCGAGCCTCCGGAAATCGTTCGGCTCCCCCGAGCACCGCGCCGTGGCGCGCCAGTGCGTGCGGGAATCGCTGGTGGTCTTGAAGAACGAGCGCGCCGCGCTGCCGCTCAAGAAGGGCGCGCGGCTGCACGTGGCCGGCAAGAACGCTGACGACATCGGCAACCAGTGCGGCGGGTGGACCATCAAGTGGCAGGGCGAAAGCGGCAACGTCACCACCGGCGGCACGACGATCCTCGCCGCACTGCGCAAGGCGGCGGGCGAATCGCAAGTCACTTGCTCGCGCGACGGCTCAGGCGCGCAGGGCGCCGCGGTGGGCATCGCCGTGATCGGCGAAACACCTTACGCCGAAATGGCTGGCGACCGCGCGGAGCTGAGCCTCGATCCGGAAGACGTGGCGGTGGTCCGCAAGCTCAAGGAAGCCGGAATCCCGGTGGTCGTGGTTCTGGTTTCGGGCCGCCCGATGATCATTGACGAAATCCTTCCCGACGCGGACGCCGTGGTGGCCGCGTGGCTGCCCGGCACGGAAGGCGACGGCGTGGCCGACGTGCTCTTCGGCGCGTACAAGCCGACGGGCAAACTCTCCTACACGTGGCCGCGCGCCGGCACCACCAGTTATCACCTGGGAGACCGCGGTTACGAAACGCTGTTCCCGTTCGGCTTCGGGCTGACGTTCGGCTAGCCTCCAGAGAGACAGCTCATTCCTGGTTCTCGGATTCCTCCTCGCCCGAGGGCTTCAGCTCGGGGCGAATCTCCTCGAGACTCGCTGAGCGCAGTTTCTGATTGAGCGGCGGAAGATCTTTTGTTTTGATCTCTTCCCACGCCTTCAAGAGCCCTGGCAACTCGCGCTCGAATCGCGCCGCCGCATTCGCCTGCGCGGGTGTCGGCGCGGCGTCGGCACGGTCCACCTGGCTGTAGAGCATGTTCACGCCGGAATTCACCTGCCGCAGTGTGGGCGTCGCTGATTCGGCAGCGCGGCCCGGCCCTCCGTAGACGCCCTCGACTTTCTTCGAAAGCGCCTTGAGCTCATCACTCAGCGAGCCACTCGCTTTCCTGGAGATCTTGCCCAACTGTTCGCGGACGGAGCGTACCTCCGTGACGGCCTTGGCGCTTTCCGTCATCATCGTTGCCAACCGAGTCTGCATCTGGAATTCCTGCTCGAGCCCCGCGAGCGGCGTCTTGACGCGCGGGTCCATCTTGACGGTGAACTCTTTCGAGAAAGTTTGCCTGTTGACGGTCAGCCGCGCCGTGTAGGTGCCCGGCAGGGCGCGCGGCCCGAGCGGATAGCGCGGCGTGTCGTGCGGTACCGCGGAAATCGGATACTCGTGCGAGGTTGGTTCCGGCGCGGGGTAGTGCAAGTCCCAAACCCAGCGCTGCATGCCCGCCTCGGTCGAGAGAATCTTCGGCATTTGAATCCAGTAAAGAGGAATCAACTGCTTGGCAAGTTCAGCCTTGGTTTCGGGCGGTTGGTCGGTGCTCGCGAAGCGGCGCACGAGCTTTCCTTGCGCGTCGAGAATCTCGAGCGTGACCGGCCCCGAGGCGGCCTGCTTGAGGTGGTAGTCGAGGATCGCGCCGTCGGGGGGATTCTGGCCCGCCGGCTCGTCGGGCGGGAGAGGCGTGTCGGTGTATGTGCTGCGGCGGATGCGGTACGCCGGCGCGGGTTTGAAGAGATAGGCCGCCGAATCCTCCACCTTCATGCTGATCTCGCGCAGCGGCGCGATGTCGTCGAGAATCCAGAAGGAGCGCCCGTGCGTTCCGAGGATCAGGTCGTCGCCGTGAATCGTCAGGTCGCGCATCGAGGTGTGCGGCAGGTTCAATTCGAGCGATTGCCAGTGATCACCGTCGTCGAAGGAGACCCACACGGCGGTTTCCGTTCCGGCATAGAGCAGGCCCTTGCGCACGGGATCTTCGCGTACCGTGTCCACCGGCGAGTTCGCGGGCAATCCGTTGGTGATGGCCGTCCAGGTCTTGCCGCCGTCGTGCGTGCGGTAAATGTAAGGCCGCAGGTCGTCAATGCGGAAGCGGCTGACGGAGGCGTAGGCGGTCTGGTCGTCGAAATGCGACGCCGAGATTTGCGTCACCTTGCTCCAGGGAATGAGGTTGGGCGGCGTGACGTTCGACCAATTCGCTCCGCCGTTGCGCGTTACCCAGATCTGGCCGTCGTCGGTTCCCGCCCAGAGGGTGTTGATGTTGTGGAACGACGGTGCGAGGGAATAAACCGCGCCGCGCATTTTTGCCGCTTTGGGATCGTGAGCGGCAAGTTCTCCCAGGCTGGCGGGAATGCCGGGATGCTCGCGGGCGAGGTCAGGACTGATCGTCTGCCACGTTTCGCCGCCGTTGGTGGTTTTGAAAACCACGTTCGCGGCATAGTAGAGAACGTGCGGGTCCACGGGCGAAAAGAGAATCGGCTCCGTCCGGTCGGTGCGGTATTTGTGGTCAAGAATCGGAATGGGCGTGACGTTCTGCACCTGGCCGGTGCTCCAGAAAAACTTGGAAACCTCGCTCCGGCCCGCGCCGAATACGATGTCCGGATGGAGCGGATCGGGCGCGACATAACCGTATTCGATGGCGCCCACCGGGTGCCAGTCGCGGAAGGTGATTTCGCCGTCGTTGCCGCGGCTGAGGGTGCAGACCGAGCCGCTCTCCTGCTGGCCGCCGCAAACGCGGTACGGGAACGTGTTGCTGGTCGAGACGTGGTAGAGCTGCGCTGTCGGCTGGTTGTACCATGAGCTCCAGGTCTTACCGCCATTGACGCTGATGATCGCTCCCTGGTCCGCCACCAGAAGAATAATGTCGGGATTATTAGGATTGATCCAGATATTTTGATAATCGTCGCCGCCCGGGGCGCCGCGAATGCTTTTCCAGGTCTTGCCGCCGTCGCGCGAGCGCACCGTCACGATGCTGGTGCTGTAAACGACGTCGGGGTTCTTCGGGTCCACCGCCGGGACGGGCAAATCTCCGCCGCCGATGCGCATGGCGGGGCGCGGGTCGGTGGTCACGCGGTACCAGCTTTCGCCCGCATCGTCGGAGCGATAAACGCCCAGGCCCTTGTCGGATTCGTAGCCGCTTTCGAGCGACGTCGCCAGTGTGGCGTAAAGCCGCGACGGCTGGCTGGGGGCGATCGCGACGTAGATCTGCACGATCTTCGCCGGCAGGCCCTTCGTCAGTTGGTGCCACGTGTCGCCGCCGTCGGTGGACTTGTAGAGGCCGCCTCCGTTGCCGCCGTAGGAGTTGTTATCCTCCCACGGCCCTTGCCGGCCTTCCCAGAGCCCCGCGTAAACCACTTGGGGATTTGAGGGATCTATTTCAACGTCGCAGCCGCCGACATCTTCGTTTTTGTAAAGGACCTTCTGCCAATTCTCGCCGCCGTCGGTGGAACGAAAGATGCCGCGCTCGGCGTTGGGGCCGTAAGGGTGTCCGAGCACCGCGGCAAAGACGCGGTTGGGATCGTGAGGGTCCACGGCGAGCGCGGGAATCTGCTGGCCGTCACGCAGTCCGAGGTGCGTCCAGGTCTTGCCCGCGTCGGTGGATTTGTAAATCCCGTCGCCCACCGAAAGATCGGGCCGCTGCAATCCCTCGCCGCTCGCGACGTAAACGATGTTTGGGTCGGAAGGTGCGACGGCGATGGCGCCGATGGATTGCGTGGGCTCGTCGTCGAAGATGGGGCGCCAGGTCCGCCCGTAGTCGTCCGATTTCCACACGCCGCCGTCCACCGCGCCGATGTAGAAGACGTTCGGCTGGCTCGGCACGCCGGCCACGGCTCGCGTGCGGCCGGCGCGAAACGGGCCGATCATCCGCCAGTGCAGACCCTGATAAAGGCTCTCGGGAAACTGTCCGCGCGCAGTCCCGCCAAACATGAAAAGGGCCAGACAAGAAAATGCCGCAATGACAGAGCGACGAAATTGCATCTCGTGGTACCTCCGGTGCGATTTGACAAGCACAAAGCATAGACCAAAGCGGCGCAGGGTGCGGAAGAATTCGTCTCGTAAACGATGGAAGAAGAAGACAGCAATCCGAGACAGGCAGAATGCGCACCGGCGAATGGGACTCTGGCTTGCGCTGCGGGTCAGCCTAGCAACGGTCAGTGACTTGGAACCACGCGATTAGTGCCTCGAAGGCACTGGTAGCGAACAAAAAGGTAAATCTTGGGGCTCGGTCGCGCATCCAATGTCTGTGCTACGCTCAACACCTCGGATTGGAGGCGCTTGTGTCCCTGCGGCCCATCAAGCAGCTGATTAAATCGAAACCCACACTGGAAGGAGCAGGCGTCCACCTGAACCGCGCGTTCGGATTTGGCCGGACGTCCGACTTCGATCCCTTTCTTTTGCTCGACGATTTCCGCAACGAGCATCCCGAAGATTACCTGGCGGGATTTCCCTGGCACCCGCACCGCGGCATCGAAACGATTACTTACGTCCTCGCCGGAACCGTCGAGCACGGCGACAGCATCGGCAACAGCGGAGCGATTGGCGCGGGCGACGTCCAATGGATGACGGCGGGAAGCGGGATCATCCACCAGGAAATGCCCAAGGGCGACCCGAGCGGCCGCATGCACGGCTTTCAGTTGTGGGGCAATCTTCCTTCGTCGCTCAAGATGACGGCGCCGCGCTATCAGGAAGTGAAAGCGCCCGAGATTCCCGTGGTCACCGACGATGACGGCACCCAGGTGCGCATCGTGTGCGGGAATTTCTGGGGGAAGTCGGGCCCGGTGAACGGTGTCGCCGCCGACCCGATTTATCTTGATGTGACCGTTCCGCCCGGGAAGAAGAAGACGCTGCCGGTCGAAACGACCCGGCATGCCTTCGCGTATGTGTTCGATGGCTCGGGCAAGTTCTGCAACGCATCAGGTCCGCTGGCCGTGCCGACGGAGAGCGTGGGGTGGGCGGACACGGCTCCGCCCGCGGAAGCCGACAACCGCTCGCTGGTGCTTTTCGACCGCGGTGACGAAGTCACGGTCCAGGCCGGCGACGGCGGCATCCGGTTTCTCCTGATCTCAGGCAAGCCGCTCCAGGAGCCGGTGGCGTGGTACGGCCCGATCGTCATGAACACCCAGGAGCAACTTCGCGAGGCGTTTCAGGAACTCAAAGACGGGACGTTTCTCAAGCACCAGCCGCCGCGATAGAATGCCGCGTTGTCCGCGACCCTACCCCATATTGCGCGCGAGGATTAGACCCAAAGGAAGGAGTGTGGAAGATGAAATACAGGAAGCTGGGGAATACCGGCCTCATCGTCAGCGAGCTGGCGCTGGGCACGATGCAGTTCGGCAGCAAGATGAACGTCGGCAACCTGGGCCAGGAAGAGACCAATCGGATGGTGAAGCTGGCGCTCGACCGCGGTATCAACTTTATTGATACCGCGGACGTGTATAGCCTGGGCGAGAGCGAGACCCTGGTGGGCAACGCGCTGAAGGGCATCCGGGAAGAAATCGTGCTCGCCACCAAGGTTCGCCTGCCCATGAGCGACAATTTCAACCGCAGCGGCGCGACGCGCGTGAACATCATGCGTGGGATCGAGAGCAGCCTGCGCCGGCTGCGAACCGATTACGTGGATCTCTACCAGGTGCACGGATGGGACAGCAACACGCCGCTGGAGGAGACGCTGCGCGCGCTCGATGACTTGGTGCGGCAGGGAAAAGTCCGCTACATCGGGCTCTCCAACTACATGTCGTGGCAGGCGGCGACCGCGGTGATGCTGCAGGAGCGTCTGGGCCTTGCGAGATTCGTCACCGCGCAGATGTATTACAGCCTGGTCGGCCGCGGCCTGGAGCACGAGTTTCAATCGTTCGCTGAATATCACCAAATCGGCATCCTGGTTTGGAGCGCCCTGGCGGGCGGATTTTTGAGCGGAAAATACAGCCGCGCCAATCCCGCTCCCTCGGGAACCCGGTTTGCCGAATCGGGCCAGTTTGTTCCCTTCGAAAAGGAAATAGCCTACCGCGTCGTGGATGCGCTCAAGGAAGTCGCCGCGCGCCATGGCGCCAGCGCGGCGCGCGTGGCGCTGGCGTGGACTCTGGCGCGGCCCGCCGTCTCGAGCGTCATCATCGCCGCCCGCAGCAACGAGCATTTGGAGGACAACATCCGAGCCAGCGACCTTCAACTCTCCAGTGAGGACGTGCGGCTTCTCGACGCAGCCTCGGACCCGGGGATACCATATCCGAAATGGATGGTGCTGCAGCTTGACACGGCGGAAGACCCGCGCCCGAAGGTCTTACATCCCGAACGCTATGCAACCGGCGGCGTTTGGAAGGACCGGCGCGGAACGCCGTGGTCGGCGTGAGTCGCGCCGCTTGCGCCGGAGCGCCGGCGTGCTCACGGAGGAGGCGCGCAACTCGGCGAGCGACTCGGCGGGCGGCCGCACGCGTCGCAAGGCTGGAGGTTCGGGAATGCCCTTAGTGATGCGGCTCCGGACCTCAATTTCGAGCGTGCCATGAACCATCAGTGTGCCTCAGGGCAGCGGCTGGTGCTCGTTGTGTGCGCGGCTTTGATGATATGCTTGAACGCACGCTTGCCCTCTGCTGCAATGGTGGCAGGAGCTGCAAATGACTTTTCCCCGACGAGCACGGATGGAAGAATGTCGAAAACCATGAGCCTTTACATCAGCGACCTGGAAATAGTTTCGAAACGCGCGCCGCAGGATTTTTCGCCGGAGGGAAATCTGGACAAGCCGGTTTGGCGGCGCGCCGCCTGGCAGCGCTTCAATCACGACATGATGGGTCAGAAGCGCTATGCGCAAGCCGAGACGGAAGTGGCGACGCTATGGACTCCTGCCAACTTCTATCTCGCCTTTCGCGCCCATTACACGGCTTTGAACCTGTACGAGGGAGAAAATCCGGCGGCTGAAAAATGGAAACTTTGGGAGCGCGACGTCGTGGAGGCGTTCATCAATCCCGCGCCTGACCGCGTCAACCACTATTACGAATTCGAGGTGTCTCCCAACAACCTTTTCCTGGATCTCGAGATTGATAAGAGCAAAACTCCATTCAATGATCCGAAATGGGATTCCCATTTCGAACACGCCACCCACATCGATTCCGCACAGCACATCTGGAGCTGCGAGATGCGGATTCCCGTGACGTCGATGGGTGTCGAACGGATTGCCGCCGGTCAAGTGTGGAGAATCAACTTGTTTCGCGCCGACGGGCTCGGCGACGACAGCCAGCGCAGGCTGCTCGCCTGGAGTCCCATTCCCAGGGGAACGACTTTCCACGCTCCAGAGCGTTTCGGCATGGTCCGTTTTGAGGAGTGAATCCGAACCGCGATGGAGGCGCAGCCTACCCGCGAAGCCGGGGTACACCTGGATAAATTCCAACCTGACACCTGCGCACTTTCTTTGCGGTCACGCGCCGAGGCGAGAAAGAGGGCGCTCTTTTTCAATGTGACCCACAGGGTTACACTGCAATTCCGTTCCTGGGAACGTTTCTACAACATCCGTTTGGAGACCCTTGTGCACTGCAACACTACATGGTCTTCCCACACTGTTCAGTTCGCCAGCAAACGACAACCTGCGAAAGATAGCGTCATGGGCCAGTTGTCCAGAGGCTTGTCAACGGGGTTCCTCTCGCGACGGTTCCTGACGCCGCAAATTGTTGTTGCTTTTTCTTTATCAACTGTGATTTTCTCGGCAGAGGCTAGCCAACGCAATCACCCTTGACCGGCCATATCGAAATTCGATTGGCCGCTGGTAAACCATGGGACCCTTCGGTGAGGAAACACATTTCTGTCTCATTCCTCAACCCGCTATTTTTGTTTTATTGGTCTTGAGAGAGGAGGGCCGATCATGCGGAAAAGAAACAGAAGAGAATTCCTCTCGGCTTCGGGCTTGGGCCTGGCTGGGCTGTTTGGGTCGCGCAGTCTCTCGGCAGCCGTCCAGGCTGCCACCTCACCGTACCGAAGACCAAAACTGAAGATCACGGACGTCCGTACCGCAGAAGTTAGAGTTCATGGCGGCCAGGTTCACGTCCGAGTCTACACGGACCAGGGTATATTCGGCCAAGGAGAAGCCACGGACGCGGCTACGGGAGCGGTGCCCCTCATCCGAAGCTTCAAACCCTTTCTTATCGGCCAAGACCCTCTCAACGTGGACTACGTGTTTGAGAGCCTGCGGACACGAGGCATCTTTGCCGGAGCACAGGCCGGGCAGTACGTAACCGCGCTGAGCGGTGTCGAGATCGCACTCTGGGATTTGGCTGGCAAGGCCCTCGGCCTCCCCGTCTACCAACTGTTGGGCGGGAAGGTGCGTGACCGAATCCGGGTTTACTGTGACATGTCAACGGAGACGCCTCTAAACGAAGAGGGTCAGAAGCGAATTCAAGAGGTCAAGGACCTGCACTTTACCGCAGCCAAAACGGACATTGATGACTACAGCGACCCCGCGCGCTTTGACAAAGTCAACTGGACAGCGAGCAACACGGAAATCGACCACATGGTCGAGAAGGTCGCCTTTGTTCGCAAATCGTTTGACCCGAAGATCGATGTGGCTGTGGATATGCACGGCCGGTATGACATGACAACCGGCAAGCGGGTGGCAAAGGAAATCGAGCCCTTCAAGCTGTTATGGCTGGAAGAGCCCGTCCCGCCCGAAAACGTTGACGCCATGCGCGACGTTCGGGAGTCAACGACCACACCGATCGCTTGCGGGGAGAACCTCTACCTCCGACACGGTTTCCGAGAGCTCCTCGAAAAGCGGGCCGCTGACATCATCGAGCCGGACCTCCAGAAGTGTGGCGGGCTGTTGGAAGGACGCAAGATTGCTGACATGGCTCACACCTACTACGTGCCCGTGGCCCCGCATTGCGTTGTTTCGCCCATCGGCATGATGGCCTCCTGCCACGCTTGCGCCGCCGTCCCGAATTTCCTGATCCTCGAGTGGCACTGGATCTCAAGCTTGGCCCTGTGGAGGAACTTCGTGAAAGAAGGGGAAATCATCGAGAACGGTTTCATCCCCGTGCCGGACCGCCCCGGGATTGGAGTGGAAATGAACGAAGAGGCCGCGCGCAAAGCGCAGGTTCCCGGCACTCCGTGGTTCGAGCCGACGAGGGAGGGATAACGATGCGGATGGGGATGCGAATAACGATGGTCTCACTCGCCGCGCTGTGTGCGGCTTCGGCGTTTGCGCAGATTGGATTCCTGTCGAAGGAGCAGGTCATCCAGTACACGCCCGACTGGAAGGGGGAGCGCTTCGCGGACGGCCGTCCGAAGGTTCCGGATGGCATTTTGAAGCGCATGAAGTCCGTAACACTCGAAGAAGCTTGGGCCAAGTTGCGGCAGGCCGGATTCAACCACCAATACGAGGATGGCTGGTATTGCATCCATCCGGAGAAGGTGCTGGTGGGCCGCGCGCTCACGGCGCAATGGGTGCCCGGCCGGCCGGACCTGCAG
>JAHEKS010000278.1 GCA_024638215.1 Acidobacteriota bacterium | reverse complement strand
CGCCAGGACCAGCAGAGCCCACATTCCGAGGATCTTCTTCATGAGGTCACGGCTCTTCCTGTCTCATTATAGCATCGCCCACCGAGGAATCCGGCCAGGGCGCGGCTCTCCGCCGCCAGCATGGAAACGCAGTTCGCGCGGGCCATTTTGGCACTGCAGCAGGTTGGACCTCAATCCTTGATCGCCACCGGGGGATTATTCAGGAGCTCGACATAAGCAGGGCTGGAGCTGATTTTCTGAAAGTCAGGATCCTTGACGAGGAGCTCCCGGTCGTTGAAGCCTTCTTCGAAGGCGCGCCGCAGATACCGCACGGCTTCGTCTGTCAGTCCGAGCGAAGCGAAAGCTTTGGCTAGGTAGAAGTAGAGCTTGTAGCCGGAGCCTCTTGCTTCCACCACCGTTCCGTGCGCCGAGTGCTCGCGCAGGACGTTGGGGTCCAAGCTGAGAGCCTCGCGATATTCGGCGACAGCTTCGGGATATTTCTTGGTGTGAAAATACGCCGTGCCCAGATTCAGATGGAACGAAGAGCCGGAAGGATTAAGCTTGACCGCCTGGCGGTAATATTTGAGCGACTTCTTCGCTTTCCCCTCCATAAAGTAAGTCGTTCCCAGGTTGTTCCACGGCTCGGGGAAATCCTTCTGGAAATGGATCGCTTTCTTGTAGGCGTTGCGGGCCTGACGGAACTGGCTTTGTTGTTGGTAGGCAATCCCGAGCTTATTCCAAAGGGCCGCTTGCCGGCCTTTCACCGTCCTCAACGCGCGCTGGTAATAATCCACCGCGTCAGGATATTGCTTGCGGGCCATATAAATGTCCGCGCGTTGCTCCAAAGTGAGATTTGCTCTCGCTGAGGTGCTGGGAGCGGTTTCTTGCGGCGGCGGAGGACTGGGGGCCTTTTCCTGGGCGGGAGAAGCAAGCAAAGCGGATGACAACACTAAACAGACCAAAACGACGAGAGAGACACTCTTACTTCCCACCTTCCACCTGACGTTGCCTTGAGTTTCCATATGCACCCCACATGCAAGGAGATCACTCGCGGCCCTGCCTTACTGATTCGAATTCTGGTCGGTCTTTTTGCTCTGCGGTTGCAAATCATCCTTGGGCTTTGAGTCCTTGCCCTTGAAGATCGAGAAAATCTTGTGCAGCACGCCACCCTTCGGCTTAGCGGGCTGGGAGTCGGGCGGCGCAATCGCGGCCGGATTGCTGGGCGGCGGAGCGCCGGCCGGCAAAGGAATGGACATGGTTGCCTGACCGGCGCTGGCGTGATTCTCCGGGCGCAAGATCCGCGTCAAAATCCCCGAGGCGCCGGCCGGCCGCGCCATTTGGCCGTCGGGAATGCCCGGGACCAAGCCGGGCGCCCCCACCGTCGGGACTGTCCCGTCCACAAAAACTTCGTCCCGCGTGGAGGTTGAAGCCGCGGTGGCAAGCAAGTTGGTCTGCGTGTCAATGGTGGCCGTGACGATCCCGGGCGGAGCCAGGAAAGGCACCACGCTCTCATAATCAGGAAGCTCCGTGGCGCGCTTCATGAATTCCGCCCAGATGGGCAGCGCGGAGCTGGCTCCCGCCAGATTGAGTTCGCGATTATCGTCGTAACCCACCCAGACCACCGCTTCGAGGTTCGAGGTGAATCCGGAAAACCAGCCGTCGTGAGATGTCCCGGTCTTCCCCGCTGCCGGCAGGGTGAAGCCGCGCTGGCGGACTCCGTAGCCGGTGCCGTTATTGATGACGCTTTGCATCAGGCTGACCATCAGATAATCGATCCGCGGGTCGAGCACCTGCCGCGTCACCGTGGGGCTGCTCCAGATGGTGTGCCCGGAGGGATCATTCACGGCCAGGATCGTTCTGGGGGCGACGTACACACCGTTGTTGGCGAAAACGGTATAAGCTCCCGCGATTTCCATCGGCGTCGCTTCATACGCTCCCAGAGCGATGGCCGGCGTGGCGCGGATGTCGGAATTGATCCCAGCCTGGATCGCCAGTCCTCGGACCTTGTCGTAGCCCACCATTTCGGCCAGACGCACCGTGGCGACGTTCAGAGAAAGCATCAACGCCTGGCGCACGCTGACGGCGCCGTAGTATTCGTGTTCGTAATTCTCAGGATCGTAAGTCTGATCGCCGAACAGGAAGGTGGTGGGCTCGTCCATCAGCACGGTGGCGGGCGTGATCAGCGGCTGCGAGCCGTCAATCGCCGAGTTTAGGGCCGCGGCGTAAACGAAAGGCTTGAAAGACGAACCCGGCTGGCGGCGCGCCAAAGCGTGATTCAACTGGCTCTCCGCATAATTGCGCCCGCCGATCAGGGCGCGCACCGCGCCCGTGTGCGGATCCAGGACTACCAGCGCGAATTGCGGCTGGTTGGGATCGGGAGGCGGCGCTCCCTTGCGGCGCCTTTTCTGGATGCGAGCGTCAAGCTCCGCAATGCCGATCCGCGAACCCTCGGTCGCCCCCGCCTGCAGGTCCAGGTCGAGGGTGGTATAGATGCGATAGCTGGAGGAAAGCAGGGCGCGTTCGGAGAAATGGTCCAACAACTCGTCGCGCACCATGTCCACAAAATACGGCGCCTGACTGGCCTCCACATTGCGCTGCGCCAAGCCCAGGGGAGCCTGCGAGGCTTCGTCTCCCTGGGCGGGAGTGACGTAGCCGTCTTCCACCATCTCTTTCAGCACCCAATTCCGCCGCGCAGTAGCCCGCTCGGGATTCCGGTAAGGGTTGTAGAGGCTGGGGCCGCGAATCATTCCCGCCAGGAGAGCAGCTTCCGGCAGGGTCAGGCTGCCGATGTCCCTGTTGAAGTACGCGCCGGCGGCTTCGCCCACGCCGTAAATCGCGAAACTCCCCCGCTGCCCCAGGTAGATCTGGTTGGCGTACATTTCGAAGATCTGTTCCTTCGAAAGCCTCTGCTCGAGCATGAGGGAGATGAACGCCTCTTTGATTTTCCGGCGCCAGGTGCGGTGCGGAGACAGAAAGAAGTTGCGCGCCAATTGCATGGTCAGCGTGCTTCCGCCCTGGGCGCGCTGGTCCGTCCGCAGGTCCACCAAGGCCGCGCCGAAGACCCGGATGATGTCAATGCCGTGGTGCGAGAGGAACCGATGATCCTCGGCGGCCAGGATGGCGTTGACCAAAACCTGCGGAATATCCTGGTAGCGGACCACCCGCCGTTTCTCCCGCTGGCTGCCGAAGAGGGTGGTAACCACTTCGGGCTCAAGCCAGTAATTCTCAAGGCGAGTCTTGTGGTCCAGGTCGGTGATGGAGCTCAGGTGTCCGTCATGGAAGTCCAGCTCGGCCGGCCCTTCGCGAATAACGTCACCGTGGAAGAACGAAATGGGGCCGGGGTAAATGTCCAGGCGCTCCCCGCTCACCTGGTAATAACCGAATTGCGAGCCGCCCTCCTCCTGCGAATACAAGGCCCTGCGCAAGTGGGCCGCGATTTCCTCCGGCGTTCCCTTCTCGCCCAGGAAAACTTCCGGCGGAGCGGCGAAAACCAGAGACGCATTGTTGAAGATGTTGCCGCTGAGGCGGGCGTCAATCATGCGGGCAAAAATCTCGTAGTAATAAACGAATACGCCCGTTCCGAGGATGAGAAAAACGAGCCCGCAGGCAAGCAGCGATTTCTTCCACCAGCTTAGGTGGGAAAGGTAGCTAAACCCCCGCGAGACCCGGGCTCCCCCGGACCTGGAAGTCGAGCGGGTTGCGGACTTCGCACGGGAGGGCACGCTTTATATCTGCCTATTCTCGGCCGAAGGAGTAAAGTGAAGCTGAAGCGTGTAAACAATCAAGTCAACCGGCACGGTATAATCCAGGTTTACCGAGACGATCGAACCGGGCGCCACAACCTTCACCTGGTCCGCCGAGATGGGCAGGCCGAGATCTTGAGCCTTGTCGAGGATGCTTTTCTGGATCACCTCGGGGCGTGCGCGCTGCGTCAGCCAATAGGGAGTCTGTTCTCGAATGTAATCGTCCAGCTCGTAGTTGTTGACGTAGACGGGAATGATCTTGATACCTGCAAAAATGACAAAAACTAGAAATAGGATTGAAAGGACTGTTTTGATCCTGCCTGCTCCGGCATCGGAAAACCGCATCGTATCTCCAATTCCATGAAATAGAATACGCTATCGAAGATACTTTCCCCTCAGGGTACCCACGACCTCCCCAAGCTTAACATCCTGAATTTGCTTTGTCGAGCGGTCGAAGACTTCCACCAGACCGCTCGCCAGTTTCTTTTTCCCCACCGTGACGCGATAAGGGACGCCGATCAAATCCGCATCCTTGAACTTGACTCCGGGCCGCTCCTGGCGGTCATCAAAAAGCACGTCGATGGACTGTTCGCACATCTCGCTATAGAGCTTTTCCGCCGCCGCCCGCAGTGACTCGTCGTCCATATTCGCCGCCGTCAAGATGACATCGAAAGGAGCAATCGCCCGCGGCAGGAACAGGCCGTCGTCGTCGTGGTTCTGCTCCGCCGCCGCACTCAGGATGCGCTCGACGCCAATTCCGTAAGAGCCCATGACCAGCGGAACTTCCTGCCCCCTGGCATCGAGCACCGTGGCGTGCATGGTCTCGGAATAGCGCCGTCCCAGCTTGAAGACGTGCCCGAGCTCGATGGACCTGACGAGCCGCAGCCGGTTGCCGCAGCGAATGCACAGGTCGCCTTCAGCCACGACCCTCAAGTCTTTGAATTGCGCGGTGAAATCCCTGCCCGGCGTCACGTGGCGCAGGTGCTGGTCGTCGCGGTTGGCGCCGGTAATCATGTTGCGGCGCAGTTCGAGCGCGCTGTCGGCAAGGATTTTCACGCCTTTCCGGCCCACCGGGCCCAACGACCCCAGATGCGCGCCGTGAAGTTGAAACGCTTCGTCGGGCGTGGCGGGGCGGAAAACTCCCGTGCCCAGCACCGAGGCAAGTTTGGTTTCGCTCAGCGTGTGGTCGCCGCGCAGCAGGATCACCACCGGCTGGCTCTCCGCGATATAAACCAGCGTCTTGATCATCCGGACGGGACTTTCGCCGGTGGCTTTGACCAAATCATCAATCGTCTTCAGCCCAGGCGTGGCAAATGGCTCAGGCGGAGCGTCGCCGGGAAGGTCTTCGACCGGCACCGGCCGCCCTTCGGCCTTTTCCAGATTGGCCGCGTACCCGCACTCGCACTGGGCAACCCAGTCCTCGCCCGATTCCGCGGGCGCGGTGAATTCGCTCGAAACCTTGCCGCCCATCATCCCCGAATAGGCATCCACGTGCAGGAAGCGCAGGCCGCTGCGCGTGAAGATGCGCGTGTAGGCGTCCACGTGTTTGTCGTAGCTCACGTCGAGTCCGGCGTCGTCGAGGTCGAAGGAATACGAGTCCTTCATGTTGAACTGCCGCAGGCGCAGCAGGCCGGATTTGGGCCGCGGCTCGTCGCGGAATTTTTCCTGAATCTGATACCAGATTTGCGGCAGCTGCTTGTAGGAGCGCAACTCGCTGCGTGCGATGTTGGTCATCTCCTCTTCGTGCGTGATGCCCAGGCACATGTCGTGCTCGTTCCGGTCCTTGAACTTGAACATCACGTCCACGCCCCAGCGACCGGATTCCTTCCAAAGTTCCGCCGGGTTCAGCGCGGGAAGATAAAACTCCTGCGCGCCGATGCGGTTCATTTCCTCGCGGATGATGCGCGTAATCTTCAGGAACGACCGCTGCGCGAGATAGAGATAGGCATAAACGCCCGCCGCCACCTGCCGGATGTAGCCCGCCCGCAGCAAGAGCTGATGGCCGGGCGCCTCGGCTTCCGCCGGCACCTCACGCAGGGTGGGAATAAAGACTTGGCTCCAACGCATCGAATCAACCTTTCTTAAATCGTGAAATCTGAATGATTTTTGTCCGCCGGATCAGCAACGAACCGGCCAGTTGACGATTGTTGGGGATGAACACTCGGATTGTCAAGAAAAGTCAGGGCGTAGAAAGCCGCATCCACCCGGCTCGATCGAGGCTGGCCTTTCACGCCATCTGCTGGCAAGATGTTGGCTGATGAGCATGCCGCTCATTTTCGCCCTGCTCGGTGGCCTGCTGGTGCTGGCCTATGCCGCCAACCGGTTGTTTCGCCGCACCCGCATCCCGGACGCCGTCGTCCTGATGGGAATGGGGCTGGTCTTGGGCCCCTTCCT
>JAHEKS010000277.1 GCA_024638215.1 Acidobacteriota bacterium | reverse complement strand
CGTCGCCCCGCATCAGCCTTTTCATCTCGTGCATGTGCTGGATGGGATTGGCCATCTTGTAGCCCTGGCGCTGTTTGTCTATCAGGTAGTCGAGCAGCGCTTCCACCTTGGGGAAGTCGTCGGGCGTGAGATAAGTCTCGTTGCGGTCCATGTGCTTGAAGTGCGATTGCTCGGTGAGCGGCGATTCGTTCAGGTGATAGTCGGTCGCCAAACCATTCGCCCGCGCAATCTCGGTAAGCTCCACCACGTCATCCTGGTTGATGTGCGTGATGTTGATGTTGATGAACGCCGAGTAACCGTACTTGCGCTGGTTCTTCACCATATACTCGAAATAGGGCTGAATACGATTCAGCGCCTTGGGCAAGCCGGGCTTTTCGTTCACGCAGTCAATCGCCAGGTTAATGGTGCTCACACCCGCATCGCCGATGCGGTCCAGAACCTCGGGCCGCATCAGGTAGCCGTTGGTGGGCAGGTAAACGAAAAAGCCCTTCTTGGCCGCATAGTAGGTGATCTTGTGGATGTAATCGGGGCGCAGCAGCGGCTCTCCACCCATCAACGCCAGGACGCGGCAGCCGATGGACTCCAACCAGTCCACGGCGCGCCGGCCGGTGTCCTCCGTCATTCCTTTCACGTTGTTGTTGTAGGACCAGCAGTAATGGCAGTCCACGTTGCATTTGAACTCGGTGAAAAGGTACGCGATGATGGGGCGCAGATCATTCCGGTAATAAAGGGATTTGGCGAAGGGCCAGCCCCAGGCCAGAAACGCGCGCTTGGTGCCCAGGCGGTGATACTCGCTCTCCGTCATATCCCGCTCGTAATTCCGTTGCGGATAAACCGGCGTGGGCAGGCTCAACTGCTCTTTCTTCGGCTGCAGCGAAGGCGGCACGCGCACTTCGCCCGACGGCTTCATCAGCAAATCGTGCAATTGAACGTCAACCCGGAAGTTCAGGTTCGGCTTCGCCGTGTTCTGCTGTCCTTCTTGTCCTTGTCCGTTCATACGTCCTCCTGAACCGCAATGTGCCCCAATTATCTTGTTCGCCGTTTCTCCGGCGCGCAATCAGAGTCAGCTCTCCACCGGAACTCGTGCGCTTCGGAACAGTCGACCCTCGCCCATTTGATGTAAGGCCGAAGATATAGATGCTTCCAACCCTAGCCCCTCATAAGATAATTGGAAAGTTCGTCCCGTGTCAACGGGGTGCCCGGTTTTCGCCGGGCGCGCGGCACCCCCTTCCCGTCGCCTCAAGATTCTAGCCTAAACGCACGCATAAGCGCGAGACGCCTCGCATAGACGAGGTGGCGAACATCGTGATGCGCGCCAACTTTGGCCAGCAACGTGCTGGGTCGGGCTAGGTCCCCTGCCGGATGATCGAAAGCACCGGGCAGGGCGCGCTGCGGATGATCGCTTCCGTGGTGGAACCGAAAATCAAGGCGCCCCAATAGCTGCGCGGGACAGCCCCTTGGACGATCAGGTCGGCGCGCGAGCTCTTCGCCTCGGCGATCACGCGCTCGGCGGCTCGTCCCACCCGGACCACTTCGCGCACCCGGCAATGGACGCGCGCCTCAGCCGGCACCCAGTCGCAAAGCGTGTCTTCCATCTTTTCGCGCTGCCCTTCGGAGGGCTCCTCCACGATGTGCAGGGCCACAAGCTCCGAGCCAGTCTTCTCAGCCAGGGCTGCGGCGTAGCCGAATGCCTCGCGCGACGGCTCGCTGAAGTCAACCGGCGCGAGGACGCGGCGGATTTTTCCGAGGCCCGCGGTGAGCTTCACCTGGGGGCCGACCGTGACGATGGGACCCGTCATCTGCCGAAACACGCTCTCCATCACCGAGCCCAACCGGATGCGGCTCAGGCCCGTCCGGCCGTGCGTCCCCATGACCAGGAGCCCGCCCTGTGATTGCTTCGATGCTTTCATAATCTCCGCCACGGGATCGCCTTCCGGAAGGGAAAGGGAGTACAAGGAGCCGGCGGGAAGGTGCCGGGCCGCGAAATTTTCGAGGTAGGTGCGCGAGGCCTTGGCGCTCTTTCGCAGTTGCGCTTTGAGCGCCGCGACCTGCGCTACGGTAAAGTAAAGCGGCACTTCAATCTGGCTGGCGTGAAGTACCGTCAATTCCGCCCCGAAGGCTGCGGCCAAGCCGCCCGCCACCCGCAAAGCTGCCCCTGATTGCGGGCTGAAATCAACCGGACACAGGACTCGTTGAGGTTCAAACATGGCTTCCTCCTTGCTCAATCACCGGGAACGCGAGGCGCCGTTTCCGCAGCCGCGGCCCTCCCTGGCAGGTCAAGCCGAGGTTCAATCGGAAATCTCTCAGGCGCGCACGCCAAGCTTGCGCAGGAACCACATCATCGGGCACCAGTTGGTGAACGCCGATTGCAAAAGATTCAGTCCCACGAATGCCGTGAACAGATACCAATAGGGGTTTACGAAGTATCCGAGAGCTACACTGGCCATCACCACGACACCGGCAATCAGTCTCAACCAACGATTCATGTCCATAGCTATCTCCTTTGGGCTACTCTCCCGCCTCGGCGGCGCCGGGCTCGGGGGAGTGTGAATGCGGCCGGGCCTTGGCTTCGCGCCGGGCGTTCAGGTAGTAAAGCAGCGGGACGGCAAGCTGCGAGAGCAATGTGGACGCGATGGCGCCCGCGATCAACGAAATGGCCAGGCCTTGAAAGATGGGATCGAACAAGATCACGAAGGCGCCCACCACCACGGCCGCCGCGGTCAGCAGAATGGGCCGGAAGCGCACCGCTCCCGCGTCCACCACCGCCTCTTCCAGCGGCACCCCCTGCGCGAGGCGGATTTCCACGAAATCCACCACCAGAATCGAGTTGCGCACGATAATCCCCGCCAGAGCGATGAACCCGATGATGGAAGTGGCGGTGAAGAACGCTCCCATCAGCGCGTGGGCAGGCAGAATCCCGACCAGCGTCAGGGGAATGGGCGCCATGATCACCAGCGGCACGGTGAACGACTGGAACCAGCCCACCACGATCCCGTAAATCAAAATCAGCGCCACCAGAAACGCAAAGCCCAGATCGCGGAAGACCTCGTAAGTGATCTGCCACTCGCCATCCCATTTCATCGAGTATTGGTCCATCGAAAAAGGCTGCTGGGTGTAGTAGCGCTCCAGGGCGTAGCCCTGGGGAGTTTTCAGGCTGTCCAGCTCCTTGTTGAGCTTCAGCATGGCGTAGATGGGACTCTCTTCCTTGCCCGCCACGTCGCCGGTGACGTACACCACCGGCTTCAGGTTTTTGTGGTAGATGGTTTTCTCGAGGGTGTCATCTTCCACACGAGTCAGCTCACTGATGGGAACCAGTTGCCCGGTCCGCGAAAGCACCCGGATTTCTCCCAGGCGGCTGGGGCCGGAGCGCTCGGCGCGGGGCACTTGCAGAAAAATCCCCACGTCCTCGCGCTCGCGAGGCATATGCGCGATACCCACCGTGGTGCCGCTCAGGGCCAGGCGCAACGTCTGGGCAATCTGCTCGACCGATACCTCATTGAGAGCGGCTTTCTGCTTGTCCACGACAAAGCGCAACTTCTTCTGGGGCGCTTCCACGCTCCAATCCACATCCACGACGCCGGGAGTCGAGTGGAAGTCTGCCAGAATCTTTCTGGCCATCTCGATCTGCCCGGTGTAGGTGGGGCCGTAAACCTCCGCCACCAGCGTCGCCATGACCGGAGGCCCGGGAGGGATTTCCGCAACTTTCAGCTTGGCGCCGTATTTCTCGCCAATAGGATCAATCGCCAGACGAACGCGCTTGGCGATGTCGTGGCTCTGCGCGGAGCGCTGGCTCTTGGGCAGCAAGTCCACGTAAACCTCGGCCTGATGAGGCCCGCCGCGCAGGAAATAGTGCCGCACCAAACCGTTGAAATCGTACGGCGCGGCGACGCCTACGTACTGCACGCAATCCTCAACTTCCGGCTCAGCGGAAATCCGCTGGGTGATTTCCTGGGTCACCCGCGCCGTCTGCTCGAGGGTGGTTCCTTCCGGCATGTCCACGATCACTTGAAACTCGCTCTTGTTGTCGAACGGCAGCATCTTGACGAGGACCAGCTTCGCCAAGGGCATGGAGAGCACCACTACCAGCAGCAGCACCACGCCGCCCAGGAAGAGTCGGCGCTTGCGCGCGTCGGTGATGAGCGGAGTCATCACCTTGCGGAAGATGCGCTGCGTCCGGCCTTGCCCCTCGTCTTCTTCGACCACGCCGGGCGAGCGCACCCCACCCAGGGCTCGCAGCGCCGCCCAGGGGGAGACGACGAAGGCCACCATCAGCGAGAAAACCATGGCCACCGAAGCCCCGATGGGCATCGGCCGCATGTAGGGACCCATCAGCCCGCTGACAAAAGCCATGGGAAAGACCGCGGCGATCACGGTGAAAGTGGCCAGGATGGTCGGATTGCCCACCTCGTCCACGGCTTCCACCGCCACGTCGGCCAGCGGCCGACCCTTGTTTTGCGGAAGGTGAAAATGCCGCGCGATGTTTTCGACCACCACAATGGCGTCGTCCACCAGAATGCCGATACAGAAGATCAGCGCAAAAAGCGTCACGCGATTGAGCGTGTAGCCGTAAAGGAGGTAAACGAACAGCGCAAAAGCGAGGGTGGTGGGAATCGCCGCCAGAACCACCATCGAAGCGCGCCAGCCCAGCCACAAGGCAATCAGCACCGTGACCGAGAGCGTCGCCAGCAGCAGGTGTTCGAGCAATTCGTTAGCCTTTTCGCGCGCCGTCTCGCCGTAATTGCGCGTGACGGTCACGTTCACGCCGGCAGGAATGATGGTCCCCTTCAGGCTGTCCACCATCTTCAAGACCTGTCCGGACACCGTCACGGCATTGGTATATTTGCGCTTGGCGACGCTCAGGGTGACAGCCGGAAAATCGGCGGTTCTGTGGCCTATTTTGAGATCGGGGTTCTGCTTTCCACCTTCCGCCGTCCGGGATTTGGCATTTGAAATCTGAGATTTCAAATCTGCTCCGCGGCCGGATCGAAACAGCACGTAGTCGTTCGGCTCCTCGGGGCCGTCGCGCAGCGTCGCCACATCGCGGAGATAAACCGGCTGCCCATTCCACACGCCCACGACCACCGCGCCCACGTCATCCACAGTGCGCAGAAAATCGCCCGTCTCCACGCGGTATTCGTAGTTGTCGGAGGCGAAGCCGCCGGACTGGAGCTGTTGATTCTCCATGCCGAGGATGGGAACGATGGACGCGGGAGCGACGCCGTGGGCCGCCATCTTGGCAGGATCAAGCAGCACCAGGATCTGCCGCCTCTGGCCGCCGATCACTTGGGTGACGGAAACGTCGTCAATCGTCTCCACGTGGCGCTCGACTTCCGCCGCCACACGGCGCAGTTCGTACCCTTGATAGCGATCGCTCCAGAAAGTCAGGGCCAGAATCGGAACGTCGTAAATCGAGCGGGGCTTGATGAGCGGCCGGGAGGCGCCCGGCGGGATGATGTCGAAGTGGGAGTAAAGCTTGTTGTAGAGCTTGACGAGCGACTCCTCCATGTTCTGGCCGACATCGAAGCGCACCGTAACCATCGCCACGCCCGGCTGGCTGCCGGAGTAAACGTACTTGACGCCCGGAATGCCCCAGATCAGGCGCTCCATGGGCGTAGTGACGCGCTCTTCCACTTCCTTCGCGCTTGCGCCCGGCATCTGGACGAAAACGTCCATCATGGGGACGACGATCTGCGGGTCTTCCTCGCGCGGCGTCATCCAAATGGCGTAAACGCCCAGGAGGATGGAGAAAATCATGATCAGAGGGGTGAGTTTCGAGTTGATGAAGTAGTGGGCGATGCGGCCCGCTACGCCAAGCTTGCGGGAGCTCATTGGGCCTCCACCTTAATGCCATCGCTGAGGCGATCGAGGGAAGAAACGGCGACACGCTCACCATCGGAAAGCCCGGAAAGCACTTCCACGCGGCCGCCCAGAGTCTTACCGGTTTTGATGAGACGATATTCGGCAATATCCTGCGCGTTGACAACGTACAAGCCGGTGAGTTCCCCTCGCTCCACTAGGGCCTGGCTCGGCACCAGCAGCCGCTTCTCTACACCCACCGGGAAAAGAGCTGTGCCGTATTCCCCCGACTGGCAGGCGCAATCGCGCGGCAAGTCAATCTTGACC
>JAHEKS010000040.1 GCA_024638215.1 Acidobacteriota bacterium | reverse complement strand
CCGTAAGGATGTCAGGCGTGTTGGGCCAGAGACTGGGCCGGAAGTACTCGCGCACTTCCGTCTGCGTCAATTCCGTGAAGTATTGCGTCAGATCCCACTTGGTGTTTCTCCACGCGAAGTAAGTATACGATTGCGTGAAGCCCAGCTTGGCCAGCCGGTACATGACGTTGGGCCGCGTGAACGCTTCCGCCAGAAAGATCGTCTCCGGATACTGCGCCTTGACCTCGCGGATCAGCCACTCCCAGAAGGCAAAAGGCTTCGTGTGCGGGTTGTCCACGCGGAAAATGCGCACCCCTTGCTCGGCCCAGAACAACACCACGCTCTTCAGTTCTTCCCAAAGTTGCTGCCAGTTTTCGTTTTCAAACTCGATCGGGAAAATGTCCTGATAGACCTTGGGCGGGTTTTCGGCGCACTGAACCGTCCCGTCCGGACGCCACCGGAACCATTCGGGATGTTCCTTCACATAAGGATGGTCGGGCGTGCACTGGAAGGCGATGTCCAGCGCGATCTCCATGTTATGCTCTTGCGTTTTGGCCACCAGCCGCCGGAAATCCTCCAGAGTGCCCAGGCGCGGGTCAATTGACTTATGCCCGCCCTCCTCCGATCCGATGGCCCACGGGCTTCCAATGTCGTCAGGGCCGCTATGGGGATTATTGTTCTTGCCCTTGCGAACCGACCGGCCGATGGGATGGATGGGCGGAAGATAGAGCACATCGAATCCCATCCCGGCAACGTAAGGCAGGCGGGCTTCGACATCCTTGACGGTACCGCGCCGGCCCGGCTCGGGCGAGGCGGAGCGGGGAAACATCTCGTACCACGCGCTGAAGCGAGCTTTGCGGCGGTCCACAATCACCTCGAGCTCTTTCCTGTACATCGTGGTCGAGCGCCGGTCCGCGTGCCGGGAGGCGAGCCCAACCAGGAAGTCGTCATCCGCCAGTTTGAGAGCATCCGCCAAGTTTGTTTTGCTGAGCGCCCTGATGTCCCGCGCCCAGTCGGCGAGCCGCTCCCCGGCTTGTCCGTCCGCGCGCTTCGCCGCTTGCTCGATCAGCCCGACGCCCACGAGCAAATCCACATCCACTTGGCGGCCTGCCTGGACCTTCTTCGCAAAATCTCCCCGCCACGAAGCGTAGCGGTCAACCCAGGCCCGCAAGGTATAAAAGTAACTGCCCAGAGACTTCACAACGAAGGTGCCGACCCAGCGGTCGTTGCCCAGGGGCTGCATGGGAACTTCGTGCCAATCCTCTTCGCTCGCGTGCCGAAAGCAGAGCGCCGCCCCAATCAGATCGTGGCCGTCGGGATAGATGTTGGCGAAGACGCGGACCTCCTCGCCGGCCACTCGTTTGATGGCGGACAGGCCCTCATCAATCTCGGGCTCGACATGGTCAATGGCCAGGCGGGAGGGCATGGCGGAGCCGGCGAGGCTGGAACTCGGAGTCATCGCATTGGGTTTGCCCTTGGCTTTGGACAAGACTGCCTCCGGACTGTTTTTTGGGGGCTCCTGATTTTTGGTGGGCGGCGGAAAAACCTAAATACTGAAACCAAGGGATGAACCGCCGCGAGCCGGCGCGGGACGAGACCGCACGCGGCAACGAACAATCCAAATTTCAGTCTACCACGCGAGCATTTTCCACCAAAGTTTCTTTCAGGGTTTTCTGCAATTGGTGGCCTCCCACGGAGGCGTGTCAAGCCGGGAACTTGGGTTCAGGGATGCTTCAGGCTCTGCACGACGCCGGCGCCGATGGGCCCGGTAGCGGTTGAACTCAATGCGGACAAATCTCGCGCTCATTTCTTCCTGGGAGAAAGAACCGGCGTGCCGCCTTCCTTTCCCTCAACACTCTTGAAGGCGGGGGCTCCATAACGCGAGACGAGCATGCCGACCATGAAGAAGATAAAGACCACCAGCAGCATGACCTTGGTGAATGGCCCGGATTCGGATTCGACGAACGGGCAGGGCGCATTGAGCTTCTGGCGCCGGAGCAGGTACCAGGGAAAAATCACAATCCACAAGATCAGGGAACCGATCGCCCAGCGCAGCGGTTTGCGGATCAATTTCTGCCGAGCGTCGAAGAATACCCAGATGGCGGAGAGCAGTTGCACGGCGCTCATGATCAACTGGCCCACTATCAGGCCCGCAAAATGCAGCACCACGGTCGAGGCCACCCACGAGGCTGCCAGCACCGCGAAGAACATCGTCCACGAGAAACGTACGGGAGGCTCTTCCGGCGGCGCGCTGGCGACCACGGCCTCGGGTTCCGGAGTCAGTTTTCTCTGAATGCGCGAGGGATCGATGGGGAGCTTGCAGGAGACGCAAACCCGGCAAGTGGGCGCGAGCAGTTGCCCGCAATACGGGCACTCGAAGGCTTCCTCGGGAAAATCAGGGTTCGCCGAGGAGGCGGGCGCGCCGCCCCACCCGCTTCCGAACCTAGCTGACTTGGGATTTTCCATGATCGAAGGACCGACTCTGGGTGAAGCTGCGGGGTCAATGCCCCGCTGAATCCTTTCCTGGGCGCTTCTCGTTCCAGTCTTCGTGCTCCTTCCAGTCTAACACCACACGATAGGAAACGGAGCGCGGGAGCTTGTCAAAATCGCGAATGTGTCCTTGCGCTCTGTTGCCGCCCTGCGATTGATAAAACCACCAGGCCTCCTGCGCCAGCGCCGCCGCCTCGCCCGAAATGTAAAACGTGTGCTCTTGGTAGTGATAGGGTGTGGCAGGGACGTCCTTGGCATCGTAAATCCGGTCCACTAGAACTTTTGTGTCCGGCCGCAGCTTGTTCTGACTGAGCAGATGCACCATCGCCTGCACTACAAAATAATTGTTCACGATATGGTCAATATGTGTTTGCTGAGGCGGATGCGCCGTGACCACCACTTCGGGCTTGAATCGCTCGATGAATTGCTCCGCCGCCTCAACCACCGACTGCCGCGCGTAGGGCAGGTTGGGCACGGCGGCATCGGCGTAAGGAGAATGGTCGCTGGCCAGCAGCACGGAGAGATAAGGCGCGCTCGGATCGGGATGGTCGTACCAGATCTCGCCGGAGCCGCCGTCGGGCAGGCCCAGGAAGAAGATATCTTCGCGCGGCACGCCCAGGTGGCCGAGCGAAGCGCGTGTTTCCTCCTCGCGCAATTCGCCGAAATTCAAGGCCTCGGCGGGACGGCAGGAATGCTCATAGTAGCGATCGCAGGAGCCCGCGTCGCCGCTGGTGAAATAGACGAAATGAATGGGGATGTGGTTCTCAATCGCCGCGCGGGTCAGGCCGCTCCAGCCGCCTTCGTCGTCTTCGTGGGCGCAGAAGATCAAGATGGATTTGGGCAGCGGGTTGGCCGCGATCTCCAGGTCGTTCGAGGCGAGCACCTGCCCGAATGAGTTGACCACCTGCACGCGTGCGCGGTAGAGGCCGGCGGTCGCTGGCAGCTTGAACGTCGCCGCCCCGGGAACGGGATCGGCGCCGGGAATCAGATCAAGCGGCTTGCTGGAAGTGTTCCGCGACAACTCTGTTCCGTCCGGCCCCAACCAGCGTGTGATGATGGAGACGCCGCGCCACGGCGCATCGGTGGGGTTCGAGAGGGCAAAGTGGATTTCGGCCGTCTCCCCAGTGGCATACATCGTGTGCGTGGTGTCAAACTCGATGGCGCCGAAGTTGAGGTTCGTGGGGTAGAACTGCCGGTAATTGGAGGTGTCCACGTCGCTCAGCTTGGAATAATTATATTGCCCGGGATAGGGAGTAGGCCCGGTCGAACCGCGCGGGCGGATGAAGACAAGCTGGCTGAAAGAGATGTCGTAAATATTCTTGCGCTCGTGGTCCCAGACGACGACGCCGTATTGGTGGACGGAGGGTTCTTTGACTTCGCTGGCCTCGGCGCACGCGGCGGAATTAAGTTCTTTGCTCGCGCCAGGCTCGAGCGTCAGGTCCTCGGCGAGCGGCTTGATGGTGGAGGCCACGCGCGCAGCCGGCGCGCCGATCCAGGGCCAATAGCGGTCGGAGAATTCCACGCGCAAGTGCTCCATCGGATGGCCGGTTAGATTGGCGAGCGTCACTGCACAGGCGACTGGATCGCCCGTTGAGTAAAAAGTCGTGTCGAGCTCGATACGCTGGACTTCGACCAGTTTCCTGTAAACCGAGAAAGAGGCCACACCGCGCATCTCATCGCCTGATCCGTTGGCGGGGACCAGACCGATTTCGTAAAGGCCGGTGCGCGCGTCGGAAGGAATTTGATAGAGCTTGTGATACTCGGCAGACGGAGCGTCACTCGCGACTACTGGAAGTGTCACGCGGTCAAGCACGGGAATCGAATCTCCGGCATAGCGCAAAGTAATGCGGAACTGTGAAGCCGCTTCAGCGCCGCTTGCCGTCGCAACCTTGACGAAAACCTCCGAGCCCACGTCGTACGCCGTCTTGTCCGTGTAGACATGAAGGCTGCCTTCGCCGAATGCCTGCGCACCGGCAATCAGGAAAGCTGCGAACAGAATCACTACTCGGCGAAGAGCCTGCGTCGCGCGGCGATTAATGCAGTTTGCTCCCAACGGTCGCATCGGACCTCCTTATGAAGCGATTTCCAGCGTATCCGCGATTATAGGGTTTCGTGCGCTGGGCGTCCAGCAAGGCGGCTGGCTGCTCATTCAAGTTCTTTCCAGTCGCCGCGCGTCCCACCCCGACATTGTGCGCCCTTCAGAGTTAAAGGCCCACAAGAAACCCTTGCACTTTCCCGATTGGGCTTATACTTTCTGCATAGCCAAAGGAGGACGCCTTCATGTCGAACAAGAACGGATCCAAGTCTTTGAGCCGAAGGAAATTTCTTGCCGCCACCGGCAGTTTGCCTGCCGTGGCGAGCCTGATGGCCGCCGCGCCGGCCTCAGGAAAGAGCCCTGTGCCGGCGGATGCGATGGCTGCCGCGCCGGCCGCCGTGCCGCCGCCCATGCGGAAGATTCCCATTGGAGTATTCGACCCCGTTTATAACGACCTTTCGCTGGACGAGATGCTGGACAAGATTTCGGCGCTCGGCCTCGAGGCCGTCGAAATCGGCACCGGAGGTTATCCCGGCGCAAGCCACTGCCCGGTTGAGGAACTCCTGGCCGATAACGCCAAGGCGCAGGCGTGGAAGAAGAAATTTACCGACCGCAACATTCAGGTGGCGACCCTGAGCTGCCACGGAAATCCCGTGTATCCCGACACGAAGATCGCGCAAGACTATGACCGGATTTTCCGCAACACGGTGCTGCTGGCCGAGCGGCTGGAGGTTCCGGTGATTGTCTGCTTCTCGGGCTGTCCCGGCGGCTCGGCCGAGGACACGGTGCCGAGTTGGATCACCTACCGCTGGCCGCCCGAGCACGATAAAGCTCTCAATTGGCAGTGGAACGAGAAACTGATTCCTTATTGGAAGGAAACCATCAAGTTCGTGCGCCAGCACGGGATGAAGAAGATCGCTTTGGAAATGCACCCCAACTTCATGGTCTACAATCCCAAGACGCTGATGAAGCTCCGCGACGCCGTGGGCGAGGAGATCGGCGCCAACTGCGACCTCAGCCACCTTTTCTGGCAGGGCTGCGAGCCGGTGGAAGTGATTCATTTCCTCGCCAAGAATAACTGCCTGTTCCACGCCCACATGAAGGACACGGTCATCGTGCCGGAAGAAAAGGCCAAGTTCGGCGTGCTGAATTTCCCTGAAGATCCGGCCAAGGCCACCGAGGGCTCGGTGTATTTCCGTGCGGTCGGATATGGTCACGGCGCGCAATTGTGGAAGCGGGTCGTAAAGGCTTACATGGATGTCGGGTTTGAAGGCATCATGAGCATCGAGAATGAAGACCCGATTCTCACCGGCGAGGTGGGCGTGGAGCGGTCCGCGTACGTGCTCAAGAATGTTCGCCAGGAATTGCTGGAAGGGAAAGTGTGAAGTCGGAAGTGTGAAGGCTGAAAGCCAGACGCCGGTCTCGCTGGAGGAAGCGAACTGCTAAGGGAAGGAAATCGGGAAGCTTCCCTTTATCCTTAATCCCTCAAGCTTCGCCTCTGACCCTTCATCCTTGACACCCTTACGAGGCCTTGCTAGGCTGTCCTTCGAGCGGCACAACTTCCGGCCAAGCGCCGGCTTTGGCCAGCACGAGATAAACGACGAAGCCGACGATGAAGGAAATCAGCACCGCGGGCTGGTCGGCTTTGACCCAGCTTGCCGGCACGCCGGGAATGTCGCCGAGGATTCCCACCACGAACCCCAGCGCCCAGGCGGCGTACCCTGCCCAGTTGATGCCGCGGCGGGGACCTGACCATTTTCTTCCAGCCAATAGATAATCCGCCGCCATCGCGCCGCAAATCGGCCCGAACGATGCGCCGACGATCTGGAAGAATCCCACCAGGTTTTCCGCCACGCCGGATATGGCAAGGATCAGTCCAATCGTGACGCCAACCAAAGTCGAAACCTGGCGCGGGATCCTGGGGAACATCGTGCCGAAGCTGTTGGCGGCGATGAAGGTGGCAAAGCACGTGGGCACGCCGGAGGCGGCGGCGAAGAGGAAAAACATCACCGGCGCCAGAGCCCCCACGCCCGAAATGGCGGCGGTGTAGCTGAAATCGGGCGACGGGCCAGGATTCCCGCCGATGTGCCCGGCGACGGAGAGGATGGGCAGTCCACCGGCGAGCAGAATGCTCAAGGCAATGCCGGTCAGTCCGCCCCAGGCCACATCGCCGCGGTTGCGGCTGTTCATTCCAAAGTCCGCTCCTGCCGCGCCGGCGGTGGCGGAAAAGCCAATAACGATGGTCAGCACGGCGAGGAATCCGCCCCACGCATCCGGCTTGGGTGGGTGATAGGCGGCAATCCCGCCGCGGTTCGCCCAGAAGACCACCGCGATCATGATCATGGGCACCCAGTTCAGAATCTCCGCCACGCGCGCCACGTAATTGATTCCCTTGATAGAAACCCAGGCGAGCCCGTAGGCCCACACCACGGAGATGCCGATCGAAAGCGGCCGCGAAGTTTGGTGCAGTCCTTTCATGATGAAATCGGTGGCAATGGAAGTAGCCACCGCGAACCAGCCCAGTTGCAACAGGCCCATCAGCAAGCCGGGCATCAGGTAGCCGCCCGCGGTTCCGAAAGTGGAGGTGCCGACGATATAGAGTGGCCGGCCGGTCTGCATGCCGAGCATGCCGGGCGCGTAATAGAAGAGCGCAAAGGCGAGCAGTCCCGCCACCACCAGGCCCAACATGCACAGGCCGAGACTCGCCTTGCCGATGGTGGGCCCGGCAAGGCCAAGATAGAACGCCACCCAAAGGTAGATGCCCGCGTAAGAAGGAAACGTGTTCTTGTACCAGGGCGCACGCTTGGACGCGGGCACAGGAACGGATGATCGAATATAGTCAGGAAGCGGCGCAGCCATTTTCCCCCGAGGTCGCCCGGATGATTTCCAGCCCCGCGCGTAGCATAATCGCGCGCCAGCAGGGAAGCAAGCACCAAAGTTTCCTATTGCACACGCCAGGAAGCGGCGCGCGGATTATTTGGGCGCAATCTCTTTGGGAATGGGCACTGAGTCGCGGCTGGGGATTGTCCTGCTAAAATCCATGGCCTCGCAACTGGCAACTTCAGCTCTGGGCTAATGGGTCAAACCGTTGACTTGTCGCACGCAAAGGGCTTGAATGAAGGGCGCCTGTCGGTCGAAGGGGGGAGCACGGCGCCTGGCGCGGCCGAAGTTTGCCGCGCGACAAAAGCCGCGTCGCCTGGATACAAGCGCCGGCCCTCCGGACTTCGCGAAAGGATTTGGCATGCACAGCCTGGATCCCATCTTGAAGCCTCGCTCGATTGCCGTGGTGGGCGCCTCGCGCCGGCCGGGCTCGATCGGACGCGAGTTGGTCCACAACCTGATTGAATTCGATTTTGGCGGCAAGCTCTTCCCCGTCAATCCCAAGGCCGACTTTATCCATTCCATCAAGGCGTTTCCCTCGGTGTCCGCGATTCCCGACCCGGTTGACCTGGCGGTCATTGTCGTGCCGCGCGAGCAGGTGCTGGATACCGTGGACGACTGCGGCAAGAAAGGCGTCAAGGGTCTGGTGGTGATTACGTCGGGATTTGCGGAGACGGGCGAAGAGGGGCGCAAGCTCGAGGCCCAGCTTCGCGTGCGCGCCGCCCGGTACGGGATGCGCATGGTGGGGCCGAACTGCATGGGCGTGATCAACACGCATCCCGACGTGCACCTCGACGCCACCTTTGCCCCCACGCTGCCGCTGGCGGGCCGCATCGGATTCGTGTCGCAATCGGGCGCGCTGGGCGTGGCCATCCTCAACATCGCCCGCCAGCTCGACATCGGCTTTTCCTATTTCATCAGCATGGGGAACAAATCGGATATTTCCGGCAACGACCTGCTGCTCTACTGGGAAAACGATCCCGACACGGATTTGATCCTGATGTATCTGGAATCGTTCGGAAATCCGCGGCGCTTCATGCAGATCGCGCGGCGCATTTCGCGCCGGAAGCCCATCGTGGTGGTCAAATCGGGCCGCACGCAGGCGGGCGCGCGCGCCGTCTCGTCGCACACCGGCGCCCTGGCGGCGCGCCAGGGGCTCGATATCGCAACCGACGCGCTGCTCGAACAAAGCGGGGTGATCCGCGTCTCGACCGTGCAGGAAATGTTCGATCTGGCGATGGTGTTTTCAAAGAATCCCGTGCCGCGCGGCAACCGCCTGGGGATTCTGACCAACGCCGGCGGCCCCGCCATCATGGCCACAGATACCGCCATCGGCCTGGGGATGACGATGGGGAAGCTTTCGGAGGCGACGGCGGCGGAACTGCGCCGCATCCTCCCGCCCGAAGCGATTGTCAGCAATCCCGTGGATATGACGCCCAAGTCCGACCAGGTCCGCTACGCCGAGTGCGCGCGATTGATGCTTGAAGATGATGGGATTGATGTACTGATGGTCATCTTCGTCCCCCCGTTGCTGATCAGCGGCCACGAAGTGGTCTCGGGAGTGGAACAGGTCCGGGCGCGGACCTCCAAGCCCGTCGTGGGCGTTATCATGGCGCCGGAGGATTTCTACGTGGAACTGAATGAGAAGCGCCCCGGCCACCTGGCGATCTATCAGTTTCCGGAATCGGCGGCGCAGGCGCTCGCCGCGCTCGACCGCTATCGCCGCTGGCGTGAGCGCCCGGCAGGTGAGGTGCGGCAATTCCCGACGCAGAAAGCCTCGGCTGTGAAGATCATCACGGAAGCCCGCGAAAAGGGCCACGTCCATTTGACTCCCGCCGAAGCTTTCCACCTGCTCGATTGCTACGGCATCCCGGTGGCCGCGTGGCACACCGCGCCGGATCTCGAGAAACTGAAATTGCAGCAGCGCGACTTTCAGTATCCCGCGGTCCTGAAAGCGGTCGCGCCCGACATCGTTCACAAGACGGAGGTCGGGGGCGTGGCCGTGGACCTTCGGACTCCGGAAGAGTTGATGGAAGCGGCGCGGAAGATGGCGGGAAACCTTTCGCGCGCGCCCGCTTCCGGCGCGGCGAATCACCCGCCGGGATTTCTGGTGCAGGAATACGTGCGCGGGGGCCGGGAAGTCATCATCGGGATGACGCACGATGCGAATTACGGGCCGCTGGTGATGTTCGGCCTGGGCGGCGTTTATGTGGAAACGTTCAAGGACGTGGTTTTTCGCGTCCCGCCCCTCACCGATGTGGACGCGCGCGAAATGATTCGCCAGATTCGCGGCTACCGCTTGCTGGAAGGCGTGCGCGGCGAAGCTCCGGTGGATTTTGAGGCGCTGGCGGAAATGCTGCAGCGATTTTCCCAGTTGGTGGAAGACCTGCCGCTGCTGGCGGAAATCGAGATCAATCCATTTCTGGTTTTTCCCCGCGCCGAAGATTTCCGCGCCGTGGATGTGCGCGTGCGGCTGGCGGAGGCGACAAAGGAATCGCAAACCACGACACCGGTTTGAACGGACATTCCTCGGCCTTCACACGCGGCTCTAAGTGAGGAACAAGAGAATGGCTGGGGATCCCACCGCCGCGTACTGGCCGATGAAGGAAAGGCGGCCGGTCTGACGGTTGACGCGGAAGGTGGTCACCGAGTCCGCGAGCTGATTGCACGAGTAAAGGAAATTGCTGCTGGGGTCGAGCGTGATGCTGCGGGGATAATCGCCGTGCGTCCATTCTTCGCCTCGGTAGGTGAGCTTGCCATCCGCTCCAATGGAGAAGATGGCAATGGAGTCGTGCAAGCGGTTGGCCGCGTAGACGAATCTGCCGTCCGCTGACACCCGGATCTCCGAGGCGAAATTCGTGCCCGCAAAGCCCATCGGAAGACTGGAAAGGGTCTGCCGCGCGGTGAGCTTCCCGTTGGCGGGGTCGAAATCGAACTGCATGACGGTGGAAGCTTCTTCCTGCAGCGAATACATCCAACGGCCGTTGCAGTGAAAAGCAAAGTGGCGCGGCCCGTCGCCCGGCGGGACCGGCGCTTCGTGAAAGCCGTTGGGCTCGAGCGTGCCTTTCTTCAAATCCAATTTCCAGACCAGGATTTGATCCTTCCCCAAATCGGTTGAAATCACGTAGCGGCCGGTGGGATCGGCTTCAATCATGTGGGCGTGCGGCGCGTCGTGGCCGCTGATGGAGAAGTTGCCGCGCGGGCCGGTCGTGGGGTGCTCGGGGCCGGGCGGGCCCTGCAGGCGGATGACGTCGCTGGCCGCTTCCAACCCACCATCCGGGCGGATGGGAAGCACCGCGAACGTGCCACCGTCGTAGTTCGCGACCAGCACGAATCTGCGCGAAGGGTGAACGCTCAGGTGGCAGGGACTTGCGCCTTCGGAGCTGACGGTGTTGAGCAGAGTCAAATGGCCGTTTGCCCGATCCACGGCGTAGGCGCTCACCGAGCCGGATTTTGCACCTCGATACGTTTGGGTTTCATTCACCGAGTACAAATGCGTGCCGGTGGGGTCGAGAGCAAGCCAGGAGGGGTTTGAGTCGTTGGGAAAGATTTCGCGCGGTGTGAGTTCGCCTGTCGCGGAGTTCATTTCCAGAAGATGGATGCCCTGGCCGCGGCCCGGCTTGCCTTCCGGACCCTGCGGCGAGCTGTAGGTGCCTGCGTAGGCGAGAATCGGCCCTTTCCCCGGCCCTTCTGCGCCCTTTGCGCTGCGTCGCAAAGCCGGGGCGGCCGTGGCCAAAGCCGCGGCTGTTTTGAAGAATCCGCGGCGCGTTGACGAATTCCTAAGGCCGAGCGAGTTCGGATTTTTTCGCATGAAAGACCTCCCGAAGCAAATGAATGCTGGCGCTGAATAGGGTTCGATTGTCCGTGGATTCCACCGGGAAGGCAAGCCAATGTCATGGGAGGCTGACAACACTGGGCGGGTGAGGCGCAGTCAATCACAAGCTACAGACTGACCACGGACCGGGCGATAACTGAGAACTGAAAACTGACAACTGACGACTGACTACTGACTACTGACTACTGACTACTGACTACTGACGACCGACTACTCCGCCTTTTCCAATCCCTCGGCGAAGAGCGAATATCCAGCGTTGGGCGGAAACATCTCGGCGAGCAGCGTCATCCTGCGGCGCAACTGAAGGACAGGAAGGTGCTCGGGGCCGACGCGGATTTGCACGTCGTGCCAGAGCCCGTGCATATACTCGGCGGTGGTGGAGACGAAGGAAGTGTCGCAATAGTTTTCGAACAATTCCGGGTTGCGCTTGCGGCGCGCGCGGCGGGCGAGAAGCGGCTGCTTGGCGGCGCGCGCTTCCTCGTCAATTTCGCCGGGAACTCCTGCGCGCAGCTCTGCTTCCAGCAGCCGGCTGAAGCGGCCCATTTCCTCCGCCGTCAGGCGCGGGCGCAGCAGCTCGGCGATGCTGGCCAGGAACTCCAGGCCGGTATCGTGCGGGTCGAGCTCCTTGCAGGGCAGCACCAGGTGAATGCGCTCGCCGGTTTCGAGCCAAACGGCGGAGTGCGTTTCGCCCTCGGGCTTCGTGAACCGGACCTCGTCGCCGGTTTCCATGCACGCCACCCAGGGAACCACCAGCACGCGCAGCTTGCCCAGGCGCTCCGCGATCGAATCCGGCACCGCCTGTGCGGGCTCGCGCACCGTGGTGCGGTCCTCGGCGGGCGTCAGCGGGACGGCCGAGTGCATCTCCCAGCCGTGCGGGAGATTGGAGAGCGGAACAAACGTTCCGTGAATGTATTCGCTGATGGGAATGGCTTCACGCAAAGGAGTTTTGGGAGTGCCCAAGTTCACCTGCCTGGAAGTCTCGCGGATCCGAAAGGCCCTTCATAGCGGAGCTTCTGTCGGAGCGCGAGGCGCTTCGCCGCCACCGGCCGCGCCACGCGCAGTATCATTCTGTAGGATGAGGATTCGACTTGTCCAGTGGCAAGTCTGAATCAGGCTTACAGACGTAGCGCCGCCCTTTAGGGTGGCACGGATGTCCACGAGCGGGCCAGATGTAGCGGCATGCCGGGCTAAAGCCCGGCGCTACACCCACCGGCGATGGCGCCGATCACCATGAATGGCTCTTTGCCCGTAGCGACAGCCTCGGGCAGCGGGGCGTCGGGCGATTCGTGCGTCAGGTCTTCTTCGCAGGCGAAAAAGCGCAAAAACGCCCGGCGCTCGTGCGTGTCGTGGTCGCGAATCGTCCCGCAAAGCATGGGATAGCGCGCCTCGAGCGCTTCCAGCACCGACCGCTGCGTCACCGGCGGAGCAACTTCAAGCTCGACTTCACCGTCAACGCTCGCGAGCCGGCGCAGATGGAATGGCAGCACCACTCGGATCATGGCAGCGTCTGCACCTCTACGGACAGTACGGGCGGAAGGAAGCTCGCGATAGGCGCCCAAGTGTCGCCGGCGTCGGCGGAGCAATAGACCTGCCCGCCGGTGGTGCCGAAATAGACGCCGCACTCATCGAGCGTGTCCACGGCCATGGCGTCGCGCAGGATGTCCACGTAGCAGTTGCTTTGCGGCAGGCCTTTGGTGAGCGGTTCCCACTCGTTGCCGCCCGTCTTGCTGCGATAGACGCGCAGCTTGCCCTCGAGAGGGAAGTGCTCGGAGTCGCTCTTGATGGGCACCACGTAAATCGTCTCCGGCTTGTGCGCGTGCACGTCAATGGCGAAGCCGAAATCGGTGGGCAGGTTGCCGCTAATCTCGGTCCACTGGTCGCCGGCGTTGTCGGAGCGCATCACGTCCCAGTGCTTCTGCATGAAGAGCACGCCGGGGCGCTTCGGGTTCATGGCAATGTGATGAACGCAGTGGCCGATCTCGGCCTCGGGATTGGGGATGTAGTTCGACTTCAGCCCCTTGTTGATGGGCTTCCAGGTTTTGCCGCCGTCGTCGGTGCGGAACGCGCCCGCAGCCGAAATGGCGATCCAGATGCGGTTGGGATTGCTCGGATCGAGAATAATCGTGTGCAGGCACATGCCGCCCGCGCCCGGCTGCCACTTGGGGCCGGTGCCGTGGCCGCGCAGGCCGGAGAGCTCCTGCCAGGTCTTGGAGCCGTCGGTCGAGCGGAAGATGGCCGCGTCCTCGACGCCGGCGTAAACCGTTTCGGCATCGGTCAGCGACGGCTCGAGGTGCCACACGCGCTTGAATTCCCACGGGTGCTGCGTGCCGTCGTACCACTGGTGCGTGGTGAGGGGCTTCCCGGTCGCAGGCGACGTGTCATAAACAAACCGGTTGCTTTCGCCCTTGGGCATGCGGCCCTGCTCGACGGTCACGCCTCCGCCCGGTGCTTCCCAGGTCTTGCCGCCGTCGTTCGAGCGTTGCAGGACCTGCCCGAACCAGCCGCTGGTTTGCGAGGCGTAAATCCGCTCGGGATTCACCGGCGAACCCTTCATGTGATAAATCTCCCAGCCCGTGAAGTGCGGCCCGTTCACTTCCCACTTTTCGCGCTTGCCATCTGAGGTCAGAATAAACGCGCCTTTGCGCGTGCCCACCAGTACGCGTACTTTGCTCATCTGTCGCTCCTTCGGTTTTGAATTCGGCCTGAGTTATTCTCGATCACTACGTCTCGCGCCGGTCTCAGTGCGCTTTCACGGCAACTGCCACTGCCCGTTCACTTGCAGCGGGCGCGGGTCGCGTTCCCGCCACCGCCGCCGGACTTCCGCCAGAATCGCTTCGCGGTTGCGCGCCATGCTCTCGATGATGGCGCACGGCGCGCCGGTCTCTTCGTGCCGCGCGCCCCAAATCAGAAGCTCCAAAAGCACGGGCGCCAGGTCAATGCCTTTTTCCGTCAGCCGGTAATTCACCGTTCGTTTGTCGGTTTCGCCCTGTTCCGAGGTGATGATGCCCGATTTTTCGAGCTTTCGCAAACGGTCGGCGAGAATATTGCTGGCAATCCCTTCGCCCGACTGCTGGAACTCCCGGAAGGTTCGGAAGCCGCGCACCATCAGGTCGCGAATGATCAAAAGCGACCAGCGATCTCCGAGAACCTCGAGGGAAATGCTCACCGGACAGCCCGACCGGTGTTTCGACCTGCGCTTTCCGGACACCTTCGGCACCCTAACAGTTTTACTTGCAGATTGCAAGTGAAATCATTGGGCAGGCCGGCGAAAAAGTGTATCCGCCATGCTGAGCGAAGGGTCTTTTGTATTCCATCGGGACTCGAAAATCGTCAGTCTTCAATCGGCAATCACGAGCCCCGAGTCCCGAAGCACCAGTGCCGGAGCCCGAATCCGAAGCTCGTCATTCAACCGCACAGAGGGCGCGGCCAGCGCGCACGTCAGAACTTGACGCGCGCGATTTCGCCTTCCCACTGTTTTTTTTGGCGGCGGGCGGCGCGGGCCAGTTTGGCGCGCACTGCTCTCTGCTCGGCCTCGTCGCGGCTCAAGCGCGCTTCGAGCGCCGCCACCAGGCCGTCATTGCCGCGCAGGCGGGAATCCAATTGCTCCACTTTGCTTGCCAGCCGGCGGTTCTGCGCGGCGAGGGCTTCCAGCCGCACGTCCTTGGCGGCGCTAACCCGCTTCAGTTGGCGGATCTCCGACATTTGCCCGCTAATCTCTTGTTGCTGCTCCTTGATGGCATTCAGCATCGCCCAGATGATCGGGTCGTTGTTGACGACCAGAAAGCCCTTGGAGTCGGCGCTGACCGCTTCCGGGATCACTTTCTGAACTTCCTGGGCCACCACGCCCACGTGCTCGGCGTAGTCGGTCAGCCCCAGCGCGTTGCCGTGCTTGTACTGGTAGAAAATTGGCTTGAGTTTCAGCACTTGCCCCAGCCCGGCATGGAAGCCGCCATGGACTGTCTTCAGCCGCGCGTCGGAAAATGTGCCCCACGAGCCGCCTCCGGTTTTGTCGGCGGTGCCGTTCACGGACAGCGTATTGTCGGGCGATGCCGTCGCGATGCCGACGCTTCCGGCGGAGGTGATCCATACCCGGTTGGTGTTATTGCTTCGGAGCGTGAAGGCAGTATTACCCTGAGAGCCTGCAAAGGGCACGCCGCTTGTCGTCCCCAGCAGTGCCGCCCCGGCGCCGTCTCGGACCGTCAGATAAGCGTCGTTCGTCTTGGCAATTTGGACCAGTTCATCCGAGTTGAATGGCGCTGACGGGTTGGGGCCGACCGTCAACGGTGCGGTCGGGACTGTGGTCCCGATGCCCACTTTGACACTCGCTGTCGCGCCATTGACGCCATTGATGCTGCCCAGAACCATTGCGTTACTTTCGCCCACCTGCGCCTTAGCACCAATGGCTGCCGCGTTACTCAGGTATCCCGAACTGGGCTCCGTATTTGCACCCAGAAACGTATTGTCGCCCCCTGTTGTGTTGGAGTAGCCCGCACTGTCGCCAAGGGCGGAGTTTTCGCCGCCGGACGTATTGCTCCCCAAGGCTGACAATCCCATGGCGGTGTTCAGCGTTCCTATGGTGTTGCCTCCCAACGCGTTCCATCCCACGGCCGTGTTGTTGTCAGCGGTGTCGTTATCCAATGCTCCCCATCCGACCGCGGTGTTGGAGGCCGCAACAACATTCGCGTACAACGCATAAGCACCGACGGCGGTATTAGTGAACCCACTCGTGTTTCCAATCAACGCATAAGCGCCGACGGCGGTGTTTTGCGTCCCGTTCGAGAGGACAGCTAACGCGCTAGTCCCCAAACCTGTGTTCCTATCGGCCGTGGTGGCAAGGTTGCCGGCATCCAGGCCCAGAAAGGTGTTGTTATTGCTTCCGCAGCAGGTATGGATGAACGGCGCGCCGCCCAAGGTGATGACCCCCACGCCGGAGCCGTTGGTTTGCGGGAGATTGAGCGTCCCGCTTGCCGTCATGCTGATGGTTTCGACGCCGTTGAGTTGTCCGCTGAAGAGCTTGCCGCCGGCGATGTTGTTGATCACCAAGCCCGTGCCCGCGGGGCTAGAGACGGTGGCTAGGATTCCCGTTGTGTTCCCGCTCGTCGCGTAGGCTCGGCCCTTCAGCCCGATGCCGCCCGTCGAGGCCGCCGAGCCCACCAGCCCAATCGTCGCCCCGCTCGTCGCCCGCTCCCAGCCCGACATCGCCGTCCCCTGGTCGCTGTCGTTAATCCCTTGCGCCGCCACCGTCGGTCCCGTCGTCGCCGAAGCGCGTCCGTACAACGCCCAGCCACCCGTCGCCGTCAGCAGAGCTGAGATCCCCGCGCCGTTCGGACTGTTCGAAACCCCCTTCACCCCCGCGAACGCCCCCGTCGCCGAAGTCGAAGTCCCGACAATCACGTCGTTCGACGGCGCCGCCGCCGAGATCGCCGTCCCCGAGCCCGTCTGCGTCACGCCGACGATCTGGTCGGTGGTCGCGCCCGAGAAATTCGTCGGCCCACTCGTCACCGCCAGCGGCGTGATCGAGCGCTTGGTCGCGTTCGTCGTCGCTTCTTGTCCGCGCGCGGTCGTCGTCCCTTTCCTGGCCGTCATGCGGCCGGCTGTAGCCCCTGTAGCGGCGGCGTCCTCGCCGCCGCCCGCCTGACCCGAAGCCGTGCCGCAATCCGGCGATGAGACATCGCCGCTACAGTTAGAAGTTAGTTGATAGGCCGAAGCCGGCCGCCCGCCCAGCGTCTGCGCGTCGCCCGCCTTCATCGCGTACGGCACGCTCACCAGTAGCACCCTCGCCTGCTCGGGGAGATTCGAAACCTGAACCCCCAGCCAATGCGCTTCGCCGGAGGTGAACAATTCCATGGGCACGCCCGTCGGCGTCATCGCCCCCAGCAGAACCGAGCACCGGCCGAGCGAGTCGGCCTCGACCGTCTGCGTCTCAAACCACAAGGGTGTTCCGCCCGATTCCTGTGAGTACAAGGAGAACGTCACATCCACCGCGCCCGAGACGGGCTTGCCGGCGAGATTCGCCAGCGTTCCCGAAAACTTGATCAGTTGCGGCACCGCCGCCTGCGCCGTGGGTTGGCGCAGAGCGGAGCTCTGCGATTGATCAGTCGAGGCGCTGATCGGCGCCTCCGGCGCCGCTGACTGCGCTGCGGCTGAATTCTCCCGCGTCGCCGGCTGTCTGGCTTCCTGCCCCCTGACCGTCATCACGCTCATCAAGCACACTACCACCGTCCACAGGACGAGTTTCTCGCGCCTCATGCGATGCACCTCCACCAAGTTATCGAAAGATATTCCCCTGAGTTATTTGCCCTGAGAAATCGAACGCCTACCTGGGGTCGCCGAATATGATTCGAGTCTGAGGATAAGGTGACGTCCGGCCACGTCCCTCGCCGAGTAGGTCATTGTCCCGTGCCAACCGGAATGGGTCTTCAGCAACTGGTTACCAACGGGGCAAAAACGCACACATTCTAGATTGACAAAAGGTCAAAGTCAAGCACACCCCGCGTCGCGAGGCTCGAATCCCGAACTTTAAGTGGCGAGCGACACCATGCAAATATGTACACCGTGCCGCCATCGTGCGCGTCAGAACAGCAGCGCGGAGCACCGATTTCCGGGAGGCGATTCTTTCACAACCGCTCCGGGGGAACGCCGCAAGCAGGATGGAATGGGCGGGTACGAACCACTATAATCTACCGCCGAATGCCGATTTTTGAGGAGGCCCGCATGAGATGGCTTTCCGCCATGACAGCAATCGTCGCGCTCTGCGCCAGCGGCGCTTACGCCGCGCAAAGAAATGTTCCCAAAGATTTGTCGAATGTGCGAGGTTTCAACTACACGCCCGCCAACGCGGCGGCGCGCCCTGGGCACCACATCTCCCAGTGGTTGGATTACGACCCAGCCACAACCGAACATGACCTGGACCTGGCCAAGCGGCTCAACCTGAATGAGGTCCGCGTCTTTCTCGCTTACCAGGCCTGGGAGCAGGACAAGGCGGCCTTCGGCGAGCACGTGCTGGATTTCGTTCGGGCCTGCCACCGGCACGACATCGGAGTGATGCCGGTGGTCACCTACCCGAGGGAAATGATAGCGGACAAGGCGCAGTGGCCGCTTGCGCGCGAGTGGGCGGGCTACCTCGTGAAAACCCTCGGCCGCGAGCCAGGCCTCGAGATGTGGGACGTGATGAACGAGCCGGACTGGCCCCCGACTCCCGCGCCGTGGGTGAGGCAGAGATTCGAGTTTGCGAAGCACATGGCCGGCGTCTTCCATGAGCTGGACCCGCGCACTCCGGTGACCATCGGCATGGCGTTTGTGCCGGGGATGGAAGAGCTTGCCGACGATGTGGACGTCCTCGAGTTCCACGACTACAGTCCGACGCGGGAGGAAATCCGCGCCAACATTTTGCGCGCACAGCAGTTTGCCGCCAAGGTGGGCAAGCCGGTCGTGGACGGCGAGATCGGCTGCATCGCCCGCGCCAATCCTTACGACGTCACGCTCCAGGAGCACATGAACGCGGGCATGGGTTGGTACATCTGGGAGCTGATGATCGTGCGCAAAGGCTGGGGGCCCATCCACGGAGTCTTCTACGCGGACGGAACGGTGCGCGATCCTTCCATTCCGGCGGCGATTCTGGGCTTCTTCCGCAACCGTGGGCCGGACATTCTCCCTTCGGTGGTGGACCAGGAAGGACACGTCACCGAGGTCGTGACGAACGGGAAAAAGTGGCTCGAGGAACCTCAGCCGTCGTGGGAGGAGGGACTGAATCTGGCGGAGACGGCGGCGAACCTGATGGAAGCGGGACAACTGGTTCCCATGCGCGATCCGCCCACGCGGCAGGTGGGCCTGATGCGCCGGGGCGCACCCGACCTGCCCGCCTTGCGGGCCTTGCTCGAAAAGTACATCCAGATTCTTGAACCGTACGAAAAGAAGAAATAATCACTTCACATCGAACTCGTACAGGCTGATGCTGAGCGGCGGAAGCGTGACGCTCGCCGGGCGCTCGCGCAAGCGAGTTTCCCGGATCGTGACCTCGGGCGGCTTGCCCGGCTCGTTATCAGCATCCAGGTTGGGCGCGGCAATCCTGCGCAGGATTCCCCCGCCCTGAAGCTCGACGCCGTCAATATTGAAGTCCATTTCGTGCGCGGTTTCCGTGGGATTGACCACGGCCACAGCCAATTTCCGGTGGTCGGCGGTGAGCGCAGCGGCAACGTCCATCGGGTAAGTCGGGCTGCCGGAAGAAACCTTGGGCTTGTCCACGCCGACGGTACCCTCGACCGCCTTTTGCGGGGAGTTTCCGGTCACCTGGACGGGGAGTGTTCCAAAATCATCGCGGTAGAGTTTGAACACCTCGCCCGTGCTGCTCAGGACGGCGTCGTTGCCGTTGAAGCTGAGGTTGGAAATGAAGGCCGTGTAAGCCCCCATCGTGATGACGCCGGTGTGGCGGAACATTTCCTGCAAGCCTTCGGCGGCAACCAAGGCGCGCTCGAAGCCGCGGCGCCCGCCGCCCGCCCACTCGTCAATGGCCATCTTGATGTTCTTGTCCTTGAGTTCGGGCATCGTCTTCATGTATTCGTTCCACGCCTCCGCCGTCGCCTCCACACGATTCGGCAGCCGCCGGATCTGGACGTCCACCGGGTCGCCGGTTTTCACGAATTCCTGCTTCTGCTCGTCGAACGCGCTATTCAGCAGCGGATAAAGGTGCTCCGAAAGAAAGTTGATGTAATCGGACGAGTGCTCCAGCAATTGGCCCGACCAATCCTGCTTCGACCCGAACGGATAAGGCCGCTTGGCGGGCAGCGGCTTGCGAAACAGGCGAGCCACGGTGCCCATTTCAAACGGCGTGGCGCCGGAAGCGACCAGCTCGATTGAAGGATCCACCTTGCGCATCGCTTCGCCAAACATATTATGTTTTATAACGTATTGGTCTATATCCATATGTCCTAATTGCCACTCGCCGTACATCTCGTTGCCGATGCCCCACCACTTGACCCCGTAGGGCTTGGGGTGCCCGTTCATGGCGCGCCGCCGGCCCATGGGCGTGTCGGCGGAGCCGTTGCAGTATTCCACCCAGTCCGCCGCCGATTGCGCGTCGCCGAAGCCGGCGTTCACGCAGATGTAGGGATCAATCTGCAGCAGCGCGCAGAGCTTCATGAACTCGTCCGTGCCCACGTCGTTGTACTCCACCGTGTGCCAGGCGTAGTCGTAGCGCGGCGGGCGCGTGTCGCGATTGCCGATGCCGTCCCGCCAGTTGTAGCCGGAAACAAAATTTCCGCCCGGCCAGCGATAAATGCCCGAGCGCAGCTCGCGCAGCAGCTTGACCATGTCGGCGCGGAAGCCGTCAAGGTTGTCGGCGGGCATCAGCGACACCACGCCGATGTGAAACGTTCCCGTGCCGGTGCCCGAGATTTCGAAGCTGCCGTTTTCCGTGTCTGCGCCGGAAACGAAATGGAACGGAAACTTGATGTATCTGCCGGAAAGCAGAGGCAGCGCGACGCTCTGGCGGCCGCCGGGACCGCTTCCCCACACCAGGCTCACTTCCACCTTGGCCGTCGGGTCGCCGTAGAGCACCACGTGGCCGGTGTAGCTCCGCCCCTTGGCGAGAGGAATCCCCGACTGGCGAATGCCGCGCGGCGTCGCCACCTCTAGGTGGACTTCCGGCGCGTGCTCGCCCACGTAAGCGTGCTGGGTGTCCATGGTGACGGAAGCCTCCGGGCCCATGGGCCGCCAGCGGTTGAAATTCCTCTTTCGGTTTTCGGGAACCAGTTTTTCGCTGGAATTCACCGGATAGAAAAACTTGCGGTCGCTGAGCATCTCCGCCCAGACGCCCTTCTCGTACAAATTGAAGAGAAGCTCGGTGAACTGTCCGTAAATGTAGGGATCAATGGGCGCGCCCACCTTGGCCGCGTTGACTGTCATGGAAACCTTGGCGGGAGCCGGATTGCCGGCCTGCGCCCGCCCCATGATCGCCGTGCTGGCGAGCAGTAGGATGACTAGAAAGCGATTGCCGCGCATGAATGCCTCCACCCCGATGCTGTGTTTGAGAATCTGCCGGGCTAGCTTAGCTGATTTTTTCCGCGTGGGTTCTGTTTTCTCGAGGCCGGGTCGCCGATTGTAGAGACGCCTCGGCGAGGCGCCTCAATGGAGACGTTCCACCTGCCTGCTGCAGCTTGCCTGGTGTAAGTTGGCAGCCGCGGCATGCTTTTTATGCCGTGGGTCGTACGGTCGGCTCTTTGAAAAAGCCCACGACCTGCCTGCAACAGGCAGGCACAAACCGCGAGTCGTGCCTACCGGCTGCGGTTGCGATTCACGAAACCTTTTTCACGATTTCAGAGAATTCACTTTCTGTGAACGCCCTCATCGTGGTGGTTTTGACGTTGCCCTCCGCGGCGATTAAGAGGGCGACGCCGGCGGCCGTCGCGTGCGAGCCTTCGGGGTATGCGTAAAGCACGCCGCCGTGCGCGCGGCCCACGCGCACATCGAGCAGAGTGTTGGCCGCGATTTGTGAACCGGGAAGCGCGACCTTGACGTAGTTGGTGGAGAGCGCCACGCGCGCGCCGTCTTCGGTTTCTTCCAGCGTGAGTGCGGAAAGCTTCGTTCCCACTAGCGAGGCGAGAAAGTCGCGGCGCTTCGCGTCAATCACGGCGCGGATTTCGCGGCTGCGCTCGCGCGCGATGCGCCCGTTGAGGTGATCGCGCCGCGAAGCCGCGGGCGTTCCCGGTCGCGCGGAATAAGGGAAGATGTGCAGGTAGGTGAACGGCAGCGACTCGATGAAGCGCAGGCTGGTCGCGTGGTCGTCGTCGGTCTCGCCGGGGAAGCCGACCATCACGTCGGCGCCGATGCCGCAGCCGGAAATCGCCTCGTGAATGGCGAAGATGCGCTCGGCGTAGTGCCGCGCCCAGTAGCGGCGGTTCATCGCGCGCAGGATGCGGTCCGAGCCGCTCTGCAGCGGCACGTGGAAATGCTGCGCCATGCGCGGCTCCTGCGCGACCAGGCGAATCAGCTCGCGGCTCACGTCCATGGGCTCGATGGAACTGATGCGCAGGCGCGCGACACTCGTTTCCGCGAGGATGCGCTCGACCAGCGCGAGAAACGTCCCGCGCGGCTCGAGGTCGCGCCCGTAGCTTCCGAGATTGATTCCCGAGAGAACGATTTCCTTGTAGCCTTGCGCGGTCAGCTCGCGCACCTGCGCGATGACCTTCTCCGGCGCGAGGCTGCGGCTGCTGCCGCGCACCGCGGGAATCACGCAGAACGAGCAGTGCGCGTCGCAGCCGTCCTGAATTTTGAGCGTCGGCCTGGTGCGATCGTCGGAGAGGGCGGGTGCGAAGTGAAATTCCTCCGTGATCTTACCCACCAGCACTTGTGCGGGCGGCGCCTGTGAGGAACTCCCGTCCTCGCTCGCATTCGGAGCCGTTTCCTCGCGCCAATCCTGAATCTGCACCAGCGGCTGAGTGTTTACGCCGCTCGCTCCGGCGGGTGCAACGTGGAGCTCGCGGGTGGCGGAAGGCGAAGCATTCGCCAGCAAATCAGCCACGGAATGCTTGTGGGAATTGCCCACCACCCACGCGACGCCGGGAAGCTGGGCAATTTCATCCGGCGCGCGCTGGGCGTAGCAGCCGGTCACGAGAATTTGGCAATCGGGATTGGCGCGATGGATGCGCCGAATGATCTGGCGAACTTCCGCATCGGCGCTGGCGGTGACGGTGCAGGTGTTGAGGACGGCGAAGCGGCTCCGCTCGGCGCTGGCGGATTCTTCCAGGCCCGCCTCAAGCAGTTGCCGCTTCAGCGACCAGCCATCCGCCTGGCTGGCGCGGCAGCCGAAATTGACAAGGTGAAAGGTCACCATCGTCTTACCTTCATTCTACCCGAGCCTCTGCCGCGGATGGGGATTCATTTCGCACTCAAGCAGGCCGCTGCGGGGAGGTTGGAAGTAACCCGCCGCGAAAACACCCCCTGTGAATGCTGGCCCTTAGAAGCCCGTCCTTCCTCCTGCAGGTAAAGGAACCAGCGGGAAATCGGCAGGTGCCGTAGCGACACGAGGGGGGCTGACCGTTTGCTCTAACCGTCGTAACTTCGTATGTCCGAGGTGTGGGGGGGGTGGCGGCTGTACCACACGCCACGCACTCGCGCCTGGCCAACCCCCTGAATTGCCCTGAAAATAGGGTACTTATGGATAGACAAAGTGCCTACTTGACAAACATATTAGGCCTTTGCTAGAAGGCTACCGACTCGGGTGGTATACACGAGGAGGTCAACATGAATCCGCGCCGTGTAGGTTTTTTATTAATTGGGGTGATGATTGTGTTCTCTGCGGCCAATTTCAGTTGGGCCCAAACCAGGCGCTTCCAAATGCTTGCCCCTGGCGTCGGCTGGGCGCTCGGCGGGGGCAAGCTGTACTGGACGTCCGATGGGGGCACGGACTGGAAGAATATAACACCCCCATCACCAGAGCCCGGTGCGAGGATTGCCGAAGTGTCCTTCTACGACACAAGGGAAGGCTGGGTGGTTCTTTCCGACCTGGAAGCGAAGAGCGGCGAATGGAAATTCGAGATTGCGCACACGGTGGACAGCGGGTCAACGTGGTCAGTCGTGCCGCTGGACTACCCCGAATTGCCTTCTTATGAGCGCGACGCGATTGCTGGACCTGCAGGGATGAGCTTCGCGGACTCCCTTCATGGGTGGATCGACATGGCTTTTGCAGGCAACTCAAAGCCCGGCAAGCTGCTGGCAACTGACGACGGCGGCAGAACTTGGGACTGGCTAGGTGCCCCTGTGATCGCGGGAGCGGTCGAATTCGTTTCGTCCCAGGATGGTTGGGTGGCGGGAGGGCCAGATTCCAAGCTGTATGTTACGCGAGACGGCGGAAGGGCATGGAGCGAGGTTATCTTGGTGCCGCCCCCTCAGGTCGGCAATGCGGGCAGCCCCACCTTCGACCTGCCTGTGTTCGTCGGTGACAGGAGGGCGTTCCTCGTCGTGAACTACTCTTGGTCCGAGGACACTCCATCCAAGCTAGT
>JAHEKS010000039.1 GCA_024638215.1 Acidobacteriota bacterium | reverse complement strand
ACATGCCGACTCCCGGATTATGCCGACTACTTTCCGAAGGCCTCGGCTGGGCGGGGCGCGGACTGTGTGCAGAGTCGGCATAATCAGAGGCCTTCCAGGAAGGCCAACAGCTTGTCGTCGGGTTGGTATCGAGCGGGTATGACGCCAAGCGGTGCGGTGCGCAAGAGCGCTTTCTCTTTCAAACGCATGTCCGCATGAAGATACATCTGGGTTGTTTCCACGGACTCGTGTCCCAGCCAGAGCGCGATTACGGAGCGGTCGACGCCATGATGAAGAAGATCCATGGCGGTAGCGTGTCGAAGCACATGTGGAGAGACCTTCTTCCGCTTGAGCGAAGGGCAGGACGGTTCGGCGCGGTGGGAATACTTAGCGATCAGGCGTTCGACCGCATCTCGACTCAACCGACCTCCGCGGATGCTGGGAAAGACGGGCTGATCGGGCAGCCCGTGGCGTTCGCGTAGCCAGGCATTGAGCGCCCTTGCCGTTTCCGGGCGGAGCGGGGTGCAGCGCCGTTTTCTGCCTTTGCCGAGGCAGCGCACATGGGCGCCGGTCCCCAGCACGACATCCTGGCAGTTCAGCCCAATCAACTCGGAAACCCGCAGACCCGTCTGAACACCAACCAGAAGTAAAGTGCGATCACGACGCCCTATCCACGTGGATGGATTCGGGACTGCGAGCAGCGCATCGATTTCTTCCCGATTAAGAAACTCGATGGGCCGTCGTTCATGGCGCTTGTTGGGCACCGCCAAGATCCGCTGGCAACGCAGCGCATGCGCAGGCTCCTCGAAAGCCACATGTTGGAAGAAAGAATGGATGGCTCCGAGGCGCGTGTTCCGTGTGCGAGCGCTGTTCTTACGGACACTTTCCAGGTGGTCAAGGAAGAGACCAATAAAGGATGCATCAAGATCCTCAACGCCGATCTGGGAGGGCATTTTGCCGAGCCGTTCTTTGGCAAAATGGAGAAGCAAGCGGAAACAATCACGATAGCCCGCGATCGTATGGGGGCTCGCCTGCCGTTGGCGAAGCAGGCGGTCGGTAAAGAAGGATTGAAGAAGCGAGGGAAGGTCAGCAGAAATCATGGCCGCACCTCCCGCTCCATCAGCCGATCGGTCGCCAGCCGCAGGAGTTCGGGCACGGCTTCCAGATACCAATAGGTATCATTCACGTGGACGTGCCCGAGATAGGTGGACAGCTTGGGGAGTTCTCGTTCCACATCGAGTCCGGCGCGATACCAGTGGATCAGGGTACGGGCGGCAAATCGGTGTCGCATATCATGTAGCCGAGGACCGCGGCCATGACCCTTCGCCGATGAGCGAAGACCGACTTGCTGAGACACCTTGGCGAAGGTATATCGCGCAGTCGCGTCGAGAACCCGGCGACCGCGGTCGGAGATGAAGAACGCCGGAGTGAGGGGTGCAGGAACGATGTGGTCCCTGGCTTCGGCGTATTTTTTCAGAGCGTCGACGGTAGAGGGATGAACCGGCACGTAGCGCGACTTCCCAAACTTCGTCCGCCGGATATAAAGGTTGCCGCGTTCGAGGTCAACATCCGATCGGTCGAGATTCGGGGCTTCGTTCACCCGCATTCCCGTCGCCATCAGCGGAGCAAAAAGGGTCGTGTAGGTAGAGGCGCGAAGTCCGTTCGGAGAGGGTAGTTGCTGCGTTCGGCGGAGGAGCTTTTCGATCTCCTCGTCGCTATAAATGTGAGGAGGCTTGCGCCGGTAGCGATGAGGAAGGAGAGCGGTGGGCGGAATCTCGGTGCGAGGTTCGAACGCGCTAAGCCAGATGGCGAAGCGCCGGACCATACTCAAACGCCAAGCCCAGGTGTATGGTTGCGCCTGGGTGGGCTGTGTAGCCCAGCGAAGCGCGAGTTCCGTGGTGATGTATGAGGCTCTCTGGGTTCGGAGGAACGCAACAAAGTTTCGTAAAGATGTTTCCGGTTCCCGGAGCAGAAACCCCAGGCTACGGCGGATGCGGAGGTAATCCTTCAATGCGTGTTCCAGTGGGTTCACTGTCCACCTCCCATCGGCCAGGGGTGAGCCACGGAGCGCAGGCGATCGAAGTCCACCTTGGCGTAGATTTCTGTAGTATTGGGAATCCGATGGCGAAGAACCTCTCCTATCTCTCCCATCGTCGCTCCAGAGCGAAGCATGCAAGTCGCGAGACTGTGACGAAGCAGGTGGGCTCCCTTCAACATGGGGTGTAAGTCTGCCCGGTCGAGTGCACGACGAACAATGGTCGTCAACGCTGCGGACCCCGCAAAGCCACGGTGCGCTGCCTTCCTGCGAATGAACACCCGACGCGTTGGGCAGATAGGACGATCTCGGCGAAGGTAGGACGTCAGCGCGTCACCCACGTCGGGCGGTAGTGGCATCCGGTCGTGAAACAGGCCCTTGCCTCTGATGATGATTTCGCCGGCTCGCCAGTTGATATCATCGAGCAAAAGGGCCACTACCTCGCCAGCACGGAGACCAAGGCGGGTCAGCAGAAGAAGGATGGCGTAATCGCGGCGGCCAGTCGCGGTGCGACGGTTGCAGGCTCGAAGGAGGCGTTCGACTTCCTCCGAAGTCAGGTACTTGGGCACGGTGGAGAGCCGCCAATCCGCTACCGTGGGGACAGAAGCGGCCAAGTCGGTTGGTAGTTCCCCACGCTGAAACAGAAAGCGGAAGAAAGAACGAAAAGCGGTTGTCATCAGCTGGGCTCTTCGGGCACTCATGCTGGGATCATGACGCAAAATGAAATCCGAGATATCGGACGGTTTCATCTTGCGAAAAAGGAACGGCCCTTCCCGGGAGTGCTCGACGAGAAACTTGCGAACGAAAGACTGATAATTGAGGATCGTGACTGAGACAAGCCCGCGCTCCGAGCGCAAATGCCTTTCATACCGGCCCAGAATGTCAGCCAAAGGTGATCGGTCGCGAGCCGGCTTTCGGCTGGAAACAACGCCACGTTTTCGGAGATGGTCGAGAAACGGCTCGAACGTTTTTGGGTCGCCCCTCCCTACTTGTCGATGGCGGCTGACATATATCTCCACCTCATGTTCATTAACATTGGCGACGGTGAGCCCCTTTCGTTCCATCCATCGCCCCAAACCAGCAAGCCACCATAATTTCGCCTTCACGGACGCATCGACATAGCCATCGTCCTTCAGCGATGTTGCGAATATCCGAAGATAACGCACCCACGGGCCTTGAATGCGTTTGTTGGTCTGCAGAAACTCTTCCAACATAGGTCACCTCCTCCTTTTGCCTTCACTGCCAGTGGAGAGGAGACCGCAGGATTATGCCGAATGCAATTCAAGGGCACGGCGCGGACTTCCGCGTCAGATGGGACGATGGGGAAAGCTACGTGGCTGGAGCCGGCATAATCAGGGAGTCGGCATGTTGGTGTTTATGCCGCGCGCGGCATAATCGGCACACGTTCGGTTCGCGATCGGCAATGGCGGGAGTTGACCTCGCAACACTGAAAGAACTCATGGGCCATTCCAACATTTCGATCACAATGCGGTACGTTCACCCGACCCCGGAGCACAAACAAGAGGCTCTTCGGAAGTTGGAGCGGTTTAACGTCGAACAGGTATTCGCGTTGCACGAAAAGCGGTCAGGGTCCCCACAAAAGTCCCCACAGTCGGAATTGCACCAAAATGGTGCAAGTGTGGAAGTCCTTGTGAACTAAGGGGTTGGATGGTGAGCCGTGAGGGAATCGAACCCCCAACCTACTGATTAAGAGGCAACCCAATCCTTTCCATCGATTCACTGCTTTTCCCATCGTTTTCATGGCCTTGCATCAATTCAGGGAATCTGCTTTCGCTCAAAGCTTTGAACCTGTTTTGTTGCAGTTAAATAGGCTCCGACGGACGTTTAGCTACAGTTCTGTTACGTTTCAAAGCTTGCGGTGGGATCCACCCGTCATCACGACATTCACGATCCCATGGGGTCCAAATTCTCGAACTTTCTTGGCTTGAGCGCGGTCTGACCGTCCGTTCCAGGTGAGAGAGGACTGCTACTTCACTACACAGTAGCAATAAAGGAACTGTTGCGTGGTCCCGAAAGGAGTTTGGTGCAGTTCTTTCGAACTCTCAATCAATTGAAAGCGCGACCCGAACTCCCCCTGAAGGGATTCAGCATCGTAACGCACCACTTCAAGACCGCTGCACTTCGTGGGACCCTCGGGTCCGAACGCACCAACGATTACGTGACCTCCCTTCTTGACCGCGCGGGCGACCTGCCGGACGTAGGCGGCACGCTCGCTCCATGCGGTGAGAAAGTGAAAAACAGCACGATCGTGCCACACATCATAAGCAGCAGGCTCCAGTTCGACCCGAGTGACGTCTGCGACAAGCCAGCGAACACGCGCCGCGGCATTACCCAGTCGTTTCCTGTTTGCATCTATGGCTGTCTCAGAAATATCGAGGACGCTGATGTTTGTGTATCCCCGGGCGAGGAGGTCATCAACCAAGGTGGATTCTCCGGCGCCGACATCAACAATGGACGCGGCCGGCCCTGCGGAGGCCTTCTCGATAAGATCCAGAGAGGTCTCAAGGTGCGGCCGGTACCAGCTAACTTCGTCCCGCGCCTTTTGCATATAGATTTTTTCCCAATGACTCTGTGCGTCCATACCTATTATCGCTCCCTATGAATCAGCGACCTTCCCTGCATTATACCTCTTTGGCAATGTCGGCCGTGGTGGATGCTGGGATACTGAATGGCCCTTCAAGTTGCTCTGATGCGGGTTCCCCAATGGGCCAAGGGCGACCTGATTCTAAGGGCTCACCACATCGCAGCGCGACCATGCCGATACCAACCCACAATGTAAAGGAGACTACAGGACAAGCGCTACTCCTGCTCTGCTGTTCTTCCCTACGTTGCCGCTGAACGTAGCGTGATAAAAGTCATCGCTCTATTGGCAACTCCAAGAAAAACTGTTGCATTGCATGGGAGCGGCCCACCGGCAGGACCGTCAAGCGCGAATTTGCTTCTGTTTTGTCGAGTTGTAGAATGGGACTCCCCAAGACAGCGGGTGCCAGAACCGCCCGAAGCAGGCAGCAAATGCCATTGCTATTTTAGGAGTGAATCATGAACGGAACTGAGAAACGCAAACTTCTCATCAGCAAGGGATGGATTCAAGCCGTAGTCATCGTATTTCTCTTCGGCTTCACCGTGTTGGGCATCCTGGCATATAAGACGTACACGGATGAGCCGCCGATTCCAGGAAAAGTAGTTAGCCCGGCCGGGGCGGTCATCTTCACTCGCTCGGACGTGAAAGCCGGCCAGGGAATATTTCTTCAAAACGGTCTGATGGAGTACGGAACGATTTTTGGCCACGGCGCGTATCTTGGGCCGGACTTCACCGCTGATTACCTTCATCGCGCGGCTCTCGATGTTCAGGATTATTACGGAGGTCCTGCTTCTGACAAAGCGAAGCAGCAGACCATTGATGATTTCAAGACGAATCGTTATGACGCCGCGTGCGATACGCTCACCTACACGGCGGCGCAGGCGAAGGCCTTTGATGATCTCGTGAGCTATTACGGGACCTTCTTCTCCCAACCGTCCACCAAATCCGGCCTTCGCCCGAAGGCGATCTCAGATCCCGCACAAATCCGGCAGCTCACGGCGTTTTTCAGTTGGTCTGCCTGGGCTTCTTCCGCGTTGCGTCCCGGGTTGCAATATTCCTACACCAACAACTGGCCGCCCGAGCCGTTGGTGGCGAATCATGCCAGCGCCGACGCCGTCGTCTGGAGCGTGATCTCCTTGATCGCATTGCTGGGAGGAGTAGGCCTGCTTCTGGCCGTATTCGGGCGTTGGAACTTTCTCGGCTGGCACGGGCGCGAGCGCACAAAAATCTCTTTCCGCGCTCCCGGAGAAGTGGCTCTTACGCCCGCGCAACGAGCCACGGCCTGGTTCTTCCTCGTCATGGCTGTCTTGTTTCTGCTCCAGGCTTTGTTGGGTGGCGCATCGCAACATTACCGGGCGGATATTTCAAGCTTTTTCGGTCTTGATTTAGCGCGCGTGTTGCCCTTCAACATCGCCCGCACTTGGCACATCCAGTTAGCCATTTTCTGGGTTGCGACCTCATTTCTCGCCGCAGGCATCTTCCTTGCTCCCATGATTGCCGGCCGTGAGCCGCGCCGCCAGGGCTGGTTGGCCTACGGCTTGCTCGGCGCCCTGGCAATTGTCGTGTTTGGAAGCCTCGGAGGCGAATACGCCGGAATCGAAGGCTGGTTGCGACACAACTGGCAGTGGTTCGGCGACCAAGGCTTTGAGTATCTGGATCTAGGGCGGTTCTGGCAAATTCTATTGACCATTGGTTTGGTCTTCTGGGTGGTGATTCTCTATCGCGGCTTAAGCAAACGGCTGAAGCAGGAGCAAGTGGGCAATATGCCCTGGCTCTTCTTCTTCTCCGCGCTGGCAATTCCCGCGTTCTACGCAGTCGGCCTGTTGGCTCGGCCCGCCGAAAACTTTACGACCACGGATTTTTGGCGGTTTTGGGTGGTCCATCTGTGGGTGGAAGACTTCCTGGAACTTTTCACAACCGTAATGGTCGCATATCTTTTCGTCTTGCTCGGTGTGGTTCATGAGCGAGTTGCACTGACGATGATCTATCTAGACGTGGTCCTCTATTCCGCGGGCGGCGTCATCGGAACCATGCACCACTTGTACTTCTCAGGCGAGCCTGCGGTGCACATGGCTCTGGGCGCATTTTTCTCCGCCGCGGAAGTGATCCCGCTGACTTTCCTGACCCTGGAGGCCTGGAGCTTCCTGCAACTGGGCGCTGTGCAGGAGGCGGGTGCGCGGACCCGATTCCCGCATTTGTGGGCAGTGATGTTTTTGGCTGCGGTAGGCTTCTGGAATTTCTTGGGCGCGGGCATTTTCGGATTCCTCATCAATTTGCCCATCGTCTCTTACTATGAGATCGGCACCGCTCTCACCCCGAATCACGGCCACGCGGCGATGATGGGCGTTTATGGAATGATGGCGGTGGGACTGGCTCTTTTCTGCCTCCGATACATTGTTCCCGAGGAGCGCTGGTCCGATCGGGCTGCGAAAATCAGTTTTTGGTCGCTCAATCTGGGTTTGGCTTGGATGGTGTTCGCCTCGCTCTTTCCCCTTGGAATTCTGCAACTCTACTACTCGGTCAACGACGGCTATTTCTACGCGCGCTCGCTCAAGTTCCTCACCGACAGAACCAACGTTCTGATTACCTGGCTGCGTTTTCCCGGTGACATCCTATTCATCGTCGGCGGAGTGCTGCCGGTGCTCTATTTGGCGTGGCAAGCCGTTCGGCACATGAAGCCGCAGGTCGCTCTGGAGGAACCCAAAGAGATTCTATTCACGGAAGTAGTGGAGCCCGGCGGGCAGGCGTCATGACGGCTGGATTCCATTTCGAAGTGCTTTACACGGCGGCCTATGCCGTCGTGCTTGTCGGCATAGCCTTCGCGTTGGAACTTCTTGCGCGGCGGTCTCACAAGATGGCTGAACAAATTCATGTGGCCGGCTTTTCCTATCATCCCGAGCTCGATGTCTGGAAGTGTCCCACGGGCCAGCACCTGGGGCGGAGAGCGACGAATGAGCGCTGGGGCATCGTCGTGTATCAGGCCCCGGCCCACGTTTGCAAGGTGTGCCACTGCAAGCCGGGTTGCACCGACTCCGACGAAGGCCGTCAAATCGAACATCACCTCGATTCGTGGCTCAAATCCGAGCTTCGCCGGTTTCACCGCGGGCTTTCTTTAGTGCTTCTTCTCCTGGCAGGATTGCTGCTGGCCTTTGAAATGCGCTGGGCGGATACCCACCGGGATTGGCTGGTGCTCTGGGCTCTGATCATCCCCATCCTCCTCTTGGGCGGGCGGCTGGTCTCGGAGTTCCTGGCTAGAGAACAGAAGTAGAAGCATAGCATTGCTGGCTTCGCGACAGGTTCGGCCTCATGTGAAAAGCGGAGTCGAGTGGAGGACAAAACCAGACCTCTGTCGCACGAAGTAAAGTATCCAAACGAGTGGGAAGACGCCTTTGCCAGGGAGAGACTTGATCTCCCGCTTCCGGCCGATCCGCGCCCTGAGCGCCTGGCCGGACGCGTCCTGGCTGCTTTTATTCTGACGGGTCTGGTCTTTCTCGCATTGCCCGGCACATTGCTGGGGGTCTTAAACCTGCTTTCCATTTCAGGTCACGAATCACCCACCGCCGCGCACACCGCATGGATACAAGCTCACGGGCAAGCTCAGTTGTTCGGGTGGGTTGGGACCTTCATCCTCGGTATTTCGCTCTACGTACTCCCGAAGATCCAGGGGCGCGGCCTCAAAAGGTTTGGAGAACTCTGGGCAATCTGGGCTTTGTGGACGTCCGGAGTCGCTCTGCGCTGGTGGGCAGGTTTCGGTCCCTGGCGCTGGCAGGCTATGTTCATCTCCGGTGCGATCCTGGAACTTGCAGGTTATGCTCTCGCGCTGCATGTTCTGGTTTTCGCGCCCGGTCGCCGCAAGCGAAGGACGCCACAGGATCTGAGTTCGTGGATGGGAATCGCCGGCTTTGGCGCGCTCGGTGTGGCTCTCCTTCTCAACCTGGCGATTTCGCTCCGGCTGGATCGGAGTGCAGCACTCGCCGTCGTACCCCCGCGGTTGGACCGCTCGTTTGTCCTGATCGCAGTTTGGGGTTTCGTAGTCGCCGTCGCCTGGGGTTACAGCGCTCGATTCGTCACCATCCTGCTGGGCCTCGATCAGCCCGACCACCGCTGGGCCAAATGGCTCTCGGCGGGCGTTGTGCTGTTTGTGGTTTTCGCCCTCATCAGGCAATTCCTCATCGCTGATCTGCTTGCCGTAATCCTGACGATTGCAGGCGTCCGAGCGTTGCGGGTCTTTCGTCCCGCACGGCGCCCGGCCAAGTTGCTCGGCGCGCATCGTCATTATCCTTTCTTCGTTCGGCTGGCCTTCGTTTGGCTCGTGGTGGGGGCGCTTCTCGGTCTCTTGGCGGACTTTTTCCCGTCTCTCGCCGGATTGGGAGGAGCCTCCCGGCATGCCGTAACAGTCGGGTTCATCGCGACTCTCGTCTTCGCTATCGGGCAAAGAATGTTGCCATCGTTTCTGAATGGGCGGGAGCTTTATAGCCTTGGGCTGATGGGAGGAAGCCTCTGGGTTTTGAACCTCGGTTGTCTTCTCCGAGTTTCCACCGAAAGCGTTGCATACTCGGCCGGAGGCATCGCTTGGAACTTGCTGCCTTTTTCCGCATTTCTCGAACTTGGGGCAGTGCTGATGTTCGTCGTCAATCTCGGTTTGTCGCTGGCCCATCCCATGCTGGTGTGGTTCGGACCCGAGGGCGTCAAGCCCACGATGACCCTCTACTGGTCCGTTTACAGTTTTCCTGAGACGCGGCGCATTCTTATAGACGCAGGCTTGAAGACCCTGGCTGGAGCAAAAGAAGTTCCCCGCACCTTGACGCTTGCCGAGGCAGCAAAGGCAGACGGCGTCCCGCTCGACCGAGTCCTTGAAGATTTGGGGGCTTTCTTCAGCCGGCACCAGCCGCGCCGCCCAAGCCAACCCCAATCCCATTGATGCAACCGTTCTCTAGGAAACCGCGACGGGCGGCTGGATCAGGACCGGCGCCAGACGGCGCGTGTGGGAAATGTTCATAACGTGCCACAATTCCACGCCCCACCAGGCGAGTGCGGCAAATTCAAGGAAGCCCGTCAGGCCGACCAATGGATACGCGATGCGAGGAATAAAGTCGGTGGAGATCTGCAACGTCACTCGACCAATGTTTCCCGCGTTCAGCAAAATGAATGGGCCCCAGAGCGAACTGAGCTGATGGGAGTCAACGCCCGCCAGGATGGGAACCACGCGCGCGGCAATGCCCATGATCATCAGCGTGATGAAGCCCACCGTGAACGCGTGCCGGTAGGCACCCATAAAGGAATGGGCAAAGTATTGGTGCGTCAGGATGCCGTAAACAGGAAGAAATGGAAGCATCACCATGGCGATGAGCAGCCAAACGTAGGACGCGCGAACGAATTTCCAGCTTCGGTCGCGCTCGCCGGGCTTCGAGAAGATTCCGATCTGCCGGACCAGCAGCACCGCCCAGGCGAGCATCAGGACGAATGAAGCTTCAAGGCCCAGTGCAAAGAAGACGTTGCCGGTCGTCAAGATCAGCATGTAGCTCACGACATCCAGGATCAGACTGCCGTTCATCAGCCAGAAGATCAGCGATTGCCGGTCGCGCCGCGGCCGCGCAAGTTGATAGACCACCGGGATGAATCGCTGGCTGACGCCGACGATGATCATGGCGACGAAGCCGAGGAGTTGAACATCGCGCAGCGGGCCGTCGAGCAGTGCAATGCGGCGGATGAGTTCGTCCTGGCTGGTGGCCGTGGCCTTGGCGAAAAAGAAGACGTCGCTGAAAATCGCCTGGATGAAGAACCACGTCAGCGCGGCCAAGATGAATTTCTCGTACGGGTTGTGCGGCTCCAGCGACCGCCGTGCCGTTTTGAGAATGATGGCAATGAACAACCCAATGGCGGCGACCTCCGCGGCTGAGGCAACCGCGCCCAGCACGAGGCCAATAATTTGTGGCTGCAACAGTTCCGCCGCCACGCGCGCTGCGATTCCTCCGAGCATCAGGTACAGCGTCAGGTTGGCAACGTTCGGCCAGGCAAGCGTGGTGTGTTTGAAGCGCGGAAAGGACTGGTACGCAAAGCCCATCACGAACAGGCCGCACCAACCAAAGATCATGGCGTGCGCGTGGGCGTGAATGGCCGGCACAAGGTGTAGCTGCAGGAAATTTTGTTTGAGTGCGATCTGGAGCAGGTTGACCGCGCCCCAAAGCGCTCCCACGGTCAGCACCACAGCGATTCCCGCCTTGAAGAAGCGGCGATAAATATAGTCGGCGATGGTCGGTTCATAGGTGAAGGCTTCATGGTTCGGCTTCGCGGCCTCTTCGCGGATCTCCTGCAGAAGCTGGTCCGCATCCACCTGATGCACGCGGGCGAAAAACTCGATCGTCTCTGCCGGGCCATGTTCACCGCCGCAGCCATGCAAGCCGTGGCGGTCGAAAACGCGCCGCGCTTCCGGATGGCGCTGCAGGATTTCTGTAAGCGGGGTTGCTTTGCCGATGTCACTCATTTCCATTCCTCCCTAGCCACCCTTTCACGGTACTTCGCGCTTTTTACCGCTTCGATGACTTCTGTCACACCCAAAGTGAGTCGTGACTTTGGTCACTGCAATTCCCGCGGGACTCTGGCCAAATAGTCGCGGGGAGGAAACCGTGAACCACGACGCCGCGCCTGCCAGAATTGATTTCAACGAGAAGCCTTTCATCGTGATCTGGGAGACCACCCAGGCTTGCGACCTTGTTTGCGCGCACTGCCGCGCCTGCGCGCAACCTGCGCGTTCGCCGCTCGATCTGAGCACGACGGAAGCTGAAGGCTTGATTGATGAAGTCGCCCGAATGGAAGTGCCCGTGTTCGTGCTCACCGGCGGTGACCCGCTGAAGCGGCCCGATATTTTCGAGCTGGTGGAGTACGCCTCACGGCGCGGCGTCCGAATCTCACTAACTCCCAGCGCCACGCCGCTCCTGACGCGCGAGGCAATCGCGAAATTAAAGAATGCAGGCCTGGCGCGCCTTGCCGTCAGCCTGGACGGCTCGACTGCGGAAATTCACGATGCCTTTCGCGGCGTGCGGGGCTCCTACCAGTGGACCCTCAACGCGATTCGTTGGGCTCGCGAGCTGGACGTCCTTGTGCAAATCAACACCACCATCACCAGGCGGAACCTGGATGATTTCGAGGACATGGTCCGCCTGCTTGAATCGCTCGAGATCGTTTTGTGGAGCGTCTTCTTCCTGGTGCCTACCGGGCGCGGGCGAACCGCTGACCTGATCTCGGCGGACGAGTTCGAATCGGTCTTCAGGAAACTTTACGAGATTTCCGGGCGCGTGCCATTTGATATCAAGACGACTGAGGCACAGCACTATCGTCGCTACGTCGCACAGCGTCGCGCCGAGGAGCGACGGCAGAACCCGACCGGTTATTCGCGCGAGCGGGAGACGCAGACCTCGGACGGCATCGGGCGCGCCCCTCGCGGCATCAACGACGCGAAAGGATTTGTTTTCATTTCCCACAAGGGTGACGTTTTCCCAAGCGGTTTCCTTCCGGTTGCCGCCGGAAACGTTCGCAGCCAATCGCTCGGGGAAATTTATCGAAACTCCACATTGTTCCGTGCACTGCGGGACGCCTCGAACTTAAAGGGCAAGTGTGGCGTGTGCGAGTTTCGGGAGATCTGCGGAGGTTCTCGCTCCCGGGCCTATGCGCTGACCGGCGATCCCTTCGCGGAAGAACCCTGCTGCGTGTACGAACCGAAAGCGGTTGCGGTCCCTGCCTAATTGTTTGCTGGCCAATGTCGCTTTGCGGAAGCTACAATGGCCGCATCATGTCCAGCCAAGATTCGTCTCGACTTGCCGCCCTGAAAAAGGTTGCGATCCTCGCGGACCTCGACGAGAGCCACTTGCAGCTTCTCGCCTCCGCAGCTGTCCCGCGCCGCTACGAATCAGGTGAAATGGTTTTTTCCGAAGGCGATCCCTGCGAAGGGCTTTACGTCGTCGAAGCAGGCCTCGTCAAAATCTTTAAGGTTTGTGCTTCGGGACGCGAGCAGGTGCTGACTTTGGAGGGGCCGGGAGCTTCAGTGGCGGAACTTCCTGTCTTCGACGGCGGGAATTATCCCGCCTCGGTTTCAGCCGAACTTCCAAGCGATCTCTTGTTCATCGGGAAAAAGGACATTCGTGCGTTGTGCCTCAAGCATCCGGAAGTGGCCCTGAAGGTATTACGCGTGGTCAGCGCGCGGCTGCGGCGGCTGGTCGGAATCGTGGAAGAGCTTTCCTTCACCACCGTGCATCATCGGCTGGCCGCTTACCTTCTGCGCGAGGCGCGCAGCCAGGGCAAACGCACGGCGCGCGGCGTGGAGTTTACCTTCACCATCAGCAACCAAGAACTGGCTTCGCGTATCGGCACAGTCCGCGAACTTGTTTCCAGAAACCTCAGCCGATTACAGGCCGCCAAACTGATCAAGCTCGACGGTCGCACGGTCGTCATCCCCGACCTCGAAGCCCTGCACGCTGAGATAAGAAACGGAGAGTAGAAGCAGCACAATCCAAAACTTCGCACTGATTTCATCGTAAGCCCCGCCGCAGTTGGTGACTTTAGTCATAGGCTCCTTAACGCGCTATGCCGTGTAATGGTCTTGCCGCCGGTGGTCGGCCAATGCAGGCTGATGCGCCGGGTGACTCGTCAAGGCTATTGCTGAAAGGAGAATCATGAACATTAACGCGCAACGAACTGTGGCCGAAATTGCATTGGAAAGCCCGCATTCCGCGGCCATTTTTGAAAGGCTGGGGATAGACTACTGCTGCAACGGGCGCAAGCCTCTGGCCGAAGCCTGCCAGACGGCTGGGATTGACTTGAACCGCGTCACGGATCTGCTCTCGCGGGCCGCAAGCACGGAACACTCTGGAGTTGAAGCTGCGGATTGGAGCCATCAATCGCTTGCTGCTCTTATCAACCATATCGTGGAAAAACATCACGCTTTTTGCCGCGGGGAGTGTGCTCGCCTGGAACCGCTGCTGACCAAGGTGCGTTCAAAACATGGCGAAGGTCATCCGGAACTCAGCGCGATTCAGGATGAGTTTACAGAACTACGCAGCGAGCTGGACATGCACATGATGAAGGAGGAACGAATGCTGTTCCCTTACATCATTTCACTGGAGAAGTCCGCGACAGGCAAGTCCTTTCCTCCCCGCGCACCCTTCGGCACGGTCCAAAATCCCGTGCGCATGATGATGCAGGAACACGATAGCGCCGGACATTCGATCCAGGAGATCCGCAAGCTGACAGCGAACTTTACCGTCCCGCTGGACGCCTGCACTAGTTTCAAGGCACTCTATCAGGGTTTAGGAGCGTTTGAAGCCGACCTTCATCAGCACATTCATCTGGAGAACAACTTGCTGTTTCCCCGCGCGATCGAACTCGAAGAAGCTGTGAGATCAGCCCGATAGAATCGGGCCCCTGGCGACGAGTGTCGGCCACTCAGCGAAGGATTGCCCTCTGTGCGCCGCACACGCCTGCGAAACTCGCAGGGACATCACTCGGAAATTACCGGATGGGCACCCGGCATAGGATGTTCGATCTGCCCCGCGCTGGGGACGAGCTGCTTGTAAACCGAGGCTGGGATATGCGATTTCCAGTAGCCCTCCCTTTTCGCGAATCCGACGATCCCGATGAACAGGGCGGCTATGGCCAATACCATGGCCCGCGCGGGCAGGGCGTTTTTCCTTCTTCCACCCTCGAGCATCCGCGGTAACGAAGGGCCTGACCTCCCGTCTGAGTTAGTTCGTCAGGATTCTCAAATAACATCCATGTTAGGCTTTTAACTCACTCGCGAGAAGCACGTGAGCTCTGCCTGTGAGTGGGTTTCAAAGGAGGATTTGTGTGGAACCTGTTGCTGACTTTGTTCGTTGCGGCGTTTTCAGGTGCTTTGCCGGCGCATCAGGCTCCTCCGTTGCGCCTCGTCGCGGAAATTCCATTGCCGAATGTCCAAGGCCGGATCGACCATTTCGGAATTGACCTCAAAGGCCAGAGGTTGTTCATGTCCGCGCTTGGAAACAACACTGTCGAGGTGCTTGATTTGCACGCGAACAAACGTCTTCACACAATCGCCGGACTCCACGAGCCGCAAGGTGTGACGTATGCGCCCGATTCCAACAAGATCTTCGTTGCGAATGGTGATGACGGCATGGTGCAGGTTTACGACGGAACAACCTACGAGTTCGTTTCAACCCTGGATTTGGGTTCTGATGCCGATGACACGCGGTATGACACTGCGGCCCGGCGTGTCTATGTCGGGTACGGTGATGGCGGCATTGCGGTGCTGGACTCGACTGGTAAGATGCTTGGTGAGATCGCAGTCCCTGCGCATCCCGAGGCCTTCGAGGTCGAAAAGGGCGGCGGGAGAATCTATATCAACATTCCCGAGGCCCACGAGATCGCCGTGGCAGACTGGCAGCATCGCTCCATCGTCGCCCAGTGGCCCATGGAGGAGTACCAGTCGAATTTCCCTATGGCGCTCGATGCGGAGGACCATCGCCTGTTCGTGGTGACACGCCGGCCGGCCCAGTTCCTCGCTCTCGACACGGCAAGCGGCCGGATGGTCGCCCACCTCGATGCGGTCGGAGACTCCGACGACCTCTGGTATGACGCCGCGCGAAAGCGGATTTACATCTCAGGTGGCGAAGGTTTCATCACCGTCCTCGACCAGCAAGACGCTGATCATTATCGAGGTATTGGTAGGATTCCGACCGCGCCCGGCGCGCGGACCTCGTTCTTCTCGCCTGAACTCGGGCGGCTTTACCTCGCCGTTCCGCACCGAGGCCGTCGGGAAACGGAACTTCGAGTTTACGAGGTCGCGCACTGAGGATTTGTGGTTCATTCGTCCTTGCGTGTAAGCCGAGTTATCTGTGGGTAATTGACCTGCTCTAACACATTTGGTAGGCTGTGTGGGATTTCGCAACAGGGGGCGCTGTATTTTGCAACAGGCCCTGCGCAGGAGCTTCCCGTGCTGCGACTTGATCAACCCGGCGCCTCTGGATATCCAACCTTACCTTTGTGGCTTACCAAAGCCGCCAATCCGACAGTCCGACCCGGACACGAACCCCGCCTAGGTTTCTCACGATTCAAGAACGGGGATTCTCCAATCATGGCTTGTCTTAAACTCCGTCAGGTAAATGGCAAGGCTCCCATCATCCAGAGGGTAATCTTCACGACGACCCTGATTCTCGTGCTTGCATTCTTATGCCCTCAACCAGTATCAGCGAGGGGAAAAACCCAATACAGGAACAGCTCCTTCGAGAAGTTCGTGCAGATTGCGGGAGCCAGTCGTGTGGGGTCAGACGCTTGCATGTCATGCCACAGCGACATCGCGAGTAATTTCAGGCATGCATTTCACGCCCAACAAGGAGTGGAGTGTGAGGACTGCCACGGACCCGGCAGCCTACATGTCGATGGCGGCGGCGATGTGGCCAAGATCATTAGTTTTCGCTCCCGGCCCGCTGAACAAGCCAACGGTGTGTGCTTGAGTTGTCACATCCAAAATTCAGAGGTCCGCAATTGGATGTCAGGACCTCATGCGGCGGACGGCGTCCGGTGCACGGACTGCCATCAAGTTCACGCTTCAGCATCGCCTGCTCCGGCTCCCACTCGGGCCAATTTCGACACGACGAACCCAGGCAGTGTGACACTTGTGGAGCGGCTGGTACCAGAAAGCACCGCCAAACTCGAGCCTCGCTGGCAGCTGAACGAATCCTGCCTGAAGTGCCACCAGGAGCAGCGTGCGGAGATGAGCCTGCCCTATCATCACCCGCTCCGCGAAGGAAAGCTCACCTGCGTGGACTGTCATAATCCCCACGGTGGCCCGGGGGGCAGGAATCTCCGAAACGCCAATGTGAACCAGCTCTGCCTGAGCTGTCACGCGCAATACCGGGGCCCGTATATGTACCAGCACCCGCCGGTGAACGAGAACTGCATGATCTGCCACTCACCTCACGGCTCGCCGAATACGAATTTGCTGACCGTGAGCGAGCCTGCACTCTGCTTGCAATGCCATGCCGGCCACCACGATGGAGCTAGTCTGCCGCTGGCCGACCGCTGCACGAATTGCCACGGTTCGATCCATGGCACCGACGTGCCAACGCCCACCGGGGGCAGCCGGTTCGTAGATAAGGGCGGCCTAGGCGTTCCGGGATTCCCCCAGCCGACGACCCTAAACAGACTTGCGCAGTTGCGCACCAATCTCGCCATGCCTTTGGTTCCTGCCCACACTCCAACCGGTATAATCAGCATGGGCTTGCCCTCCACTGCTGTGTTCCATGGCTCTGCGCCTGCGTCTTCACGGTATTCGCCTTCCTTAGTACCTTCACACTCTCCTTTCACTTTGTCCTCAATGGCTCCTTATGCCGGAGTGCTCGCAGCCATGTATGCCACGATCCCTAATAGAGTGTCCGCTGGCAACAGTTGGCCCGCTGCTGGAGCGGCACCCCAGGACAGCTATTGGGGCTTGTATTTCACGCCCGGCGCATACCGATTCGTCAACGTGACGGGATACGGCAGTCGGGTGGGCGAGTACGATAGTCTGCAGGAGGCCGAGGGTGGCGGGTTTGAAGCGAATTATATTTCTGTTCCGCACCACACAAGCCTTCTGACCCGGGCGACGGTTCTCACCGGGTCAGACTTCCATGTTGTGTCCCAACTTAACGTTGGCGACCGATTGGAAGTTGGCGCCGACATGCGCAGCTTTGTCGAGCAACAGGACAACTATCCGTTTTACGCCGGTGTAATGTCTCCGGACATTGTCAACGCTGAAGGGGACCCGTCGCTCTATGATGGAATCCCTGCTGGAACTGTCTTCGGAGTGAAGAGAAGACTCGGCAGCGCTTATGCCCGGGTGAAATTACCGAAGGTACCGGTACATCTCTTTGTCAAAGGGGACTGGCAGGCTAGGGTGGGCCATACGCAATTCGCCTACCTTGACGAAAACATCGATTCCACCTGCACGACCTGCCACTTCACCTCCCAATTGCAACGGCTTAACTATACAACCCGAAACGCTGGTGCCGGCGTGGAAGTGAATTTGGGCGGAATGGACCTGACCTACGAGCACGATTACAGCAGCTTCAATGACCGCCTGCCGTACCCTTCCGCGACGCTGGGTCCGATGCTGAACGAGGTCGAGCCGGGGCCGGTCTTTGTTCCGGACACTCCGGCGGGAACCTATTATCTTGATATTCCTGCTTCCAGCCGGTACTCAGCGGATGCGCTGAGCCTGAATTGGTCCATATCGCCCGACCTCATTTTCAACGGGCAGGCAAGTTACAGGCGTGAGCACGATGTTCTCACGCACAATCCTCAAAACGCCTTTGACTCCGATGCGACGCTGAGCTGGCATCCTCGCGAACGGCTTCGTTTGACGGCTGATTATCGCCAGCAAAATCTCGTCAACAGCTTCGTTCCTTACTTCACCCTCTACGGGAACATGTCGTACCACGAGCACTGGGCGGGTCTTAAGGCGGATTATGACCTAACAAAGCACCTTGACGTCGAGGCGCATTACCAGCGCTCCGGCATCAGTCGCTCGAATGCCTTCCTGTGGCCGCAAATTTATTCCTTCGACAATACGGATCTACTGACGGTAGTGCCCTCGTCGTTCAGCAACACGACCGGCGTGGCGTTGCGTTATCACCCGCGAAGTCTGTGGAATGCTCGTGCGGGGTACGAGTGGACCGGCACACATGACCCAGGCTACTTGCTTGTTCCCAAGAGCAATAGCCGTATCTTTGGGAACGTTACCTTTGCACCGACCCACTGGCTCATTTTCACCGATGACGGCAGCATCATCGTCCAAAACGCTTTCCCGATCATCCAGCGCCGCAACCGATTTTATGTCGACACGGCCGATGCTACGCTGAAGCCCTTGCCCAATTGGGACCTTGAACTCGGATACTCTTATCAGCAAAACAATTTAGCCACGTACATGGCTTTCCAAAACGATGCGGGTGCCGGCTACGTCCTGGATGAGCCCTTCGTGGCCTATCGTCAGCTCAGCCAGACGTATTGGATCCAATCGGCGTACAAGTTCAGGAACCGGCTGGGATTGAACCTTGGACTCACTCACAGTTCGGCCCACAGCGGGATGCTGCCGGACCTAAACCCGAACGATTACCTGCTGCTGGGCAATGGTCCGGTTGTCCAGCAAGGTGCTTTCGATCCGGTCCTCTTTCAACAGGCGCTTGGAGCGCTCAATATCGGCGCGACCCAGGTCTCGCAGGTCAACGTTCCCCAGTTCATCGGTCAGGGCAAAGTATATTTACTTCTCCCGCATGGATTCGATTCGGGCATTCTGGTCAATTACAGCAGCTACCGAGACTACACGCATCCGAATCTCGATGGAATCCTCCGGGCGTACACGGTATACGTCGGTCGTTCTTGGTAGATTCGTGGAATTTTCCCACAGAGTAAAGAGCGCGAAAGATTGTGCGCTCCCAAGTGGACCCTAGCATTTGCTTTCATGGGCGTCGCCCTATAATATCGATATACGATATCGAAATACGATTATGAAAACCCAATCTCAACAAGGACGATACGAGAAGGAATTATCTTCGGGCTTGATTCGTCTCCACGTTCTTCACCACGCCACCGAAGAGGGAGTCTTTGGGTTGGGAATGATCGAGGAACTCGCAAGGCATGGTTACAAACTCAGCCCAGGAACCTTGTATCCGCTGCTTCACCGACTCGAGACGAAGGGGCTGTTTGCGCTCCTACCAGAAGAACGCGGCAGGAAAGATCCGCCGTATCTATCAGGCCACGGCGGCCGGTCGGTAGGCACTAACAATCACCAAAGGTAAAGTCCGAGAGTTGTTTGGTGAACTCTTCGAAACTCAACCCTCACGGCGGATGCTGAAGCGGCAAGCGCTGCCAAGGCCTCAGGAGTGGGGCTAAGCCTTCCATGGGAATAAACCCTTTGCATGCACCCTCTTTTTGATGTTCGTTCTGGCCCCGCCGGCACAAACGGGGCCTCCTTTCCAGACCGACGATCCCGAGCCCGTCCCTTGGCACCATTACGAAGCGTACGTGTTCACTACGGTCAATCGAGAAGGCGGGCTCTCAAGCTGGCATTTGCCCGCCTCTGAATTCAACGTCGGGGCGGCTCCCAACCTGCAACTTCACATGACTATTCCCGGCGCGTTCGTCAATATCAGAGCTGCTTACGCCATTGGCGATGCCGAGTTGGGGGCGAAGTATCACTTCGTTGAGGAGAGCAGGAATCGTCCACAAATCGGAGCATTCCCCATGCTAGAGCTTCCGACTGGAAACAGCCGGCTTGGACTCCGGAATGGCCAAATCTGGGCGCGGCTGCCGGTTTGGGTGCAGAAGAGCCACGGTCCTTGGACGACCTATGGCGGAGTGGGCTACGAAATCAACCATGCCCTCGGGATGAAGGACTCGCTATTTGCCGGCTGGCTGCTGCAGCGGCAAATCACAAGACGCCTCACTCTCGGGACAGAGGTGTACCATCAAGGGGTGCAATCCATCGGCGCTCGACAGACGACTTTCGTTGATTCAGGCGGGTACTTCAATGTGAGAGCGAATTTAAGCCTCCTATTCATGCTTGGCCATACGGTCACCGGCGAACGGCATATGGTCTCGTATTTCGGACTGTATGACACATTGGAGCACAGGGCATGACGCTCCTTTTCCTAATGATTGGCGCTGATTTCTGCGTCGCCAAAGCGGGTGGATTTATGAAGAGAAGGCAACTAGCGGCAAGTGCAATTCTATTAGCTCTTGTGGGCATCTTCCCGATGCAAACAACAGCGCTGAGCGTCATCCCTGCCCATGGAGACGCCCAAGCTCATAAGCCAGCGCCGCAGGCCAGCGGTAGCTCTGCGCACACTGTCGAAGAGCCGCAAGCGCTCCACAGGAAATGCACGGAAGCTGCCAAACGCCTTCGCTACGATGTTCTGACCATGGAGCCAGGACGAGCGTGGCGATGGCGATTGGACTCAGAGAGGAGTCGCCAGCAGATCGTCGGATTGCGGCATGACCTGAGAGAATTCTGGGAAGCGGAAGCTGCTTTCGAGGCCAGCCTGCCAGCGAATCAGAAATCGAAGTTCAATCCTCAGTTTGTTCGCATTCATAACCTCTTCGAGCATCTGGACCGCGACGCACAGAGTCTCGACACGGAGCTGAAGAAAGGGTACCCAACAAGGTGGCACGTGGATCGCGATGTCACGGATATGCGAAAAGAGATCAATCGCTGGAAAAAAGAGCATGAGCGAATCGCAGAGGGTCTTGGCTTGAAAGAGTGATCCCCTTCGCCCCAGTGCGAACGTTCATCGGCATCCCAGGAAAGGACGATGGATAGACATGAACTCGATCATTCATTTCTTCTTTAGGCCAGCGAGAGGTCCGGCAAGTATTCTGCTCATCCGCCTTGCCGTGGGCCTGATCTTCCTGACTCAAGGCATTCTCAAGTACACGGATCCCAACATGGGCGTGATTCGCTTTACCAGGATTGGGTTCCCGCATCCATACTTCACGGCACACTTCGTAGGCACTTTCGAGATTGTGTGTGGCTTTCTCCTTCTTCTCGGGCTTTGGACGAGGGCCACAGCCGTCCCATTGCTGATCGTGATCTCAACTGCGATCGCGACCACGAAGATTCCCGAATTGTTTCGCGCGAACCAGGGATTCTGGTACATGGTGAGCGATGCGCGCGCGGATTTTGCGATGCTCTGCTCCCTTCTCTTCTTGATTTGGATGGGCGGTGGAGGGTGGTCCGTTGACGCAAAGCGAACAGACCACGGAGGGGGAAAACCATGAGTTCTAAGCAGAAATCGAGGCGCGAATTCTTAAAGGCAACAGGCTTGACGACGGGAGCACTATTGCTTTCTTCGAACCGTGCCGCAGCCGAAGCGAGCGCGAAGGCCGCGCAGAGCGAATCCGGCCCCGCCGATTATACGATCCGCATTCAAGCGGTTCCCATCGAGATCGCCCCCGGCGAGATCCTTTCCACCATCACCTACAACGGGCAATTCCCCGGACCGCTGCTGCGCTTCGACGAAGGCCGACAAGTGACCGTGGATATCTTGAACGACACCGACACGGCCGAGCAATTGCACTGGCACGGCCAATTCCTCCCGACCGACGTGGATGGCGCCGCCGAGGAAGGGACGCCATACGTTCCCGCGCGCGGCAAACGCCGGATCGTCTTCACACCGCGGCCCGCGGGATTCCGCTTTTACCACACGCACAACCGCGCGGGCGCGAATCTGGGCGAAGGAACTTACACCGGGCAGGCGGGGCCGGTCTACATCGAGCCGCGGCGGGAGCCCGGCCGCTACGACCGCGAAGTTTTCCTGGTGCTCAAGGAATTCCAGCCGACGTTCAGCCGCGGCGGGGATATGGCGATGGATTTCCTATCGCCCGCGGCTCAGGTAAAGGCGCTGCACGACAAGGGCGAGCGAGCAATGAAGGCCTCGCTCGCGAAAGGCATGCCGCACGGCTACGAAGTGGGCTACCAATCATTCACCATCAACGGGCGCAAGCTCGGACACGGTGAGCCGGTCCGCGTGAAGCCGGGCGAGCGGGTTCTCTTCCACATTCTGAACGCCAGCGCCACGGAAATTCGCAGCCTGGCGCTTCCCGGCCACTTGTTTGAAGTGGTCGCGCTGGACGGAAATCCGGTTCCGAATCCCGCGCGCGTTCCCGTGCTGTGGCTGGGCACGGCGGAGCGCATTTCGGCGATTGTGGAGATGAACCATCCCGGAGTGTGGACGCTGGGCGATTTGAGCGACGACGACCGCGGGCACGGCATGGGCATCGTCGTCGAGTACGCGGGGCGGAAGGGAAAACCGGTATGGATTGCGCCGCCGCCGTTTCGCTGGAGTTATGCGCGCTTCGCAAAGCCCGGCGCGAGGGCTTCCGCTCCCGATGAAACCTTTGAGATGCTGATCGAAAAGGACAATGCCGCCGAGGAAGGATTCAACCGCTGGACGATTAACGGCGCCGCTTACCCGATGTCGAACGCGATCCAGCCGGCGATGTTCCATCTGCACCAGGGTAAGCGCTACCGCGTCCGCATGCGCAACTCGAGCGACGACATCCATCCCATTCACCTGCATCGCCACACCTTCGAGCTGACGCGCCTGGCAGGACTCGCCGCCGCGGGCGTGATGAAAGACGTCGTGATGCTCGGCGGCTACCAGGAACTCGATTTCGACTTCGTCGCCGACGACCCCGGCTTGACGCTCTTCCACTGCCACCAACAACTGCACATGGATTTCGGCTTCATGGCGCTGTTCGACTACGTTTAGGACATCTGCAGGCAGAATCGAACCGCAGTTGAAACGAGAACAGGACCATTTCTGAGGAATTGGATTCCGTTCCCCCGGCAGATTGGGTGTCCTTACGTGAACTCGCCGGTTTTTTCCTCCGGTTAGGCACAGTGGCCTTCGGCGGTCCGGCGGCACATATCGCAATGACCTTGTGCGCCGCCGCAAGTGGCTTAGCCGCGAAAAATTCCTCGACCTGCTCGGTGCCAGCAATCTTGTTCCCGGCCCGAGCTCAAGCGAATTAGCTATTCACATCGGTTATCTCTGCGCAGGCTGGGCTGGCCTCCTCATAACCGGGACCTGTTTCATTCTCCCGGCAGCGTGCATGGTGCTGGCACTCGCTTGGGCCTACTTGCGTTTTGGCAAGCTCTCTGCAACCACCGCGATTCTCTGCGGGGTCAAGCCCGTCGTCATTGCCGTCATTCTGCAAGCCTTGTGGGGATTAGGTCGAACTGCGGCCAAGACGTGGTTCCTGGGAGTGGTCGGTCTTATTTCCTTGGGGCTGGCTTTCTTAGGTCTGCCGCCGGTCCTCTTACTAGTCGTCGCAGAAGCGGCTGTCGCTTTCGCCAAACAGATTCATCGCGTCGTCAAAGACGGCGAGAAACTATCTCTTGCTCCGCTGACTGTCCTGCAACGATTCACGGGGAAGTCCAAGACTGCTGCGGCGACGGCAAGCGCAGCAGTTCTCGGCGCTCCATTCACACTCGGATCGCTGTTCTTGGTCTTTCTGAAAGTGGGAGCAATCGTCTTTGGAAGCGGATACGTGTTACTGGCCTTCTTGCGTGCCGACCTGGTGGTTCATCGCGGCTGGCTGACGGATGCACAACTGGTTGACGTCGTCGCTATCGGCCAAGTGACGTCGGGACCCGTCTTTACAACTGCCACGTTCATTGGCTATCTCCTGGGTACCGTCTGGGAAGCGGTCCTGGCAACGATTGGCATATTCCTGCCTGCCTTCTTGTTGGTCGGGGCGAGCGGGCCACTCATACCGCGAATTCGAAAATCACAGATTGCGGGAGCGTTCCTGGATGGCGTGATTGTGGCGTCTCTGGGCCTGAAGGCTGAGGTCACTTGGCAATTGGCGAAGGCGTCGATCATAGACGTTGTGACGGTGGCCCTGGCTTTAGTATCTGCCGTCGCATTGCTTCGGTACCGAGTGAACTCCGCCTGGCTTGTCCTGTTCGGCGCGCTGACCGGCCTCCTCTGCTACAGCATGTTTCGTTACTGAACTAATCTTACAGAAGGTTGAAGTCCCGGCATGAATGCTGCGATCTTTGCGACAGGGCGAAGGCGATGGTTTCCCGTGAAGTTTTCGGG
>JAHEKS010000038.1:13827-24260 GCA_024638215.1 Acidobacteriota bacterium | reverse complement strand
GGGTGAAATATGAAAAGGCGCGAGTTTATCAACCGGACAGCTCTGGGAATCGGGGCGGCGTGGTTAGGGTCACGCTCTCTTGCGCAGGCGCTGCCAACCGAAACGGGCCATTTCACCGCCGCCGGTACGGTGACCTTGGGGAAGACGGGCATCAGCACCTCGCGCCTGGCGATGGGCACCGGCACCGTGGGGTTCGCCCACCACTCCGATCAGACCGCGCTGGGGGTTCAGGGCCTGGCTGACCTGCTGGTGAACGGCTATGACCACGGCCTGCGATTCTTCGACCTTGCTGACGCTTACGGCAGCCATCCCGGCGCCGCCGCGGCACTCAAACGCATCGCGCGGGAGAAAGTCACCGTTCTGACCAAGTCCTGGACGCGCGACGCCGCCGGCCTGCGCGCCGACCTCGACCGCTTTCGCCGCGAGCTTGGCACCGATTATCTCGACATCGTCCTGATGCACTGCCTGACGGAGAAGAATTGGAGCACGCGCTTTCGCGGCGCGATGGACGTCCTCTCGGAGGCGAAAGAGAAGGGAATTATCCGCGCGCACGGCTGCTCCTGCCACAACATCGCGGCGCTGCGCGAAGCCGCCGCCAGCCCGTGGGTGGAAGTGGACCTGGTGCGATTCAACCCCATCGGCTCGCACATGGACGCCGACCCCGCAACCGTCCTCTCCGTCGTGCGCGAGATGAAAGCCAAGGGCAAAGCGGTGGTGGGCATGAAGATTCTCGGCCAGGGCGACATGCGCAACCGCGTGGACGAGGGTTTGAAGCACGCGCTCTCGAGCGGCGTGCTCGACGCCTTTACCATCGGCGCCGAAACCATCGCCGAACAAGATGACCTGATTCGCCGCATCGCCGCGGCCTGATTTCCGTTTCCCAAATTTGCAGCCCCGTTCGATGACCGGCGTGGCACGGCCCGGTCAGGCGCGAAACGCGCCTGTAACGCCTCGCGGTCGCGGACCGGAGCAACAGCCTGCCACGCGCCACGCTCGGGGCTCCACGCCGCCCTCAGAAACTCACGCCCACCCCCGTGGTCAAAATCAATTCGTTCTTGAGGTGCCCAGGCAGGGGACTCGAGAGGTAGTGGTCCGTATAGGTCGTGTTGAACGAGAGGCGCGTGGTGATTTGCGTGGTCAAGCCGGTTGTAGACTCGATGCGATACCCGCCTCCGTGCGTGATTGAGGGATAGAAGCTCAGAGTGTGGGCGAAGTTAAGCCAGCGGGTCATTTTCCAGCCGATTTTTTCGCCGATGAGGACTTCGGCGTTCTTGCGGATGACCTGGCCCACAAAGTGTTCGTCCACGTACGTCAGGCCACCGATCCCTTGCAGGTCAAAGCTCGGACGGTTAAACAGATCGCGTCCGATGCCGCCGCCGTAAGTCTGGCGCAGGTTGAGGCTTTGCGGCTGGCTGTGATCCGCCTGGGCCAGCAGGAACCAGAAGTTCTTCTTCGTGAACTTGAAGTCCTGCCGGATGCCGGTGGTGAAACTGTTGGCGCTGACTATCAGGCCCTGCTGGTTCTGGGTGTTGGCAAAGATCAAATTGAGGAAATAATTGGTTCGGGCGCGTTCCTTCAGTTCGGGGAGCACCGGGATGCGCCGCGAAGCGTTGAAGTCCACGCTCAGAGTCTTGGCGTTCTGGTCGCCCCGCACCAGGCTGTAGCCGAGCGCGCCCTTGCCGGCCCACCCTCTCCAGATCCTGGGCTTTTGGCTGTAACCCTTCTGGCGAAGAGTCTGCGCGGGGTAAATGATCTCGACGGCTTTGGCCGAGACCTCCTGCTTTCCGGCCGTGGTCTCCACCTGCCAATCACCGGAGGACTTCAAAGTGACCGTTCCTTCCAGCAGTTCCCCCTGCTTCAGCAACAAGACCGCCGTCTCGCTGATGGAGAAGGTTTGCAGCTTGTCGAGGGGGATATCCACTTTTCCAAGGGCATCGGATTTGAGAGTGATTTTGTTGTTTTGAATCCGTAGCCATTGGCCCGTCAGCCTGTCGCCGTTTTTGAAATAGACGACCTCGGGTCTGGCCAGCGTGGCCGACATGGTGATGACGAGCATGGAGAGAAGGCACAGTTTCATTGGAACCTCGGGCCGAAACGAGTTTGTCAACTCCCGCGGTGCGAGAGGCCCATCTGTTCTTGTACGGGCACGGCACGGCCGACAACTTTCATCGGCCGCGGCACGCGAAAGACCTTCCGCGCAGCAGCCCTCCGTCTGAATTTCCCTCATAGAATACGAATCCGGGAAAGCTAAAACAATCACCCGCCACTGGAAGCGCGGCGAGGAGGGCCGTCCCTCGCGCGGGACCCGGATGACTAATGAGCGGGGAGGGATATTCGCAAACGAATTACTTGGCGGGCGCGTCCTGAACGTTGAGCACCTTGACCTCAAAGCAGAGGGTCTTGCCGGCCAGCGGGTGGTTGAAATCAAGGACCACCGAATTTTCCTTGATCTCGGCGACGCGCGCGTGCACTACCTCGCCGTCGCCCTCGCGGCCCTGAATCTGAGCGCCCACGTGCATGGCCTCGGCGGGAATCTGATTCTTGTCCACCTCGCGGAAGGCTTCCATGTCAACCAAGCCGTAGCTCTCGCCGGGCGGCAGCGTGACCTTCTTGCTTTCGCCCACCGCCATGCCCGCCAGCGCCTGTTCCAGACCGGAAATGATCTGGCTGGAACCGTGGATGTAAACCAGCGGGTCGCGGCCGACGTTGGTGGCCACCAGCGAATCGCCTTTGAGCTTCAATGTGTATTCGATCGAAACTTCTTTGCCTGCTGCGATGTTCATGCTTCAAAACTCCTTCGCCGCCGCCTCCCGCATCCCCTTGACGCAGGGCGGGCCGTGGTCATGACAGGCTGGAAAGGCTCTCGTGTCGAGGGTCGGGTCGCTCGTCCGGAGGGTCCCAGGGTGCTTACGGCCACCGGTTGCCAGATTAGTCGGTTTACCGCGGAAAGGGAAGCCGAAATTCTATCGCCCCCCGCCCGCCGTGAGAAGGCGACAACCTGTAGCGCCGGGCTTTAGCCCGGCAGGTCTTCGGATTCCGCCTTGAAGGGCGGCGCTACGCGAAGGCCACGGAATACCTGGTGACCGGTGTAAGAAAGCTCGGCGCGCCGGGCCAGCCACAGAACTCCTATCTTCGCCAGGGGTCCCAATTTGTATCCATTGACGGTAGGTCCTGCCGCTAGCGTTACCTTTGCATGCCCTGACGCATCCAAAGCTAATGGTGGCTGGTTAGAAGTGGGAGGAACCCAATGTACGTCATCATGGAATATTTTACGTACCTCGCAATCGTATCTCTTCTTGGATTGATTCTTTTTGGAGCTTCGGTCCTGGGCCTGGTGGTCAAGACCGGCCTCAGCAAACTGGCGGGTGAGACAGCTCTAAAGGTCCCTCAGATCATCTCGCGATTAACCTCGGAAGACGCCGCCGGGCTCAAGAAAAGCAAGCACGAAACCCCTCTGCCAAGCGTGTGACGGCCGGGACGGCACCCCACGACGGCAAGCCTGGGTTTGTTGGCCTCGGCGTGTGATTTCTCGCGGCGCCCCCGCCAGGGGCTCTCGTTGCCGAGCGCTCAGCAGGGAAGCCGCGCCCCGATTCCTTAGCATCTTGGCTTTAGGGGCTAAGTTTTGCCATTTCTATTGGGTCTGATAAGGTATATTATGTTAACTCATTAACCTGGCGCGGCGCTGAGCCGCCCGGCGCCTGCCCACGTCCCCGGGCCCGCCTAAGTCCCTGGACGGCTTGGGCTTATGCCCTCTAGGTTTGCCGATGAGCGCTGGTGTGCTGAGGTTCGTTGCCTGGACGTTCCAGTTCAAACGCCAAGCACTGGGAACCGAATATCATGGCGCGGATGCACCACACGGGACGCTGTCGCGGCGACTGGAAGCGCGCCGGACAGGCCGAGGTCTAAGGCTCCTTGGGAGGCGGCAGAGCGGATCGTGGCGCCCCAGAGGCTGCCGCCTCCGGCCGGGCGGTCAGTGAGTGGCGGCGGGAGCCTGCTTGGAACCCTCCCAGGTGCCCTTATCGGGGTCGTGGGTCCATTCGCCCGTGAGCTTGCCCTTTTTGAGGCGGGCGGTCAGGTCGTAGCTGCCCTGCTGCGTGTCAATATGGATTTCCAGGTGCTTCTTCTTGAAGGTGGCGGAGGTGATCTCGGTCCCGCCCATGGGCGATTCGACGGACCCGATGACCTGCTCACCGGACTGCTCCAGCGTGAGGGTGAACGGGAGGTCGCCCTGCGGCCCTCCGTGCGCGGTGCACTCCCAGGTGCCGGTCAGCGGGCCGGGCTTGTGTTTCTTTTCCGCTCCCTGCGCGTAGGCTACAATTATCAGCAAGGCCAGGGCGGCCAGTGAAACGCGGTGTGCTTTCATGCGTGGCTCCTCTTGTGCGGTGGCTCGAGATGGGCGGCCGGGCGCCCCGGCTTCGTCTCGAGCCGGCGGGATGCGCGGCCACGGCCGGCTTCCCTCAACCGGGGCGCGATTCTATAACGAGCCGGGACGCGAGTCCAGCGCAAGCTTGGCATCGAGCGCCGGTTCGCGTGTCCGGCAGCCGACGGAAGCTCGGGGCCTGCCGCGCCCGGTTCGCTTGGCTCAGGGCAAACTCCGCGCTGGGCAGCCGGCACAGCAGCTTCCGCCACGCGATTGTCACCGGACGATTTCAGCTTCATTGAGATTCAATTAAGGTTCAGCATTCAGAAAAGTTAATGACGGCGGGCAATTTCATCTGGCTCCCAAACTGTAATCTGTTGTAAGCTCCCTGCCTTATGCCAATCAGCCAGCGGACTCTACAAATCATTCAACGAAGTCTGTTAGCTCTGGTCATTTTGGGATGGGCAGCGGCCGCGTTGGGCCAAGCGGCGGCCGCCGGCGAGAAGCCCGTGGCGCAAGACAATTCTTCTGCGCCGGCCGTTCCCTCGAACCAGGACGTCGCCCGCCTGGTGCGACAGAAAATCAAACACGTTTTTGTGATCTATCAGGAGAACCGTTCGTTCGACTCCTACTTCGGCACGTTCCCTGGAGCGGACAACCTGGCGACGGAGGAAGCGCAGCAGCACGGCTTCCGCCAATACGATCCGCTCGGCCACACCTGGGTCACGCCGTTTCTCCTGAAGGCGGCGGACAGCTCCGACGTCACTCATTCCCGCGAGGATTTGATCGCCAAATCGAATCACGGCCGCATGGACCGCTTTGTCTCCTACGAAGAAGACGTGATGCTCGGCTTCGCGACGCCGCAACTGGCCCGCCAGTTGGGCCTGCTGACGATGGCCTACGAGGATTGCAGCACGGTTCCCTTCCTGTGGATGTACGCGCACCGCTTCGCGCTTTACGATCACATTTTCCAGGCCATGTACGGGCCCTCGGCGCCCGGCAACATTGACCTGATTGCCGCGCAGACCGGCCAGACGCAGGCGGCGCGCCATCCCGAGCAGAAATCCCGCACCGACGAAACCGCGGGCGAGCCGGTGGTCAACGATCGGAGCCCGGCCTTCGGCCCGTACGATTACGATAGCCCCGGCCGCGCCCTGCAGCTCGACCAGACCTACGCCACGCTGATGCTTTCGCTGCGCGGGCGCGACGCCGACGACGCCAAAGAAGACAGCGACGACATCCGCGAAGACGTCGGCAAGCTGGTGGATCTTGACCACCAAGCCGTGCCCTGGGCCTGGTATCAGGAGGGTTTCGGCAACGGTGAAGGCAATAACCATCCTGCGTATATCCCTCATCACAATGCCGTGCAGTACTTCGGCTACCTCCGCAAGAACCTGCCCCTGTGGAGCGGCGTCCATGATTTGCTGGATTTTTTCAGCGTCGTGGAAAAACGCGAGCTGCCTTCCAAAGGCGTTTTCTTCATCAAGGGGGGACTGGTGAATCCCTTCGGCTGGGTGCCCTCGGAGCCGCGCGCGCGGTTCATCCTGGGCGACGATGACCACTCGGCGTATTCGGATTCGCAACTCTCCGAATCGCTGGTTGCGAAAGTGGTCAACGCGGTGGCGCGCAGCCCGTACTGGCAGGATTCCGCCCTCATCGTCATCTGGGACGACGCGGGCGGCTTCTACGACCACGTTCCGCCGCCGCAATTCGAGACCTGCCCCGACAAGGAACCCTGCGGCGACGGCCCGCGCGTGCCGCTGATTCTGATTTCTCCCTACGCCAAGTCGGGCGGCATCGTCTCCGACCCGGGCGACCACGCCTCCTTCGCCAAATTCCTCGATGTCCTCTTCGAGCTTCCACCGCTCGCTTCCCTGCCCGACGAGAAACCCTACCTGCCCCAGGGCCCGCGCGATACCAACCCGCGCCTGACCGATTTGCTGGGCGGGTTCGATCCCGCACGCCTGGCAGGCTCGAAGCCCCCCATTCCCGCGTCCGAGGCGGAAATTCCGGACGAGATCGTCAACCATTTCCCCCACGCCATGACTTGCGAGGACACCGGCGTCACGCCCGTAACGCTCCCGGGCGGTTCGGCGCCTCCCAAGGTTTTCACCAACCCCCTGCCGTGATCGGCAGTCGGGCAAAGCGAGGCGAGGGCATTAGGCAGACGACTGCTCATGGAGTGCGGCGGCTTGTCGCCGCTTTGGCCACGCCGGGAGCAACCCCAAAGCGGAAGCAAGCTCCCGCACTCCAAAAGGGTGGACGCCGTTTGTCTCTACTGGCCCGGCCGCAGAACAAGGGCTCGAGGGCTATTGGCTGTGGAATTCCAGGAGTTCGACGGGGGCGCCGTCGTCCACTATCACTGCCACGCGAACGCCTCGCGAAGGAGAATTAGGGGGCGTCAAAACCTCTCGGCCTTCTAGCGCCACGTCCAGATCGTCCACTTCGAAGGCGAGGTGCGGCACGGAGCGGACGAAGGCGGGAACCGGGCTGCCCGGCTCAAAACGCATTCATTTGATTCCGTAGCGACTGGTTTCAAATCCCGTGACGTACACCTTGAACTTCGCCAGATAATGCTCGCCGGGCCGCGACTTCGTTGTAGGGATGCCGAGATGGTGGTATCGCCAGCCGCGCTCGGAGATTGCCGCAGGTGGTTCGTAAGCCTTTCGTGCCATAGTCGCCTCGTTTGCTGCCGCAGGTCGTGGTCCCAGCCACGGTCAATTGTCGCTGGACTGACGCTGAGCCCTTCCCAGTAATGAACCCACCGCAGCGCCGGTGTCCTCGCCGCGCGCTCATTCCGGCGTCCTTCCGAATCGGCGATGAGGACATCGCCGCTAAAGCTGGAGGGCGGACGCCGTTCGCCCCTAGGCGCCAGCGTCTGCGCCTTCCACTTCTTCCGTGCGAGGTTCCTGGTACTCCCGGACGCGGCCTGGTTGCACGATCCAGAGCCTGCCTTCCACTGGCGAACGGGCGAGCATGGCGGCAAGTGTTTCGACTGCATCAACCAGGTCGTGGTAGCCAGGTTTGGAAGGCAACCTCAGGACCGTGATGCCGGCATGGTTGGAAGGCTTGAAAACCAGCGGGTTTGCAAATTCCAAGTCGAGTGTCACCAGACATCGGCGCTCCCCACGGCAGGCCTCAATCAGGGCCCGATCCGACGCGCCGCCAAGTCCTTGTCCCATGACGCTGGCTACATCGTGGCCGCATTCACGCAGCAACTGGGCAGGTCTCCGGCCGAGGTTCTCATCCAGCTTGAGTTTCATAGGGCCGACTTGGCAGGAATTTCCACGTACCGCTCGCGCGACATCTCCGCACCGTAGGCGATGCAGGCTAGAACGTCGGCTTCTTGCAGCCCGGGGTAGTCACTCAAGATTTCAGGAGTGCTCATGCCACTCGCAAGCAGGTCCAGGACCAGCGACACCCAAATCCGGTGGCCGCGGGGATGCAGGGTTTCCCGAAACAGACTCCCGGGTTCACTGTGATCCTTGCTAGCAGTTCATCGCGACTCATGGCGCCTCCGACTGTCTTGCAGCCTAATATATCACGCTTGTTGCCGGCATTCATTCCGCCGCCACAGATCCTTGCTCCGCGCGGCACGGCGTGCGGCGGCTGGCCGCCACCCTCAAAAGCGGGAGCAAGCCCCCGCACTCCGAAACGGCGTTCGTTTTCCCTCCTGGCTTGGCCCGTAATTTAGGCCATCAAGCCGAGGCGGCGAAGATCGGCTACCGTCCAGCGGGCCTGAAGCTCGATGATGCTTTTCAAGGTGCCGGGGCGAAAGGTATCACGAGGCATGGTGAAACGAAAGCGTCACCCGGCGACCGTCCGGATGGACGTAATGCCGATGGCTTCCTTTTTGTCTCTTTAGGACGAACCCATCGCTTTGGAGAGCGGAGGCGAGTTGGCGGGCGGTCACAGACCGGAGACGGAATAGATCCACATTCATAGATTAATTATTTCACAGATCAGGCCTACCGGTTACACGGCGGGGAATGGCGGATGGGAGGAGTTCGCCGTCAAACGGTGACCGCGACGACGGGATGGTCGGATACGGTCACGCTCGGCGGCAGCGCCTTGCCCTCTTCCAGTAGCTCCTCAATCACCATCTGGGCAACTTCCTGGATATTCCGCATCGCTTCATCCTTGGTGTTGCCCCAGGTGGCCGCGCCCATGGATTCAAGCTCGGGGACGTAGGCGCGCCAAACGTCCTCGTCGGGTTCCACAACCACCGGAAAAACGTAGGACTTCACCGTCTTGTGCTCCTTCCGTCCGGGATCGCGTACCACCAATTACATTGGCATGACCTCTGCCCTGGTCAAACGGCCTTCTCAATTTCGGCCAACAACTCTTGTGCGGACGCGGGGCGGGCCGTGGCGTCGAGAGAAAGGGCGCGCGTGAAGAATTCCTGCCAGCTTGCGGGCGCGTCGGGAACGTGCGACGAAACCGGAGCGAACTGCCCGGCGAGGATGGCGCTGGAAAATTCCGCCGCGGTGGTTCCGGCGAACGGATACGCGCCCGTCAAGGCTTCGTAGGCGACCACCGTCAGCGCCCACAGGTCCCAGCCCACATTGACCTTGCCGCCGCGCAGTTGTTCCGGAGACATATAGCGCACCGTACCGATCAGCGCCCCGGTCCCGGTGTCGGCGGTCGGAGCGGTCACGTCGCCCATCGGCGCCGCGGGCAGAAACTTGGCGACGCCGAAATCCAGGACTTTGGCAACTTCCCCGCCCTCGCTCCGCGCCAGGAAGATATTTTCAGGTTTCAGGTCGCGATGGACGAGTTGGCGACGGTGGGCGGGTTCGACGGCGGTGCAGACGCCGCGCATCACGGCGAGGACGCGCGCGGCGGGCAGAGGTCCCAAGCGCTTCATCTCATCGCGCAGCGCGGCGCCTTCCAGAAGTTCCATCACCAAAAAGGCGCGGTTGTCCGATGCGATGCCAAAGTCATAAATGGTCACGACGTTGGGATGGGTGAAGCCGGCGGCGGCGCGCGCTTCGCGCTGGAAACGCTCGGCGGCTTCGGCGTTCCCCACCAGTTCGTCGCGGATGACTTTGACCGCCACGCGCCGGTCGAGCGCCGTGTCCCGCGCCTCATAGACGGCGCCCATCCCGCCGCGCCCGCGCCGCCGGTCCAACCGATAGCGGCCGGAGAGCAATCGCGGCAACCGCGTGAGGGCCAGCGGCGCGCTGTCCTCGGCGCAGTGGCCCGAGCCCGTGTCGTAGCAGACGCCGCACGTTGGACATTCCTCGAACGCTTCGCTGACTTTTTCCGAGGGAGTCACCGGCTTTCCCAGCAGCAGCGCCAGGCTGGCGGCGATGGCCTCCAGCAATTCCTGGTCTTCGCGCGAGTAGGGTTCTTCGGACTTCTTCATGCCGAGGGCCAGCAGCACTTGCGTGCTGGTGGGCGCGGCCGCCACAGGCACCAGCAGGTCAATCCGCGCCTGGCGGAGAAAATCGGTTTCGGCGTGCGGAAGCTGCTGCTGGAGCCATCCGGATTCCGAGTGCGGTGTCTCGAGCGGTTTCCCCAGCACGCGGGCGAGCGCCACCAGCTTGCTGTCCGCCGGAAGCGGCGGCGGCGCCTGGCCGGCAGGGGCGGAGGCCAGGCTGCGGTAGTTGGACTCGCCCGGCGCCATCGTCAGCATGGCGGCGAATTCCGGGTGCAGGGCGGCCTCGATGGCGGCGACGGCGCGCGCGGCCACTCGCTCCAGGCTTCCCGCTTGGCGAATCTCCTCCACAATATCGCGCAGCAATCGCTGGGCGTCATAGTGCTCGCGGAAAAAGCGCCGGTCGAGCGCTCGCATCCAGTGCGTTCGCTGCGTGTGCGCCAGCAGAGCCAGCCCACCCAGCGCGACGTAAACCCAGCCGCGGGCAGCCAGAACCTTGATCAGCGGCTGGTCGCCGTGCAGGAGCAAATCCCCCACCAGAATGATTCCCAGCACCGGCACCAGCGACAGCACCACGCCGCGCGCCATGGCGTATTGCAGCCCCTGGCGAATCATCACGCCCAGGTCGAACATGCGGTGGCGCAGGATGGCGTAAGCGAAGGATAAGGGGAATACCAGAAACGATAAATACAC
>JAHEKS010000038.1:0-13817 GCA_024638215.1 Acidobacteriota bacterium | reverse complement strand
CCCAGGGACGGGCCACGCGGCTCGCGCCGATCGCGACCCAGACGATAACGCCCAGCACGCTCACGGCCACGCCCGCCAGAAGCACCCGCATGCGGCGGCGCTGGTTGGCATCCGCGAGGCGGCGGTAGTTCAGACCAAGAAAAAGGAGGCTGGCGAGCACAAACACCATGCTGCGCACGGAAATTGCCGTAAAGACCCACTGCGGAAGGTTTGCCACGGTTTCGGGCCTGTAGATGATCCCGTAGATGCCCCAGGCTCGCCACGGCAACAGCGCCAATGCCGGCGCCCAAATAAACACCCACGGCCAGCGCGCGCGAAAAATTCTTGCCGGAAAAACGGCGAAAAAACTGAGCAGGATAGCGTCCGGAACAAGGCGGCTGACGCCGGGAATCCACAGGAAGGAACTGAGGAAGACCGGCAAGTGGCGCCAAGTGGCCGCCCAGCCGTCGGGAAGTCCGAAGGTGACTGCGGCCGTCAAGAGCACCCAGGCCCCCATCATCGCCTTCGGGTCTTGGGGGCGGCGAAAAGCCACCAGCAGACCGAGAGACAAGGAGGTCAAGAAGAATAAGGAGAGGCCCCACAGCGAGGTTGTGCCAAGGGCCACAAAATCCTTCCAAACGACGCGGGAATAGGACACGACCAGCTCCCGCGGCTGGCCGCCACGCAGGATCCGCCAGCGCTGCGGGACGCCGACTTCGGTGTTGGCGAGGCGGGCCTCCCAATCATGGCCGCTGCGAACCGGGCGGCCGTCAATGGTGAGGATGCGATCGCCGGGCTCGAGCCCCGCGCGGGCTTCGGCGCTGCCGGCATCCACAGATAAAACGAGAGCACCGCCGCTCTCGAATTTGGCCTTCAGGCCGGGAGCCGGCGGGGGCCCTAAGAAAAGTTGATAGTAAAAGAGGGCGACAAAACCCACGAAAGAGGCTGCGACAACGTACATCCACCATGGCGCGCGTTGGCGAGGCATAAAGAATTGCCTCCCGGGAAGGAACTGCCGCGATGATAACACGGTTTGAAGACGGCGGCCCAAATAGGTCGAAGGGGAGTTTTGTTGAGAAATGAGACATGAAGTCGGGCGGTCGGGCGAAGCGAGGAGCAGAATCGGGTTTGTGCGCGGGCGGTCGGCAGCGAGAAGCGCGGGCCAAGCGTCAGGCAGCGAGAGGCAGCGGCGGGTTTCGACCCTCCTACGGCGTTTTCCAAGTCGGCGAACCATGGTTGCGCAGCACCGGCGGTGACGGCGCACCTCTGAAGCCTTGCGCGGCCTCACCGGCGACGCCAGAAGGATGGCCACGAAAGTTCACACGACAATCGTTATAACGACTAAGCGCCCCGCCAGCGACGCCGGTGGTCCCCGTGACACCCGCGACACCGTTGACACGGCTGACACACTTTTTTCTTGACCTGCATCCCTTTTGCCTTGTGCGGCTTGTGCGGAGAAGATTGCGAAGCGCAAGCCACGGTGAAGGCTCGCGCCTCTTTCGTTGACGGACTGGAGCGTGTGTGCTAGCTTGAATGACGGGAGGGAGTTCATGGTCGTAAGGGAGGTTGGTTGCACGTAAGCCTGCTGCTCTTTCAACACCAGGGCGAAGTCTGGCAGTTGATTGCCGCCACCGGACTCGTCGCCCGAATCACACTACTCGTCCTTCTTTTTTTCTCCGTCCTTTCCTGGGCGATCATTCTCAAAAAATACTCCAGGTTCAAATCGGCGCGGCGGGCTTCGCGCGAATTCATGCGGATTTTCCGCGGCAGCCGCAAGCTCTCGGAAATTCGCGCCGCGTGCAAGAACCTGACCGCGAGCCCTCTGGTGGAAGTGTTCCTGGCCGGCTATCGCGAGATTGAGAACCAGGCGGTCGTGACGCAAAACCCCGGCACGCCGCGCGTCCGCAGCCTGGACGCGGTCGAGCGCGCGCTGCAGATTGCCTCCTCCGCCCAACTGACGCTGCTGGAGAACTGGCTGACGTGGCTGGCGACCATCGGCGCGGTGACGCCCTTCATCGGATTGTTCGGAACGGTGTGGGGCATCATTGACGCCTTCCAGGGATTGGGCAGCGCCGGCACGGCGTCGCTGCGCAGCGTGGCGCCGGGAATTTCGGAAGCGCTGGTGACGACCGCCGCGGGTCTTTTCGCGGCCATCCCGGCCGTCATTGCGTACAACCAATACCTTCAGCACCTCAAGGAATTCGGCGCGCAGATGGACGACTTCGGTCTGGAATTCCTGAATATGACGGAGCGCCACTTCACCTAGGAACAGCCCGTCGCGGCCGTCGCTCCCTGCGCGACTCGAAACACCGGCCAAGGAAGGTGATTCGCCATGGCCTTCACAAACCCCAAAGGTCGAACTCAAACCTCACTTTCGGAAATCAACGTCACGCCGCTGGTCGACGTGGTGCTGGTGTTGCTGGTGATCTTCATGATCACCGCGCCGATCCTGCAGTCGGGCATTGAAGTGGATTTGCCGAAGACGCGCACCGTCAAGGCCATTTCCGAGGAGCGCGTGGTGGTGACGGTGGACAAGAAGCAGACCGTTTACGTGGGCAACCATCCCGTCAACATTCATCGCCTGGGGTCTTCAGTGCTCGATCAAATGCGGGGCGAGAAGACTTCGCCGGTGTATTTGCGCTGCGACCAGGCGGTTCCCTTCGGCGCGTTCGCCAAGGTGATTGACGCGCTGAAGCAGGCCGGGCTGACCAATATCAACATTGTCACCGAGCCGTTGAACACTTCCGGGAGACCCTGATTTTTCCCCGGTTTCGCGGCCCGCTTCGCCAGGGATTGCCGGGCGCTATCGGAATCGGAAGGCAGCATGGGCGCTACCACCTTTGATATCGTTCCCGACCGCCGCGACACGTTGCGCGGCACCTTGCTGGTTTCCGTGGTGCTGCACGGCGCGCTGTTTCTGGCCGCGTTTGTTTACGCTGCGCTGAACCTTCATTGGGCCGGCCATTGGGGCAAGAACTGGGGGCCAGGCGGCGCGGTGCGCGTCAATGCGGTCGCTTCACTGCCCGGAATTCCCTTGCCTTCCCCCCAGCTCGCGACTCCGAACACCCTGGCCACTCAGAATCCCGGGCTCTACCGCACGGAGACCAAGCCAAAACTCGAGCCGCCGCCCGAAGCCAAGCCCATTCCCAAGTTCAAGGAATCGGTGGCGCAGGAAAAGCCCGTCCGAGTGAACAAGCGCATTCAGCCGCAAGAGGAAATGCCTGATAATGCTGTTCCCTACGGCCTAGGCGGCAAGCCCTCGATGAATTACAATCAATTCACCAATTATGCCGGCCAGGGAGGGCTGGCTTTTGGTGAGGGAAACTTCGGCGACCGTTTCGGGTGGTATGTGGACGCGGTGCGCAACCGCATCAGCAGCAACTGGCTGCTTTCGACCATCAGTGCGAACCTGCTGACCGCTCCGCGCGTTTACGTGCACTTCGACATCTTGAGGGATGGGAACATCACCAATGTCGAAGTCTCGCAGTCGAGCGGCATCCCGGAGGTGGACCGCTCGGCCTTGCGAGCGGTCTTGGCCTCCAATCCGGTCGGGCCGCTCCCGCCGGGCTATTCCGGAGACAAGGTTTCGGTGGAATTCTATTTCGATTTTCGGCGCCGTTGATTGCGAAAGCCGATCGTTCAGGTACACTGTTGTTGGACGACGAACTCTCACGCATCAGGGCGTGAGACAACTTACACAAAGTAACCTGCATCATTTCAATACCGTGGCTGCTTTCACATGACGCATAGACAACTTCGGCTGCTGCTGGCTCTCACTTTTGTCGCTCTTGCTGCTTACCTTCTCGCTCCCTACCCGGGCCGAGGCCAGGACTGGTTTTCCACCGGAATCAATCTCGGCGCGCCCAAAATTCGTCTGGCGGTTTCCGATTTCCAGGCGCAGTCCACCGACGCCGAGCTGGTGCGCCTGACGAACGAGTTCAACAGCGTCCTGCGCAACGACCTCGACCAGTCGGGAATCTTCGACCTGGTCAGCAAGAGCATGTTTCCCCTGAAGCTCCCCGTCGAGCCGGCGGACGTGGATTTCCAGGCCTGGTCCAGCTCGCCCGCAGAGGCGCAGATGCTGGTGTTCGGAAAAACCGAGATCATCAATTCCAACCTGGTGATTACCGGGCGCCTGTTCGACGTCAAGAATCCTTCCAGCGCCTCGGTTCTGGGCAAGCGCTACGTTGCCACCATGAACGACATTTCCACGCGCGACGCCGCGCACCGCCTGGCCAATGAAATCATCCAGACGCTGGGAGGAGGGGTTCCCGGCATCGCGCTGACCCGCATCGCTTTCGTCAGCAACCGCACTCATCACGACGAGATCTGGATCATGGACTACGACGGGTTCAACCAGCGGCCCATCACCAGCTACGGCTCTCTGTCGCTGACGCCACGCTGGTCGCCGGACAACACCAAGCTGGCCTTCACCAGCTACGTCCTGGGCAATCCGGATATTTTCCTGTTTTCGCTCGAAACCAATCACCGCGTTCCCTTCCCGACTTATAAAGGATTGAACACCACCCCCGCCTGGGCTCCCGACGGGAAGCGCATTGCCTTCTGCTCCAGCATGAGCGGCGATCCGGAGATTTACGTCTCCGACGTTGACGGCCGCAACTTGCATCGCCTGACCTTCTCGCCCGGCGTGGATATTTCGCCGGTGTGGAACCCCAAGACCGGCAACGAAATCGCTTTTGTTTCCGACCGTAGCGGGACGCCGCAGATCTACATCATGTCGGAGGATGGGACCAACCTGCGGCGGCTGATCACCGGAGGCGGCGACGCCAGCTCGCCTTCCTGGTCCCCGAACGGGCTGTTCATGGCCTTTTCCTGGCGCGTTTCGGATACAGGGACTTATGATATCTATGTCGTGGAAATCGCCACCGGGCGGATCGTGCAGCTCACGCACGATGCCGGCCGCAACGAGCATGCTTCGTGGTCGCCGGACGGGCGGCATTTGGTCTTCGAATCCAACCGGTCGGGTTCCAAGCAGGTTTGGACCATGCTGGCTGACGGCGCGAACCCCCAGCAGTTGACTCGCGACGGGCAGAACTGGAATCCCACATGGTCGAATTAGAGGGGCCAGTGGCTGGAATCGAAATGGTTGGTGCGCATTGAATTCTTGCTGTTTATCGCCGGGTGCTAAATATGGCCGGGTTCGAAGGAAGGTCAGGGTCGCAGCGTTTTACCATTCATTCTTACGAACAGGTCCATTTACTAAATTAGGATCAACCGATTTTGCAGACTTCGGAAGGAGATAGCATGCGAAAGAACCTTTTCAGATTAATGTTCCTGCTTAGTGTTCTCGGCTTCGTCATAACCCTGGGAGCTTGTCACAAGAAGAAAGTGGCCGTCGCGCCTCCGCCGCCTCCACCGGCGCCCGCCGCGCCGGCTTCTCCCATTATCAGCTTGACGGCGGAACCCGCCACGATTGAGAAGGGCCAATCCGTAACCCTCAGCTGGGCGTCCCAGAACGCCACCGAAGTATCCATCGAGCCCGAGGTCGGCAAAGTTCAAGCCACGGGCTCGACGACCGTGACGCCCGCCGGTTCCACCACGTACGTGGCGACGGCCACCGGACCCGGCGGCACGCAATCGGCCAGCGCACGCGTCACGGTCACCATGCCCCCGCCGGAAGCGGCTCCTCCGCCGGCCCAACCCAAAGTCACCGAAGAGGAACTCTTCAGCACCAAGATCCAGGACGCCTATTTTGATTACGACAAGTCCGACATCCGCCCCGACGCCCAGCAAGCCTTGACGGCAGACGCCGAGATTCTGAAAGGCAATCCCAGCATCGTCTTTACGATTGAGGGCCATTGCGACGAGCGCGGGAGCGAAGAATACAACCTCGGACTGGGCGATCGCCGCGCCACCGCCGCCAAAAACTTCCTGGTCAACCTGGGCGTCACTGCCAACCGCATTTTCACCATCTCCTACGGGAAGGACCGGCCTTTCTGCACGGAGCACACGGAGGAATGCTGGCAGCAGAACCGCCGGGCTCACCTCGTTTTCGGCCGGCCCTCGGGACGCTGATCAACTTGAGCGGGAGACTCGCCGGGGTCTCCCCCTCCCTTTCCCCAAGCGTCGCGCCAAGCAGCGATCAGTGTGCGAGTTCGGGTTGACCCCGGCGCGCGCGCCGGAGTAGACTGGCGAGGGTTTGAATTCAACGAGTGAGGGATTTTCCCTTGAGAAAGAAAGCCTTTTTAGTTTCGCTGGTGATTTGCCTGTGGGGTCTCGCGCCGCCATCCGCCTTTGGCGTCAGCCGTGAGATCATCCGCATCATGCAGCAGCTGGATACCTTGCAGCAGACGGTCCAGAACATGCAAAAGACGATTGACACGCAATCGGCTGTCCTGCGTACTCTGGTCGAGCAGGTCAACGACAACGTCAGTTCCATGCGGATAACCGTGGCCGAACTGCAAAAGTCCTCCCAGAAGAATCTGGCGGAAACCGACGCCCGCTTCGATTCCCTCACCAGCCAGTTGCAGGTCCTGAGCGAAAGCGTGGACGAGGCCAAGTCGCGGCTGGCCAAACTGAACGATCAGGTGGCCAAGACGCAGAACATCATCCAGACGCTGAGTACTCCGCCCCCGGCTCCGGCCGGCCAGCCCGGGGCCAATCCCGCCGGCGGCCCCGCGCAACCGCAAGCGCCGGCCCTGCCCGATCCCGACACGCTCTACAAGTCGGGCGTTTCGTATCTGACCGGCGGCCAGTACGATTTGGCCGTCGAGGCTTTCCAGGAATTTTTGAAGGATTACGGCGACAGCGACCTGGCGCCCAACGCGCAGTTCTACATCGGCGAGTGCTATTACGCGCAGAAGAATTACAAGCAGGCAATCGAGGAATACAACAAGTGCCTGGACCGGTACCCGAGCGGCAACAAACTCCCCGCCGCGCAACTGAAAAAGAGTTATGCTCTGCAGGCGCTCGGCCAGAAGACGGCGGCGGAGCGCGAGTTGCGCTCGCTCGTCCAGCGCTTTCCCAATTCACGCGAGGCAGATCTGGCCAAGCAGCGCCTGCGCAGTCTGCGCGCCAAGTCGCGCTAAGCCACGATTATCGAGAGTGAGGTTCCTATGGCTGGCTCTGTTAACAAAGTGATCCTCATCGGGCGCCTGGGCAGAGACCCTGAGCTCAAATACACGCCCAGCGGCGCTCCGGTCGCCAAGTTCTCGCTGGCGACCGACGAATCTTTCAAGGACCGCACCGGCGAGCAACAAAAGCGCACGGAGTGGCACAACATCATCGCCTGGAACAAGCTGGCGGAAATTTGCGGCCAGTACCTGACCAAGGGCAAGCAGATTTACATCGAGGGCAGCATCCGCAGCCGCCAGTGGGATGACAAGCAGACGGGACAGAAGCGGACGGCGTATGAAATCATCGCCCAGCGGATGCAGATGCTCGGCTCGCGCAGCGATTCCGAGCGGCCTGCCGCAGCCGGCGCCGCCGCGAGCCGCGCTGAGGGCGAGCCTCCCGAGCCACCCCCCGAGCCCTCTTCCGCACCCGAAATCACGGACGAAGATATTCCGTTTTGAGAGTCGCCCTCCGCCCGGCGGCGAACCGGCGCCGCCGCGGCAATCCTTTCGCGGCTCCCCGCCGCGAGCCTTCCCCGCACGTCACTCGCGCAAGTAGCGCGCTCGGACTTCCTCGAGGGTCATGTAGCCTTTGCGGATGCGCGTGGCGATAGGCGTTTGGTCCTTGTCCTGCCGTGAAGTAACAAAGACCGTATCGCCGGCGCGCAGGTCCTTCAGGTGCAGCGGCTTCCCCTTCTCATCCAGCACCACGGTCTTGTCATTCACGTCCATCAGCACCGTGACTTCCGTGGGCCGCTTCAGAACCAGTTGATCTTTCTTCAAATCCACGGACGAAATGATGAAGAACTGTTCGTCGCTCGAAGCCGCGCGCGGCGCGGTCACGGCCCGCAACGGCCAAGCGGCCGTGCCCAGGAGGATGAAAAAGACCCCGAGGCCTGACGCCAAATTCCATTTCCAAGCAATTCTGCCACTCATCGTACTTCCCCTTTCCTCATTCGTATCGAAGCGCCTCAATCGGGTCCAGGCGCGCCGCTTTGCGCGCGGGATAGTATCCAAAAAAGATCCCCACGCCCGCCGAGAACAAAACCGCGATGCCAATCGCTTCCGGCGGGATGGTGGTGGGCCAGCGAAGCATGTTGGAGACTACCATCGACCCCGTCACACCAATCATGACTCCCGCCGTCCCCCCCAGCAGGCTGAGGACCGTAGCTTCACTCAGGAACTGCATTTGCACGTCCTGCTCGGTGGCGCCGACGGCCATGCGCACGCCGATTTCGCGCGTGCGCTCCGTCACCGAAACCAGCATGATGTTCATGATCCCGATGCCGCCCACCAGCAGCGAAACCGAGGCAATGCTCGCCAGCAGCAGGGTCATGATGCGCCCCGACTGCGCCTGCGCGTCGGCCAAGTCAGTCGGGCTACGAATGATGAAGTCGTCGTCCTCGTCCGCCCGCAGGTGGTGCCGCTCGCGCAGCAGACCCTCCAATTGGGTCTCTGCCGCATGGATGGAGCCTCGCGAGCTCGCGGAGCACATGATGTATTGCAGCCAGTCAATCCCGGAGATCTTCTTCTGCACCGTCGTGTAAGGCATGATGATGGTGTCGTCTTCGTCCTGCCCGAAAGGCGACTGCCCTTTCGACGCCAGGATGCCGATCACCCGGAACGGAATGTTCTGAATGCGCACCGTTTTGCCCAGGGGGTTTTCATCGCCGAAAAGGTTCTGAGCCACGGTCAACCCCAGCAGGCAAACGTTAGCGGCGGAATCCACCTCGTGATCGGAAAAGGAACTGCCCTGCTCGATAGGCCAGCGGCGAATCTCCAGGTACTCCGGACCCACGCCTCGAATGCGGGTGAACCAGTTCTGGTTGCCATAAACCACCTGGGCGGCGGCGCCCACTCCGGGCGACACCCGGGGAATCAAAGGGATCTGCTGGCGGATGGCCTTGGCGTCGCCCACCGTCAGGGTTTTGGTCGCCTGGCTGCCCATGTGCACGCCGTGCTGGTTGACGCTTCCCGCGGCGACGAAAACGATATTGTCGCCGAGGTTTCGGATGGCTTCCTGCACTTGGTTTGCGGCGCCCTCGCCGATCGCCACCGTACAGATCACCGCGCCGACGCCGATGATGATGCCCAGCATGGTGAGCGTGGTGCGCATTTTGTTGCGCGCCAGCGCGCGCAGAGCGACGCGAATCGTTGCCGCCAAATCCATTGCTTCTTCGCCTCCCTCGTTTCGAGTCCTTCTGCAGTCTTCCCGGCCTTGCTCCGGCCCTCATTCGTACCGGAGCGCTTCAATCGGGTCCAGCCGCGCCGCCTCGCGCGCCGGGTAATACCCAAAGAAAATCCCGACGCTCGCCGAGAACACCACCGCAATCAAGACCGCTTCGAGCGGCACGGAGGTGCGCCATTTCAGCAACGAGGAAACCAGCGCCGACCCACCGATCCCCGCGAAAAGTCCGGCAATTCCTCCCAGCAGGCTCAGCACCAGCGCCTCGCTCAGGAATTGCCTTTGCACGTCCTGCTCGGTGGCCCCCACCGCCATCCTCACGCCGATCTCGCGCGTGCGCTCGGTCACCGAAACCAGCATGATGTTCATGATCCCGATCCCGCCCACCAGCAGCGAAACCGAAGCGATGCCGGCCAGCAGCAGGGTCATGATCTTTTGCGATTGCGCCCGCGCCTGCGCCACATCGCCGGGGTGGCGCAAGTTGAAATCATCCTCCGCGTCGGCCCGCAGGTGGTGGCGTTCCCGCAGTAGGGCGGCGATTTGCTTTTCCGCCGCGTCAATCACCGTGGGCGAAACCGCCGAGCACATGATGTCATCCAGCCAGTCAATGCCTTTGATCTTCCGTTGCACCGTCGTGTAAGGCATCAAGAGGGTATCGTCCTGATCGCTGCCGAAGGCCGATTGCCCCTTGCTGGCCAGGACTCCCGTCACCAGGCACGGAATGCTCTTGACGCGAATCGTTTTCCCGGTCGGGTTGGCATCGCCAAACAGGAAATCCGAAACGGTGCGGCCCAGCAGGCAAACGTTGGCGGCATGTTCCACATCGGCTTCGGAAAAGGGGCTTCCCTCCACCACACCCCAATCCCTGACGGCCAGGTATTCCGGCGCCACGCCCCTCACCCGCGTGAACCAATTCAGATTGCCGTAGACGATCTGGACGCCGGTATCCACGTGGGGTGAGACGTTGGTGACCCAATGAATCTGCTCCTGAATCGCTTTCGCATCTCCCAAGGTCAAGCTCTTGGTCCCGCGCGTTCCGGTGCGGACGCCGTTCACGTTGCGGCCGCCGGCTTCGATCCAGATCAGGTTGGCGCCGAGACTTGAGATTTGTTGCTGCACTTCCTGGGAAGCTCCTTCGCCGATCGCCACGGCGCAGATGACCGCGCCCACACCAATGATGATCCCCAGCACGGTCAGTCCCGTGCGCATCTTGTTGCGCTGGAGGGCGCGCAAGGCCACGCGAACAGTAGCCGACCATTCCATCAGTCGCCGGACCCTTCCCCTTCCTCTTCCTCGTCGTCGTCAATCCAGGGCATGGTCAAGAGGACTTCGCTCGCGTCGGCGCGATCGTCCAGAGGAGTATCCTTCCTGACCTTGCCGTCGCGGAACAGAACCACCCGCTTGGCAAAGCGGGCGATATCGGTCTCGTGGGTCACCAGCAGGATAGTGATGTTCCGCTCGGCGTTGAGCTTTTGAAAGATCTGCATGATTTCGACGCTGGTGCGGCTGTCCAGATTGCCGGTGGGCTCGTCGGCGAGAATGATGGAAGGATCGTTGACCAGCGCGCGGGCGATGGCCACGCGCTGCTGCTGGCCGCCCGAGAGCTGCGCCGGGTGGTGGTGTTCCCGGCCCTCCAGCCCGACCGCTCTCAGCGCCTGGTGGGCGCGCGCGATCCGCTCTTCGTGCGTCATCCCGGAATAGATGAGGGGAAGCTCCACGTTCTCCAGCGCTGAGGTCCGCGCCAGCAGGTTGAATCCCTGAAAAACGAAACCCAGTTTGCGATTGCGGATTCGAGCCAGTTCCTTTTTCTCCAGTTTCGAAACGTCCACTCCGTCGAGCAGATAGGTGCCTCGCGTGGGCCGATCGAGACAGCCCGTGATGTTCATAAACGTTGATTTTCCGGAGCCCGACGCGCCCATAATCGCCACGAACTCGCCCCGCTCGACCTTGAGCGAAACGCCCCGGAGCGCGTGGACTTGGACCTCTCCGAGGTCGTAGGTCCGGTGGACATTATGCACATCAATCACGAAAGGCGAACCTGACGCCCTTTCCATCGTTTCCATATCCGCTTGAACCAGCTCCTCAGGATTCACGATGTTTACCTCCGCCCGCCAAAGCGCGGCCCTCCGATAGGCGACTGGGTGCCGCCCGCGGACGCTGACTCCTGACCTGTGACCAGCTCGTCGCCACTCTTGAGCTTCCCGTCAATGAGCTGCGTGAAGCTGTAATCCGTAATTCCCGTCCGCACCTTCACCGGAATCAGGCTGCCGCGCGGCCCCAGCTTCCAAACCACACGCCAGCCGCCGGGATGCGTTCCCGTGGCGGAAGCCGAAATCCCGTACTCTTTGTAAAGCTCCTGCAACTTGGAACGAGGCAATTCCGGCGTGAACCGCAGCGCCGCGTTGGGAACCTTGATGCAATCGGAGGCGTGACCGATCGGAATGGTCACGTAGGCCGTTTCACCCGGCAGGAGCTTTTCCTGCGGGTTTTCGAAATCAATAATGGTGTTGTAGGTCACCACGTTTTGGATGGTGGTGGCGTTCAACCGGATGACGCTCACCCGGCCGGTGAACGTCTCCGAGGGGAATGCGTCCACCTGGAAAGTCACTTCCGTTCCGATCTTGATATTGCCGGTGTCGGATTCGTCGGTGGCGGCGTAGACCTGCATCCGGGTCAAGTCCTGCGCGATGCTGAAGACCACCGGCGCCTGCAGTGAAGCCGCCACGGACTGTCCGACCGTCACATTACGCGCCACCACCGTCCCGTCAATCGGAGACACAATGGTGGTATAAGCCAGGTTCGTCTCCGCCTGTTTCAGCACGCCCGTCTGGACCTCGACTTGCGCCTTCGCCTGTTGAAGCTGCGCCCGGGTCTGTTCGAGCTGCGCCTTGGCCTGATTGAGTTGCGCCTCGGCGGCGATGACTTGGGCATCGGCCTGCTGCTCGGAGGAGCTGGTCATGTCCCGCTGGTCAGCGGAAAGGACGCCTTCCTTGGCCAGGTTGTCAATGCGGGCCGCGTTGACGCGCGCATAATCGGCCGCGGCTTTCAAGCGGGTGATATTCGCCTGGTTGTTCTGGATCCCCGCCAGGTCGGCCGCAATGCTGGCTTCCAGGTTCTGCACGTTGGCCTGAGCGTTGGCCAGGTTGCCGTGCGCCTGAATCACTTGCGCCTGATAAATGGCCGGGTCGAGCTGTGCCAGTACCTGCCCGGCGTGCACCGTGCTGTTGAAATCGGCAAAGATGTATTTCACCGTGCCCGAAACGTAGGATCCGACGGGAACCGTCGTCAGCGGGTTGATGGTCCCGGTGGCCTGCACCGCCGCCGTGATGTCGCCTTGCTGGACCGCAGCGGTCAGATACTTGGCCTGCGAGGAGCGCGATTTCATCACCATGCCGACGGTCACGAGCACCACAACCGCAATCGCCGCCAGCGTGACGGTTTTCTTGTGCTTTTTGTAGTAATCCTGAATTACCATGGGATCATCAAGCCTCGTTTCTTGAGCTAAATCGGATTCTTGTCCTTTGAGCCGGTCCCACGGCGCCCGCCACCTCAGTGCAGGTGGCGCGCTTTGCGGCGTTCTTCCATGCGCCGGACCAGTTCATTGAACTTGGCCAGTTGGTCGGGGTTCAAAACCTTGCGGATGCGGTCCTGGCTCTCAGACCGGATGGCGTCAAACTGCGGATCAACCTGCTTCTGCAGCTGGCGGAACTTCTCATCGGAATCACGAATGATTTGGTCCACCTGCTGGGTCTGCGCGTCGGACAGGTTCAACCGGCGCTGCAGAAAGTGCACGATGCGCTTCTCGTCCGGGTGGTGGGGACGGAACATCCCCGCATGCCACCCCCAACAGATCGTCGCGGCGACGCCCACCACGAGCCCGAGAATGAAGGTCAGTACAAAATAAACGTAAGCGCGACGGCTCATTTCTTTATACCCTCGACTGCCGGCTGAACCGGCGGCGTGGAGATGTCTGCATTGTCCACATCAATGACGGAATAATTCTGGGTCGAGGCCGTGGCGACCACCAGGTTATCCGGCTCACTCGCCGCACGCACTGGGCCCGACGGAGGCACCACCAGCGCCAGCAACACCGCCAGCGTCACACCGAGCGTGGCCCAGACCACCCGCCGGCCCGCACGCTCTAGGAAATCCGCCGCCGTTTTGCTTTGCCCGGCAGCCTTCTGAATCCGCCGTAGCACGCGCTGCGGGAACCCCCAGGACGGCTCCGGGACCCAATCCTGGGCGAGCGCGCGGAACCCCGCGCTCACCAGGCGCCAGGTCCGCCACCACTCGGCACAATCGGCACAAGACGCCAGGTGCGCGCGGACGGACTCGGGCGCCTCCGGCCCTCTAACTTCCTCCAGGATGGTTCGAACGTCATCACATCGCATGGGGCTCACCTCCCTGCCCGCCACCGGCGATAATCCTGCAGCATCCGCTTGCGCGCCCGGTGCAGTCTAACCTTGACGGCGGTTTTCGTCAGCCGCATAATTTCCGCAATTTCTTCCACCGAGAGCTCTTCCATTTCCTTCAAGACCAGAACGATCCGGTCCTCGGCCGGGGCGCGCTCGAGCAAGGCG
>JAHEKS010000276.1 GCA_024638215.1 Acidobacteriota bacterium | reverse complement strand
GGGGGAGGACGCCCGTCGCGCCGCGACCTGAGCCGCGAACTCCTCGGGCGTCCGATACCCCAGCGCACTATGCGGACGTCGCTGGTTGTAGTCCTGCCTTACTGGATGGTTCAGCATGACACTCGAGTCGCCCCCGAAAAGGTGGATATCGCCAGTCATTTCGAACACCGGACCTTCAGCCGTTTGCTTCGGCTTCAGGACGAGCTTGCCGACGTGCTTCTGGATGGCGCCTTTCGCAAGCTTCGGGTCGCCTCGGAGCAGTTCCACGAAATTCTCGGCTTTACGCAATACAAATTGCCTGAGCTCATCGAAAGACCACTGCAGCTGCTCAGCCTGCCGTGGTGCACTCAAGATAGTGGTAATTTCCTGGATGCGGTCCTCGACGCGTGCCAACTCCTGGGACAGGAATGGCGAGATCCGCTGGACCGCAATCGCCTCGACCAAGTTCCGGGCCCTCGCCGTCGCGCTCTCCAGTTCCGTGCGTAATTCAGGCTCCTGGACGGAGTCAGCAGCTTGCCGGATTTCGCGCGCACTGCACTCCAACTGTTTCTGAAAGCTTTCTAAGGCATGCTCCAGCAGTTCCGGCCTACGAAGATTAGCTGCAAGAGCATCCAGTAGCTGTTCTTCCAGCCAGTCACGGCGTATGTAAAGCTTGTTTGAGCAAATGCCCCGATAACGCGCGCTTGGGCAGACGTACTTCGCGTATGCCCGGTTCCACCGCCGATCACCATGTTCGCGCCACATCCATACTGCAACTTTCCGCTGAAAATGTAGGTCCTGCTCTGAGCCGTCCGGTTCATTCCGCCCAGACGGCGGAACCCCCCATGCTCGTTGATTTGCCGAATGCGCGCCTGTACCTTGTTCCAGAGCTCCTCAGAGATGATGCGCAAATTCGGATGTTCGGCGCGGACATGCTCGTGCTGTGCCCTCCGTCTCACCACTTTCTGGCCTGTCTCCGGGCTTCGTAACTTGTGGGTGCGGTTCCACACGACCAGCCCACGATAGCGTTCGTTCCGCAGCATGCTGCGAATGCCGGAAGGACACCACGCACGAACTGACGATTTCCGGGGCGGCTGCGGCGACCGAATACCGCGCGCGTTCAGAAATTTGACGATTGCCCCTGATGAGGCGCCGAACCTCAGGTCGGCATGCCGGGCTAAAGCCCGGCGCTACGGGACCACCGCCGATCTTAGGATTGTAAAGGTTCCTGAGACGCACCACACTGGAGCCCTCGAAGAGCCGAACCCTTCGAGGCAATGCATGAAGCAATTGGTATGACCGTATGGGTACCGTCTGCAGTATAAAACGCTGAAGGGGAAACAGCTACACAAGTTTGGCAAAAACTCAGCGTACAAGAAACCGGGCAACTCGCGCGGAAAGTGTTGCCACGTCAGGTCCCGGACTCAGCGCACCGCCCCTTGGACGAGTACCTGGCTCACGGAAGAGGTGATCGACACCACCGGGAACCGATCACAGGGGTAGACCCGTGATCACCTGTCAAAAGTCGCCAAGATTCCAGGAGCACGCTCTCAGCCCAAGGTTTCCGGCTTGGTATTGCGACATCAATTGATCGGCATGGAGTTCGGTGGTAGAAAAGCCCGAGAACAGAAGGAAACATTGCGGGGGGTGGCAGGAGTCTCTGGGCCAAATGCGAATCTGTGTGCAAAGTTTGTGTCTAAAGCGCGTTTGGTGCGTCTTGAGCGGCGGGGCCAGCGCATACCCCGTCGTTTCAAGCTCCGTGCGATTACTGTCTCGATGTGCTTCTCCACCGCTCCGGCGCCATGCGTCCGTTGGGGGGCGAGCCGATGGGCTGACGAACCGAGCAGTCTGTCCGCAGGAGGCAGCGCCGAAGGCTCCCGGCCTGAGTAGTGTGCATTAGTATCGGGTTCGCCTGTTCAACAAATCAAGCATGAAGAAAAGACGTATAGGAATTGTGTCGAACTGAACTTGACTCGAAAAGGTGGTGGCCGTATGGTCATCACCAGGGGCAGAGCCTGAAATCCGGAATATCGCATGAGAAAGGACCGTCACCGCGATCTTTACAGGGCTTCGAGCAGGAAGGTTCCGCCTGCCACAGGGGATTTGAGGTGACTGAACTCGAGCATCATCAGAACTTAGCCGAGTCGGGCCGCACCGCGCCCTTGCCGGCCTTCCATATCATGAGCAAGCCGGTGGGCCCCATCTGCAACCTCGACTGCAAGTATTGCTTCTACCTCGAAAAGGAAAACCTCTATCCCGGCCGGTCTTCCTGGGCGACGCCGGAGGAGGTACTGGAAGCATACGTCCGCCAGTACATCGAGGCGCAGAGCATCCCCGTAGTGAACTTCGCCTGGCAGGGGGGCGAGCCCACGTTGCTGGGCGTAGACTACTTTCGCAAGGTGGTTGAGCTTGAGAAGCGATACGCCGGCGGCAAGCGCATTGAGAACGCCTTTCAGACCAACGGAATCCTTCTCAACGACGAGTGGGGCGAGTTTCTGGACGCGAACCACTTCTTGGTCGGACTGTCTATCGACGGGCCGCGCGAATTGCACGATTGCTACCGCGTGGACAAGGGCGGACAGCCCACCTTCAGCCGTGTCATGCGCGGCTTGGGGGTTTTGAAGAAACACGGCGTGGAGTTCAACACGCTGACCGTCGTGCACCGGAAGAACTCCCGCCGCCCGCTGGAGGTTTACCGCTTCCTGAAAGAGGCGGGAAGCCAGTTCCTGCAATTCATCCCCATTGTGGAGCGGATTGCCGCCCGCCCTGGCCCTCAGGGCCTGGTGCTGATCGGGCCGTCGTATCAGGAGCAGGCGCAAGTCTCGGAGTGGTCGGTCGAGCCGCTCGAATTCGGAAAATTCCTCTGTGCCATCTTCGACGAGTGGGTGCGGAAAGATGTGGGCCGCACCTTCGTGCAGATTTTCGACGTGGCGCTGGAGAGCTGGCTGGGCATGGGCCAGAGCTTGTGCGTGTTTCGCGAGACGTGCGGCGCGGCCATGGCCATCGAGCACAACGGCGACCTGTATTCCTGCGACCACTACGTCTATCCCGAAAATCGCCTGGGCAACGTGCTGGAACAGCCGCTGGCGGCGCTGGCCGGTTCAGCCCAGCAGCGCGAATTCGGGCAGGCCAAGCTTTCGACGCTGCCGCGCTATTGCCGAGAGTGCGAAGTGCGGTTCGCTTGCAATGGCGAGTGCCCCAAGCACCGATTCATTCGCACGCCCGACGGCCAGCCGGGGTTGAACTATTTGTGCGCGGGATACAAGCTTTTCTTCAAACACATTGATCCCTACATGCGCTTCATGGCGGAAGAGCTTCGCCACGAGCGCGCTCCGGCTAACGTGATGGAGTGGGTTCGGCTGCGGGACGGGAAGAGTTCCGCGGGGAAATCTGTAGGCCGCAATGATCCTTGCCCCTGCGGCAGCGGAAAGAAGTTCAAAAAGTGTTGCGGACAGACTACATCAGGTCCAGGCGGAACTCGCCCGGATCGCTCCCCGGAATAATGTCCAGGGAATCAGCCAGACCCGGCGTAACGAAGCTTTCGGGTGCGGCTGTGCCCCACAGAATGGAGGTGAAATGTTATCGCTTTCTCCGGGAAATCTGCCAACGATGGCATCGAATCCCACCGTCTCCACTACCCTGCCCTTCAGTTTTGGAAATCTTGCCCACCGGTCCCTGATTCGACAACTCGCTTCAGCGCGCGGTCTGATATTGCAGCCCTAGGTCGAGAACGCGCTGGATGAGGTGCTCGAAGTCCATGCCGGCGCGCAGGGCTGACTGCGCGAAGTCCTCGCTGCGGCCCAGGTCAGGATTGGGGTTGGGCTCCATCAGGTAAATCTTCCCGTCCGCGGTCAACCTGAAATCCATGCGCGCGTAACCGTTCAGCCCCAGGATGCGGTAAATGCGTTTGGAGAGAACGTTAATGCGCTCGGCGGCGCCGTCGGGCAGATTCTCCGCCGGCCCTGTCTTGATGCCGATCTTTTTCTGGTAGTCCAGGTCCCATTTGATCTTCTCGGTCGCGATGCGCGATGAGCCCTCCGGAAGGTTGCCGAAATCCATTTCCCAGATGGGGAGAGTCTGCAGGCGCCGGTTGCCCAGGATGGCAACGTAGAGTTCGCGACCTTCGATGTACTCCTCCGCCATGGCGTCGGTTTGCAGCTTCTCATGAATAAACTGGACGCGCTCCTTCAACTTCTCGTCGCCGGTCACCACCGACGCCTGGGCGATGCCCAGCGAGCTGTGCTCGGCCGTGGACTTGACGATCAGCGGAAACGGCAGTTTCCCGGGCCGCTTGATGATTCTCCCGCGCGGAAAGATGGCGAAGCGCGGCATGGGCACGCGATGGTAGCTGAGGATTTCCTTCTGAAGCGGCTTGTTGTCTCCCAGGATCAGGCTGGCCGGGTTGCAGCCCGTGTAGGCTTGATGCATCAGCTCGAAGTAGCCGAGCACGTAGTGGGCGAAGATGTTGACCCCGAAGAATTCCTCCAGTTGGTTGCAGACGATATGGGGTTTGAAGTTGATGAGCGCCTCGCGCAGGACCTTCATTTCCTTGACGTCGCCCAATATTTCGGTCTCGTGCCCCAGCGCTTCGAGCGCCTTGACAATCTCGTATTCCGTCTTCCAGTTCGCGATCTCTTTGAGGTCAAGTTTCGAGATGTCCTCCGGCATCTTGAAATCCTGATGCGTGAGGAGCAGGACGCGGTAACTCAACCTTCACCTCGGAAGGGCAGGTTTGCACGTATCATATCGATTCCCCGGGTTTCCCGCGCTCAAAACGCGATGTGGTGATCCCTTCTGAGAAGATAATTCATTGTCTGCATGGTGAGCAAGATGGCAGTTTCAAGTTTCAGTTCCCGCGCTGGGCGTGTGACGCGCAGGTCGAGCTCGCGCGAGCGCTGGATCATGTCCTTCAGGACCCGGTGGATGGCGTAAGCGTATTCCCCCGTCCACCACGCGACGCGGCGGCGCAGCTCCGGACTGATGCGCCGCAGAAACGCGGATGCCGCCGGCAACTTGCGGTGATTGGCGGGCGGAGGAAACAACAGCGTCAGGTCGCGGTCGTAAAAGTCAGGGGCCTCGATCCCGTAGCGCTCCTGTTTCTCGCGATAATGTTCGCGGAGCGTCTGCCGCAGTTGGCGGAGCGGCTCGACCTCGGCCCGAAGCCTGACCTGGGGCGCCTTGCCGGCGAGCTCTTTCACGACCTCATCCACGTACTCGAGCTTCTCCAGCGCCGGCCAGTCTGCGTAACGCTTCCGCCACGGCATGTGGGGGCGCAGCCAAACGGCAAAAGTTTCGGCAAAATCCTCCACCGGATGGCTCTGCGCGTACCACCAGTCGAGGTGCAGGACGAATTGCCGGCTGACCGGTTTGGGATTGTAAAACTCGGGGTAGGGCTTGGAGGCGCGTCCAAACAGCTTGCGCCAGCGTTTCCGGCGGCCCAGCCGGTAGGCCGTCTCGTACGCGTGGCCGGCTTCATGCCGAAGCAGTTGCATGCACCAGGCGCGGGTGCCGCCCTCCACCTCCCTCATCATTTTGGCCTCAAGCCGCCGCAGGCGCGGGTGGGCCAGATAAAAAGGAATGGCAATGCCCGGGGCCTCGTGCGGCGAGAACCATTCGGCGGAGAGCCAGCACCGCGGGCGCATGCGCAGGCCGCGCTCCTCCAGCTCGGCGTAAAGTTGCTCGATCCGCGGCTCGAGGGAGGTGCCTCGGATTTTCAATCCCAGGTCGCAGAAGCGCAGGTCCAGGAGGTCCTCGTCGGGGAGCCGTGCCCAAGAAGGCTGGGTGCGGCGGTCGCGGCCGTGCTTTCGATGTCCCGACATGACTAGTGCGGCAACTGCGACGCAGAATATGCCCTAGAAGTCGAGAATAGCGGCACCTCCGGACAAAGTCAACGCGGCGCGTGCGCACTCCGAGGGCGAGCGCGAGGCTTCCGAGCCAGCTTCCCGACTTAAGTCTTTGAGAATATTCGCGCTGGTACTAAGATAATTGTGGGGCTGAACTTATGGGCTTAAAGGACCTTTTGCGGCGGATTTTTCTGCTTGACCTGATGCAAGGTCTGCGGCTGACGTTTTCCTACCAGCGGCCGAGCGCCACCTACACCGAGCAGTATCCACGCGAGCGGCCTCCGGTGGCGGAGCGTTACCGCGGCGCGCCGCGCCTGAACAATAATCCCGAGACGGGCGAGACGCTGTGCATCGCCTGCAACCTCTGCTCGCTGGCGTGCCCGGAAAACC
>JAHEKS010000037.1 GCA_024638215.1 Acidobacteriota bacterium | reverse complement strand
CCGCGCCGCAGACTTACAAGTCCCACATCGAGCATCCGATCGTTCAATACAAGATGAGCGCGCGGCTCGATCCGGAAAAGAAAATCATCCGGGGCCACTACACCCTGACCTGGTGGAATCACACCGAGGACACGATTCCCGACCTCTACTTTCACCTCTACTGGAACGCGTTCAAGAATATGGACAGCACGTTCCTGCGCGAGATGGTGGTGCGGAACCTGTGGGGCGGTGAAAAGAGATGGTTGGACCGTCCAGGGCGCGATAAGTGGGGCTGGGTGGATGTCAACAAAATCCAGTTGCTCGCCCCGCAGGAGGGCGGCAAGTTTGCCGCCCCCTCGACCGACCTGACCAAGCTTCAGACCTTCGTTCACCCTGACGATGACAACGCCCAGGACGAAACGGTCGAGCGCATCGAGCTGCCGCAGCCGATTCCTCCGCACGGCACCATCGAACTGGCCGTGGATTTCACCGCCAAGCTGCCCCGGGCGCTGGCGCGCGCGGGATATGAAGGCAATTACTATCTGATGGCGCAGTGGTTCCCGAAGATCGGCGTTTACGAGGCGGCGGGCGAGCGTGGCCGCGTGCAGGGAGGCTGGAATTGCCACCAGTACCACACCAACACGGAGTTCTACGCCGACTACGGCTCCTACGACGTGGACCTGACCGTGCCTTCGAACTTTGTCGTCGGCGCGACCGGCCTCCAGCTTGACAAGCACGCGAATCCGGACGGCACGACCACCTACCATTACTACCAGCAGGACGTGCACGACTTCGCCTGGACGGCCAGCCCCCGCTTCCACAAGCTGACGCGAACGTTTGACTGGAACAAGGAAGTCTCGGCGGAAGAAATCGTGAAGTGGAGCAAAATCCTCCAGCTCCCCGCCGAAGACGTGGCGTTGCGGAACGTGGAGGTCAACCTGCTGCTTGAGCCCGATCATCTGAACGTGGCGGACCGCTACTTCCGCGCCCTCTTCAACGGCCTCAAATATTTCGGGCTGTGGTACGGCAAGTATCCCTACAACACGCTGACGGTGGTGGACGTGCCGCGCGATTCGGCCACCTGCTGCATGGAATATCCCACCTTCATCACCGTGGGCACAAGTTTCTGGCCGGGGAAATACAGCGACAGCCCGGAAGAAGTCACCGTGCACGAATTCGGCCACCAGTTCTGGTACGGCCTGGTGGGCAATAACGAGTTCGAGGAATCGTGGCTCGACGAGGGCTTCAATACCTACTCGACCGGCAAGGTGGTTGAGACCGCTTACGGCAACCCGTGCAACTACGAGCGGATCTTCGGAATGCCGGTCCAGGCCTTCCCGTGGCTCCGCGTGACCCTGCCGGATTTCCCTTTCGCGGGTGTCGGAAAAATCGGGTTGGGCCCGTATTTTTCCTGTGTCACCGTGCCAGAGCGCACCAGCGGCCGCCGAGATTATCTGGATAATGCCAAGGATGACGATTTAGTCCGCAACGGTTGGCAATATATGAATGGAGCCAGCTATAGCGTGAACTCCTACGACCGGGTGGGCCTGACCCTGCGGACCCTGGAAAGCTACCTGGGCGAGGACGTGATGGCGCGCGTGATGCGAACCTACCAGGAGCGCTGGCGCTACCGCCATCCCTCGACGCAGGACTTCATCAACGTCGTCAACGAGGTTTCCGGCCGCGACATGAATTGGTTCTTCAAGCAATTCTTCTACAATTCCGACCTCGCCGATTACGCCGTCACCAGCATCCACAGCGAGCCTGTGTACGGGAAAATCGGTCTGTACGACGAGGCAGGGGTGAAGATCTTCCATTCCGCTGAGGCCGCCCGCGAGGCATTCGAGAAAAGCCCGGTGAAAACCTACCGCTCGACCGTCCTCGTCCGACGGTTGGGCGAAGTTCAGGCGCCGGTGAACGTGGTGGTGCACTTCGAGCACGGCGCGGTGGCGCGGGAACACTGGGACGGGCAATATCGCTGGACCAAGTTCGTTTACGAACGGCCCGACAAGGTCGCATCCGCAGAAGTGGACCCGGAACGTCGGCTGGCGCTCGAAGCAAACTTCACCAACAACAGCCTGGTCACCAAGCAGGACAATCGCGGCGCGGCGAAATGGTACGTGCGCTGGATCTTCTGGCTGGAGAATCTGTTTTTCGCAGCGAGCTTTTTCAGTTGATCGCGGGAAATCATCATGAAATCGCGGACCGCAATTAAAGAAGGATTGAAACTCGCCTGGCGCTCGCGCTCGGTGGTGTGGATCCTGCTGCTGGTGAATCTCGCGCTGGCGGCGCTGGCGGCGCTCCCGATCTACAACGGCATCCTGCGATTTACCGGCTACAGCCTGATGAGCAAAACCCTTGCCTCCGGCTTTTCGCCCGACTGGCTGACGGATTTCGCCTTCAACAGCCCGGGCTCGCTCGGCCGCTACGCGGGAGTGATTCTGTGGTTTGGGCTGCTGGCCATTCCCGTCAACTCGGTTCTGGCGGGCGGGGTGCTGGGCAGGTTCCTCGCGCCCGAGTCGAAATATTCCACCGGCGATTTCTTCCGCAACACGCGGCGCTACGCTTGGCGAATGCTTTGGCTGATGGTCGTTGGCCTGGTGTGCTACTGGGCCATTTTCAGAGTAGTTAACCAGGCGTTTGGCCATCGCGCCGACCTCTGGACCCAGGATTGGCTGAGCGATCGCTCGGTTTTCTGGGTCAAGCTCGGAGTCACCGCGCTGGTGCTTCTGGGCTTGGCGTTTGTCAATCTGGCCCTTGACTACGCGCGCGTCATGCTGGTGAGCGTTGAAGGAACCAGCGTCCTTGAAGCTTTCCTCGCTTCCATCGGTTTTTCGCTGGGCCGCTTTCGTCGCGCGGTGACCGTCTATGCCCTGCCGTCGCTTGGTGGTGTCGCGCTGCTCGTGGTCTACCGGTTCATCGTCCCTTGGTCCGCCATAAACACCACGGGAGCCGCGGGCTCGCTCGAGCAATATCGCGAGCCGCTCATCCTGGCGCTGCTGTTTCTCGGCCAGCAACTCATCATGTTTGCCCGCTACTGGTTCCGCGTCGCCACCTGGGCCAGCGAGTGGAGTTTCTTTTCCAGCACGCGTCCGCAGGTTCCTGAAGATGCCCCCACCGCATGAAACAGGCCAGCGCGCCCAAGCGGAGCTTCAGGTGCTGCGGGCCATTTGCCAGGAGTCGCCGCCGGGCTCGGTGCGCGAGGCTGCGTCCCGACTTCTGAAGAACTACCGCTGGCAGGAGCCCGTTCATCAGGCGATCTTCACCTGCCTGCTTCAACTGCCTGCGGGCAATCCCGAGCTCCTTCGCACTGAGCTTCCTGCATGCATGACACGAAAAGGCTTTCCTGATGTTGATTGGGGGGCTTTCTTCGGGCCGCTTTCACTTCCACTGCAAGATGCGGAGAAGGTCATGCTTCGCCTCACCTTGATCAGTGGCCCGACTGATGCAAGGCCGAGCAGCGAGTAGAATAATCGCCCCCAGCCCGGAGACGCTAGCTTCCCCGAACCTCAACCCACCATGAGGTGTCATCCACAGGTTGCAACTCGTTCCTTTCTCGCAACGAGGTCAATTTGTCGTCCCAACCATGAAATAGGCGGAGCACGAAAGAGCCAAACGCTAGTAGAATACCAGCCCGATGTTTGACCGCTCATTTCGTCTGATTGCCGTTCTTCCGTTCCTTGCGCTTCTGCTGCTGATCCCGTCGGTGCAGGGCCGCGCCGAAACTTCTTGGAAGGGTGCGCTGCGCGACTCGGCCGGAAATGTTCTGACGGGAGCCACCGTCAGCCTGCATTCACCAACCGGAAGCGGCGACTACACGGCCCAGACATCGGCGACCGGCGAATTCCTGCTGGACGGGGTCGCACCTGGTAACTACGAAGTCTCGGTGGCCGCCAACGGCAAGACGTGGAAAACCACGAAGCCCGTTGCCCTGGCGGACGGGGCAACATTCACGGCGGGGCTGCGGCTCTCCTCCGACTCGGAGGAATTGCGCGTGCTGGACGCAATGATTCCGGTTCAGGCAAGCGGCGGAGAACATCTCACGGGCGGGGAAGTTTCCAGCCTGCCGCTCAATACGCGCGACTTCAGCAAGCTGCTGCTTCTGGCCGCGGGCACGATGACGGACGCGAACGGCGCCGCCAACTTCACGCAACAATTTGCCGTGAATGGCCAGCGCGGGACCGCGACGGTCTTTGCCCTTGATGGCATCGACACCACCGACCCGGAAATGGGCGGCGCGACTTTTTCCAACTTCAACGTGGACGCCATCCAGGAGGTCGAAGGCAGCTCCGGCGTGATGCCGGCGGAAATCGGCCACGGGGCCGCCAGCTACACCAACGTCATCACGAAATCCGGCACCAACCGCGTTCACGGCAGCGTTTTTGAGTTTGTGCGCAACGCCGCCTTTGACGCGCGCAATTTCTTCGACAGGAAAACCTTTGCTACAGATCGCCGCATTCCGCCTTTCGTCCGCAACGAATTCGGCTTCACCGACGGCGGGCCGGTGGTATTTCCCGGAGTGTACGACGGCCGCAGTCGCACCTTTTACTTCGGCGAATACCAAGGCTTTCGGCAGGTGCTAGGGACCACGCAAGTCTTCCCAGTGCCCACCCTGACGGAGCGGAACGGCCTGGACACCACGGCCTTCCCGGGCGACACGCTCACCGTTCCGGTCAATCCCGAAGTTGCGCCGGTGCTCGCGCGTTACCCTTTGCCCAATGATCCGAAGGGAGCGTACGGGGCGCGGACCTACGCCACTTCGTCCAAAGTCTTCACCGGCACCGACCAGTTTTCCATCCGCATTGACCATAACCTGTCGGACAAAGCGAATCTTTACGCGCGCTTCAGCCTTAATCAGGTTACGGGCCCGGTCACCAATCCCGCCCAGACGGTCCTCGACCCGAGTTTCGGCATCCAGTTCTTTGACCACCAGCGTAACGCGGGACTGAAATACTCACGCGTCTGGTCGCCCCGTTTGTCCTCGACGACTTCACTCGGATACATCCGTAGCACGCCTATGTTTCCCTCGCCGAATCAAACCCAACCCGCCCAGTCGTTCGGCGACGGGCTCTTCGAGGCATTCAATTCCGCCGCCGGCTCGATCATGGGATCGTACAGTAACCTCTGGCAATTCCGGCACGACATGATCGACATTCGCGGCAAGCACACGTTCAAGTGGGGCGTGGAAATGCGCTTCAATCGCGATTCCACCATCTTCGGGGATCACGTCAACGGCGGCTATTTGTTTGGCGGCGGAACGGCCTATTCTCCGGTGACCATTCCCTCCGCGAGCGGCCAGCACGATTTGCAGCCGGGCGATCCGCTCCCCGATTCCTTGACCGGTCTGCTGACCGCGACGCCCTACGCTTATTCGGTCAGCGCCGCGTCGGACCTGACCCCGAAGGGCGACCGTTTCAACTCAGCGGCAGCGCGCCGCCAGGCTTACAACTTCTACTTTCAGGACTCCTGGAAAGCCACGGGACGCCTGGCGGTGACTTACGGCCTGCGCTACGAAGTGAACAGCCGCATCGCCGAGGCCAACAAGCGCACCTCCCTGCCCAGGACGGTGGCGCCCGATGGCACGGTCGTGGCTCCCTGGACGCCCGGCGCCCGGCTGACTTATCTCTTAAATCCCCAGCCGCCTTACGTGAAGGATTGGAGCGGTTGGGGGCCGCGCCTGGCCGTGGATTTCCGCGCCGGCAACCACACCACGCTGCACGCCGGCGGCTCGATCGTGACCATCCTCACCAACCTGTGGCAGGACAATTTCCTGACCGGCGGACTGCCCTTCACCTTCGGACTTTACGTTTCCGCCCGCCCCGGAGTCAGTGTGCCTTACTCGAGTTCCGTCGTGCCGGTCACGTTGCCCCCCGTGTACACACCGCAAGGGCAGCCCTTGTTTCCTGACCGTAGAACCGAAACTGTCGCGCCCAACACGCAGATGGATTTGGCGCGTTTCCAGAACGACTTGGCTGCGCTCACACCGGGAAACCAGGTGCAACTGATTTCCGCCGCGGGGATCGACCCGAATTTCCGCAACGGGTACATTGGCACCTACACGGCGGGCATCGAGCACAATTTTGGCGACGTGAATTTCAGCGCCGCCTACGTGGCGACCGTTGGCGTCCATCTGGCCAGCGTCTTTTTGCCCAACAGCTACGGCGGGGCCACGCCGAGTTTTGCCCCCTTCACGCAATTCAACTCGGCGGGCCAGGCAATCGGGGGCATCGGGCAGGACAGTATGATCGGGACCGGCTCGCATTCTACCTACCACGCCCTGCAAGCGAGCCTCAGCAAGAGTTCCGCGCGGGCCGGGCTGGGCTTTCAGGCAAGTTATACCTATTCCAAATCCATTGACGACACCAGCTCCGTGCTGGGCGGCCTTTTCGGAAGCGCCGGCGTGGTTCTCCAAACGCTTCCGCAAAACCCCCGCGACCCAGGCAGAGAGAAGGGAGCTTCCACGTTCGATATCACCCACGTTTTCACCGTCAGCCTGATTCAGGTGCTGCCTCTTGACCGCGTGAGCTTCCTGCGCCCGCTGGGAAAACCGCTCACTTCCGGATGGCAGTTTCTGAGCATCACCACGCTGATGACAGGGTCGCCCTTCTCCGTGTACAGCGGAATCCAGCAGACCGGAGCGGGGGCAGGAGGAGCGGACCGGCCGGACCAGGTTGGCCGACCCGTCTTCTCGACCAGCCGAACGACGCGCGAGGATTATTTGGGGCGCGGGGCCGACAACCCCTCGTTTTTCCACATACCCATCAACGTTCCTGCCGGCACAGGACCCAACCAGGGAGTCTTTGGCACGCTGGGTCGCAGCACCTTTCGCGGGCCGGGGTTCCGCAATTTCGATATCGCGCTGATCAAGGACACGCCGTTCGGGCGGCGCGGCCAGGCGGAGCTCGGCATCCTGCAATTCCGCGCCGAGTTTTTCAACGTCTTCAATCTCGTCAACTTCGGGCTCCCTTCCAACATCCTGCGCGGCAGCGGCTTCGGAATTATCAGCCAAACCGCGGGGCCCTCGCGGCAAATCCAGTTTTCGCTGAAGATCGTCTATTGATGCTTGCGTCCCTTACATCGCATTTGCCTTGAAGATGTCGCCGAGCGGCGGCTGGTCGCCAAACGTCGGATCGTCAATCCCCATCGCTTTCAAAATGGTTGGCCCTACCGCCGTCATGCGGATGCGGTGCAAATCAACTCCGCTTTTGATTCCCGGTCCCCAGGCGATGAAGGACGCTTCCAATCCCTTTCGGTACGGAAAATATCCGTGCGCGCCGCCGGGCGTCTTGAGAGGCGTCACCAGGTCGCCCGAGGCACGGCTTCCGAATTGGGTTCCGGGGGGCGGATCGAGGGCCAACTGCGCGCCCGGGTCCGAGCCCAGGTCTTTCAGGGCGCTGCGGTCGAACTCCGCCCAGACCAGTCCCTGATCGAACAGCGGCTTGAGCGCCGCGTCCACCGCGGCGCTCAGGTGCTGGTCTTGCGGCCAATAGATAAAGAACGATGTGGTCGCAATCGTGAAAACCTTGCCGCCCGTCACGATGCCCTTCTCGTCCAGGGTGAGCAGCCCGGCCTTGGCCAGCAAAACGTTCGGGGCGATCACCTTCTGGATGGGAAGAAAGCCGTGGTCGGAGACGATGAACACGTCAGTGGTTTCGCTCAAACCCGCTTCCTCCACCGCGGCAAGAATTTCGCCGACGCGCCCGTCCAGTTGCTCGAGCGTGGTGCGCGCGATCTCGCTGTCCGGTCCGGCCTGGTGCTCGAAGTGGTCGAGGTTGTCGAGGTGCAGCAGGAGAAGATTGGGTTTGTATTTCTTCAGGAGATAGGCCGCCACGCTGGTGCGAATCGCATCGCTGTCCATGCCGGGTTGGGGCAGGTGCAGCGCGGCCATGACTTCCTGAAGCAGGCCGGGTGTCGAGTACTTGCCAATCACGGCAAAGTCCATCATCTCGCCCTTGGCGGGGTCCCAGATCTCGGGGAAGTCCCAGTTGATCGGCGCGCCGGCGGTCACCGGCCAGGAAACGGCCGCGGTGGTCAGTTGCGCCTTGCGCGCTTCATCCCAAAGCGTCGGCACTTTGATGGCTTTGGAAAACCAGAACCAGTCACGGGTGTTCTTGCCCCACTCGCGCGAGGAAACGTTAGTATAAATGCCGTGTTCGGCGGGCAGCTTTCCCGTGACGATGGTTGTATGGGAAGGATAGGTGACGGTAGGATAGACGCCTTCCACGGCCTCCGCGTAACTTCCCTCCTGTTTCAGGCGGAGGATATTCGGAATCTTGAGGCCGGGCGCGGGAGAGCGGTACCAGCTTGCGCACATCCCGTCAATGGAAATGACCACGGTGTGGCGTTCGCCAGACGGGACGGGGCCGCTTGCTGCCGCAGGAGAGACGAGCGCCGCGGTGACTACAAGTAGTGCCAGTAGTCTTGCCGCGGCCGCAAGTTTGAATCTTCTTTGCCGTAGAATGAGCATCCAAGAGGATATGAGCACCATCACCTCGCCGGTTGAGATTTCACCGGCCAGCGCGCGCCGGTCCGGGAAACAAGGCCTGGCGGCGCTTGAAGTCCTGGCCGTGTTCGCCGGCATTCTACTCTACATTTGGCGCTGGCAATATTCCCATCCCTATTTCTGGATTCCCTTCCTGGCTATCGTGCTCCTGAGCCACTGGGTCCACCACGATTCCCTGCGTGCTCTCGGGTTGGGCCTGCGCGAGCTGCGCGCGTCGGCAGCGATCATCGTCCCGCTGGGAGTGCTAATTTTAGTGCCCGCCCTCGTGTACGGTGTCGTGAGCGGAGCCGTCGCTCCGGCCTGGCCCGATCTAAGGGCACTCCACTACTTTGGCGATTACCTGTTGTGGTGTGTCTTCCAGCAGTACCTGACTCAATCCTTCTTTCACAACCGGTTGCTGGGCATTTTCAAGAGCCGGCACGCGAGCTCGCTGTTGGTGGCGGTGATGTTCGGCGCCGCGCACATCCCCAACGCCGTGCTGATGGCCGTGACCACGATGGGCGGATTCGTGCTGGCGGAGGTCTTCGCCCGCCACCGCAACATTTGGCCCTTGGCGCTGGTGCAAGCCGTGGCCGGCTGCCTGGTCGCCGTGCTGGTGCCGGCCACGCTGATTCACAACATGCGCGTGGGGCCCGGCTATTTCTTCTTCGGCAAGCAATGACCGGAAGGTTTGGGTGGCGCGGCGCCGACGCTTGATGAGCGCGCGGTCCCGCAGGCCCCCGCGATCCAGCAGCCCTAGGGACGGCTCCAAATCAGGACAGTACGCGAAGCGGATTTGACCGCCGCCGCAAAGTGGGAAGGTAGGGCCGGTCGGTGACTTGTCCCTGGAACTCCGGCGCCCAGCGCCCGGGAATTGAGACGCCGCAGGATGGACAAGTTCCCTTGGAGGTCACCTGGTACCTGAGAATGTGATAGCCAAATCGTTCGATGAGCATTTCGTGGCAATTCGGGCATTGTGTATTCTCGAGGTCACCCACATGCCCGGGAATGTTCCCTGCGTAAACAAAGCGCAGCCCGGCGCGTTTGCCGATCTCCGCCGCCCGCGCCAGCGTGCTGGGCTTCGTGTCTTCGGGATCGGTCATCTTGTAGTCCTTGTGAAACGCCGTCACGTGCCAGGGAATATCCGGTGAGACGCCGGCGATGAATTCCGCCAGGCGCGCGAGCTCATCGTCCGAATCATTGAAGCCCGGAATCACCAGCGTAACGATTTCCACCCAGAATCCCATCTGGTGCAGGCTGCGAATGGTGCGCAGAATGGGCTCCATCCGTCCGCCGAGCCGGTGATAGTGCTGCTCATCGAAACTCTTCAGGTCCACCTTGAAGAGGTCCACCCACGGCCGCAAGTATTCCAGCACCTGCGGCGTGCCGTTGCCGTTCGAGATATAACCAGTCACAAGGCCCGCGGCCTTGGCCTCTTTGAAGACCGCGACCGCCCACTCGCTGGTGATCAACGGCTCGTTGTAGGTGCTGACCAGGACTTGGGCGCTCTGCTGGAGAGCGTCGCCGACCAAGTCTTTGGGCGAAGCGCCCAGCGGCGGCGAGACGGCGTTCGGGTCGCGCAGCGCCTGCGAAGTGACCCAGTTCTGGCAATAGCTGCAATGGAGATCGCAGCCCAGCATTCCAAAGCTGTAAGCCAGCGCGCCCGGATAAGCGTGGAAGAACGGTTTCTTCTCGATGGGATCGCACTGCACCCCGCCGACATAGCCCCACGGGACGTACAATTTTCCGCCGCGGTTGAAGCGCACTTTGCACACACCCAGATGGCCGTCGGGAATCGGGCAACAATGTCCGCAGGAAAAACAGCGCACGAAGCCGTTATCCATTTTTTCGTACAGCTCGCCCTCGCGGACTTTGGTTTCCAGAATTTCGCGCAGCGTCGCCATAATGGACTGCTCGGTTGTGGCGCCCATGCGGTGGGAGCGCCTTCTGCAACCATTATACTCCGCTCGTCGTCACTGACAAATCCGCGCCAAGCGGCCGGGGGATTGAATTTTTCTGCGAGAAGCGCGTCGGGGGCGCGATGGAACCCGGATACCTCACCCCGCGCACATTCAAAGCGGCAGAACTACGCAAGCCGCTTGGAAAATGCCTGGAAGAATTGTTGGACGATCTGGCGCGCCGCGGCCTGCACCAGCCGCTGGCCGACGCCGGCAATCACTCCGCCAACCTGCGCTTCGCCGGAATAGCCGATGAGGGTTTCGGAGCCATCGCCGAGCAGGGTCAGCGTGCCTTCGCCTTTCAGGAATCCGCCCGTTCCCTGCCCTTCGACCTTCATGCGAAAACGTTCGTGCGGAACCGGGTCAAGGATTTCGACGCGGCCATGGTAAGTGCCCTTCACCGCAGCAATGCCGACTTTCATTTCCGCGTGGTAGCTGCCGTCGGGTTGCGGCTCCAGCTTCTCGCAGCCCGGCAAACTCTTCGCAAGCGTGTCGGGATTCAGCAGGTGCTCCCAGACCGTCTGGCGCGGAGCGGAAACCATGTACGTGCCTTCAATTTTCATAAGGGTGAGGAATCTTCAAGCCGGTCGGGCCTTCGCACGAACTCTGGCCGGGGCAACGTGCCCCGATTCTGCAAATGAAATGCGCCGAAAACATTATCGGCGGCACAGTCTTCAAGAGATCTGAGAATTCTCGCTGGCCCGCTCCAGCGCCTTTTCGACGGCGCGGCGCGCGTAAACCGCGGCCAAGTGCCCGCGGTATTCGGCGGAAGCGTAGAGGTCGGAGTTGACTTCGACCCCATCCGCCGCGTGAGCGCAAGCCTCCTCAAGCCGCTTCCGGCCCGGTGATTTTCCGCGCAAAGCCTCTTCAAGCGCGGCGGGGCGATACGCCTTCGGTCCCACGCCCGTGATGCCCACGCCGATCTCGGCAAGGTTTCCCCTCTCATCCAAAACCACGCGCGCTGCCACGCCCACCACGGCGAAGCCCGAGGCCGGGTGGCAATGCTTGGCGTAAGCGTCGCCGCCGCGCGCGGGCAGCGCCGGGACGCGAATGGCGGCCAGGATTTCCTCCGGCTGGAGCGCGGTGGCAAGCAGGTCCACGAAAAAATCCTTGGCGGGGATCCGGCGCTCGCCGCTCGCGCTCACCGCGTGCATTTCCGCGTCGAGAGCCACCACCGCCGCCGGCCAGTCCGCCGCCGGGTCCGAATGCGCCAGGCTTCCGCCCAGCGTGCCCTTGTTGCGCACCTGGACGTCGCCGATTTCGCGCGCCGTTTCGGGCAGGAGCGGGCAGCGGGATTTCAGCAGGCCGGACGACTCGAGCTGGAAATGCGTCGTCAGCGCGCCGATCTCAAACCGGTCGCCCTCTTCACGGATATAATTCAGCTCACCAATACCTGTAATGTCAATGAGGTGCTTGGGCGCGGCGAGGCGCAGCTTCATCAGCGGCACCAGGCTGTGCCCGCCGGCCAGCAGCTTGCCGTCAGCGCCGAACTGCCCCACCAACCGGGTGGCCTCCGCCAGGTTCTTGGGAGCGTGATATTCGAACGATTCAGGAATCATCTCCGAGTCCTCAGTCTTCAGTTCTCAGTCATTGGATGCCGGATTCATGCTTGCGCCGCGGCCTGCTTCATGGCGCGCCAGATTTTTTCCGGCTTCAGCGGCATGTCGAGGTGGCGAACCCCGAAGGGCTTAAGCGCGTCCACCACGGCGTTGACAATGGCGGGCGTTGAGCCGATGGTTCCCGCCTCGCCCACGCCCTTTACGCCCAGCGGGTTCACCGGCGTGCGCGTTTCGGTGTTCGAAGTTTCAAACCACGGGAAGTGATGCGCCTTCGGCAGGGTGTAGTCCATCAGTGTGCCGGTGATCAGTTGCCCGTTCTCGTCGTAAACGTGATCTTCCCAAAGCGCCTGGCCGATGCCCTGCGCCAAGCCGCCGTGCACCTGGCCGTCCACGAGCAAGGGATTCAGGATGCGGCCGCAATCGTCCACGCAGTAGTAATTCCTCAACTGCACCTCGCCGGTTTCGCCGTCCACTTCGACTACGGCCACGTGCGCGCCGAACGGAAAAGTGTAGTTGGGCGGCTCGAAGACCATCTGCTCCGTCAGGCCGGGCTCGACCCCGGGCGGCAACTGGCGGGCGTAATAGGCGGCTTCCACTACTTCGCCGAACGGAATGGATTTGGAACCGTCCGCGGTCTGAAGTTTTCCGCCGTCAAAAATCAATTCGCCGGGCTTCACCTTCAATTTGAACGCGGCGAAGCGCGCCATCTTCTTTTTCAGTTTTTGCACGGCGCCGAAAATCGCCGCGCCGCCCACGGCGGTGGTGCGGCTGCCGAAGGTGCCGATGCCGTGCTGCACCACCGAAGTATCGCCGTGATAGACGGTCACGTTATCGAACGGAATCCCCAGCTCTTCCGCGACGATTTGCGCGAAGGAAGTCTCCTCGCCCTGCCCGTGCGGCGAAGTGCCGGTATAGACCGTCACCTTGGCGGTCGGCTCAACGCGCACCATGCCGAACTCCCACCCTCCCGCGGGCATGCGGCTGGAGGGCCCCATGGCGCAAATCTCCACGTAGGTGGAAAGCCCGATGCCGAGATACTTGCCTTTCTTCCGCAGGCGTTCCTGCTCCTTGCGCAGCCTGGAGTAGCCGGAAGCCTTCAGAACTTTCTTGAGCGTCTTCTGATAATTCGCCGTGTCGTAGTCGACGCCCGTGGCCAGGGTCAGCGGGAAATCCTTGGGCGAGGGGAAATTCCTCTGGCGGACTTCCGCCGGGTCCAGATTCAACTCATTCGCGACCAGATCCATGGCGCGCTCGATGATGTAGGTTGCTTCCGGGCGTCCCGCGCCGCGATACGCGTCGGTGGCCATCTTGTTGGTAAACACGCCAATCGTTTCAACCCAGACGTTCGGAATGTTGTAACAGCCCAGAATCATCAAGGCGGTGAGGGTGGGAATGGCGGGCGTCAAAAGCTGATGATACGCGCCGAGGTCGGCGATGATGCGGCACCTCAGCCCGGCGACAACGCCGTCCGACTTCACGTACACTTCCAGGTCATTAATCTGGTCGCGCCCGTGGATGGTGGCCTGCATATTCTCGCGGCGGCCCTCGATCCATTTCACGGGCTTGCCGAGTTTCTTGGACGCGAAGCTGGCCACACCTTCTTCGGCGTAAACGTTCAGCTTGCTGCCGAACGCTCCGCCGACTTCCGGCGTAATGACGCGGCAACGCGCCTCATCCACGCCGGTCATCACGGCAAGCTGGGTCTTGAGGAGATGAGGAATCTGCGTTGAAGACCAGACGGTCAGCGCGTCTTCCCCGCTCGAATAGCTGGCAATCACGCCGCGCGTTTCCATCGAGGCCGGAGCCAGGCGCTGGTTGATGAACCGCTGCTTGATCAGCTTCAGGCTCTTGTCGTTCTCAACCAATTTCCAATCGCCGCCCTCCAGCTTGGCCACAAAGGCGACGTTGTCCGCAAACTTGCTGTGCACCAGCGGCGAATCCTTCTCCAGCGCCTTTTCAGGATTGACCACCACGGGCAGCGGGCCGTATTCGATTTCAACCTTATCCGCCGCGTCCTCGGCAATGTAGCGGTCGCGGGCGACGATGGCGACGATGGGCTCGCCGACGTAGCGCACCTCGTCCGGCGCGAGGCAAGGGTGATCGGGAATCTTCAGGCCTTCCAATCCGGCCGCGCAGGGCACGTTGCCGAGTTTTCCTTCCAAATCCCGGCCGCGCAGGACGTCCACCACGCCGTGCACGGAGCGCGCCGCCGCGTCGTTGATGCTCTTGATTTTGGCGTGGGCATAGACGCTGCGCACGAAGGTCATGTAGAGCATGCCGTCGAGCTTCAAGTCGTCCACGTAGTGGGCGCCGCCCCGAATGAGCCGGGGATCCTCTTTGCGCTTGATGCGCTCACCCAGAATTTTCGTCCGCATCGGTCACCCCTTATCGACAAGTGGCAAGTGGCGAGTGGCAAGCCAGAGTTCGCGCACCGCTTGCCACTTGCCGCCAGTCACTTGCCACTGGCTTTGGCAGCGTATTCCACCGCCTTGACGATGTGCTGATAGCCCGTGCAGCGGCAGAGATTCCCTTCCAGCCCCTTGCGGATTTCTTCGCGCGTGGGATGCGGGTTGCGCGCGAGCAATTGATGAGCGGAAAGAATCATGCCGGGCGTGCAGAAGCCGCATTGCAGGCCGTGTTCCTCCCAAAAGCCCTGCTGAAGGGGATGAAGCTGGCCATCTTTGGCCAGGCCTTCGATGGTGGTGATTTCCGCGCCGTCCGCCTGCACGGCAAACATGGTGCACGACTTGACCGCCTGGCCGCCCACGAGCACCGTGCAGGCGCCGCAAATAGAGGTCTCGCAGCCGATGTGCGTGCCGGTGAGCCCTGCGACCTCGCGCAGATAATGGACCAGCAGCAGGCGTGGCGCGACGTCATCTTCCCGCCAGGCGCCGTTGATTTTGACTCGAATTTTCACCGCTGCCCCCTTTGAGAGATGAGTGGGTTGGGAGACGACCTTTGAGGTCTCCCCTGGTTCCTACGTTGCGAGTAGCGAAAGCCCGTTCAATGACCGAACGTTCACATATACGACGCTGGGAAAGGAATGTCAAACACGAAGAGTTGACAAGCTCTACAGATAAGTCAAACCGGCGTTATCAGAATGCCGCCCGTCCATCGTCGAAGCGTAAGAAGCAAGCGGGCGGCCTGTAAGCGTGCTGAAGGGACGGCTTCTGGCGTATCACTCCGGTTTGGGGGCAGACCGCGCGAGAATGCGCTTGCGCAGGGTTTCGAGCGCCTCGGGGGCGCGGCCGGCCATCCACTTTTCATACCTATCCGCGAGCGTTTCCAGTTGCTTCCAGTAAAAGGGATTCTGGAACGCTTGCCGGGCCGCAGGCGCCAGAGGCTTGAGCTTCTGCCAGACGATCCAGAACTCGCTGGTGTTTTCGAAGAAAAATGCCTCATTGATCAGGCCGTGGAGGACGATGGAAGCCGCCATATCCCAGAAGCTCGCCGCCATGCGCTGGTAGGCGTTTTCCTGCGAGCCGGGAGGGTATTTCTCCGTCATTTCCTCCAGGGTGGCGGCCTGAAACTTGCCCATGAACCATTCGCGCGCCTGGCGCAGCTTCTCTTCGCGGCGAAGGTCGTACAATCGGAGCAGCAATTCGGCATCGTGATGATCGGGGTGTTCGCGCATCGAGGTCTCCGGAATAATCAGGTTGTAGATCCAGCGGGGAGGCTGGCGCTCGCCAGGGTCAACCGGGCTTTCAAGGTCTCCAAATCGGCGGCCAAGTCGCGCGCCGTCTGGTAACGCTCGTCCGGCTTCTTGGCCAGACACTTGAGAATCAACGGCTCAACTTCCGGCGGCAGATCGGGGTTCGCCTCGCGGATGGGAACGGGCGGGACGTGAACCACCTTGTAGGCAATCTGCGTAATCGCGTCACCCGGGAACGGCCGCTTGCCGGTCAGCATCCAGTAGGCCAGCACGCCGAAAGAGAAAATGTCGCTCCGGGAATCCACTTCCGCGCCGGTAATCTGCTCCGGCGACATGAAGGCGGGCGTACCCACCAGCAAGCCGGTATGAGTCATCTGCGTGCCCGCCATTTTGGCGATCCCGAAATCAGCGATCTTGGCCTTGCCCTCCGGGGTCACCAGGATATTGGCCGGCTTGATGTCACGGTGGATCACCTTGCGGCGGTGCGCGTAGTCGAGCGCGTCGGCCACCTGAGCGGCGATGCCCAGCTTGTCCTTGAGGGGCATGGGCGCCGCCGTCTGTCCGGGCTTTTGCGGCGCCAGGATTTTATCGAGCGTCATGCCCTCGACGAATTCCATCACCAGATACGGATTGCCGTCGGTGTCTTCGGCCATATCGTAGATGGTGACAATGCCCGGGTGAGACATCTGGCCGGCAGTCTGCGCTTCGCGGTAGAAGCGCTGCTTGTAATCTTCCAGAACCTCGGGAGGCTGATTACCCACCATAATGACTTTGATGGCGACGATGCGGCCAATCTGCGGGTCGCGCGCCTGATAGACGGCGCCCATGGCGCCGCGGCCCAGCTCGTGCAAAATCTCGTAGCGGCCGATCCGGTGCAGCAGGCCGTCCTGGGTGGCTTCGACGTCCGTGGCGGCTACGATCGGCGCAGGCGCCGCGGCCCCGGCCAAGGTCCCCTTGGCGGGCGGGGGGGCGGGCTTGGGTTTGGGTCCGGGAGGGGGCGCTTCGAGCGACCACTCGTAAACATTGAAGTCGTCCACTTGCTTATTGACGGGACGGAAACCGGACTTATCGGCGAGGAGGTTATAGACTTCCTCGCCCAGCCAGAGGGTATTGGGCCGGCCTTCTTTCTGCATGTGGCCCGCGACGTCAATCACGTGGTCCGCCACTTTTTCCAGCTTGCTGTCTTCAAAGATCTGGACTTCACCCTCGTTCACGCCGCAGCGCAGGCGGAAGGGAGTGCGCAGTTTGTTGTCCTGCTCGTTGAACCTTTGCAGGCGCTGGAGAACACGAATGCCCGCCGCCACCGCCAGGTCGGTTTGCAGGAAGCAGATCATCACGCCGTCGGGGGTCCAGGCATCTTTCCAGGCGCCGTATTGCTTGAAGATCTTTTTCAACATTTCCTCATAGGCCTGGAAGGTGGCGGAAATCTCCGTTTCGCGCTCGCCCACTTTCATCTGCGTCGAACCCACGATGTCAAGGGAAAGGAAGGAGCAGCGCTTTTTCTTGGCGGCTTTGAGCTTGCCCTCGATCTCGCGGTAACGCTTGAGGAGTTGCTCGCGGGCTTCGGCGGTTTCGGCGCCGCCGGTCTCCGTTTCCTCCACTAGTCCGACGGAAGCGCGGACCCCTTTGCCCTTTTCAGCCGGAATCAGGCTGGCGACTCCCTTACGCGCCCGTGTCAGGACCGCGCTGGCCCCCAGCTTCACAGCAAAGCCTCCCAGGGCAACGACCAGGGGGACAAAGCTGATGGAGTCCAAAGGCCACTTGGAATTCAAATAGGGGGCGATATCCGTCAGCAGCGGGTCGCCGTAGAGGTGCAGTTGGGTCACCAACCATAAGCTGTCCAGCTTGGGAGAATGATGGAATTGCAGGGCGAAGAGGATGACCAAGCCGGCACAAAAAACAATCGCCGCCCATCCGATAAGGGTCTGGACGATGGCGATGGGAAAGGTCGCGAGGGAGCGCTTGTTAACCTGCACTAATTCCAATCTCCGTCAACGATCTCCCGTAGCTTCAGGCGCCGCGAGGGACCTTATTCGGGGATGCCTGTACTCACCAAGATATTCAGCCGACTAAAAACCAGCAGGTACGCGTATCATATCATACGTCTCAAGTACCAGCGGCCTTCTTTTCCGGCGATTTTCACGCCCCCCACCACTTGCCGGGTGTCCGTCAACTCCCGGAGCGCCGCTTCCAACTGGGGCGCCTCGATGCCGCGAAAAACGGAGAGCAAGTCGCGTCGCCGGGCGCAAAGAACGGTTTCAAAATACTTGCGCAGAATCCTGGCGAGCGCCGCTTCGGCGGAGATTCGCCGCGCTTGCTGGATCGCCCGCGGATAGGCCCTCTCGACCAACCCCCAGTAATACGTGAACTTGGGCTCGTAAGCCGTCTGCGTCTTCATCACGTAGAGAAGTTCCTGAAGCCGCGCCATGGCTTTTTCAAAACGCGCCTTGGGCAGCCGGCCGCGAAAGTCGGCGTGCAGCCGCAACTGGTAAGTGGGCTGCGGCGGGTGCGTGGCCAGCCAGTCCAGAATCCCCTGCTCGGTCAGCCCCAGGGCGCGCGCGGTTCCCGACTGCGGGCCGAAGACCCGGTAAAAGTACGGAAGATATTCCAGCGAGATGAGCGAGGGCTTGCCGTTCAGCAGCCGGGCGTAAAAGACGCGGCGCTCGTCCGGCAGGCGGTCCTTCAGTTCCCAGGTCAGGCCGATAGCGTAGTCGGAATGCGTGTGATGCGGCATGCGCGGATGGCGCCGCCCGCAAATCGCCACCCAGAGGCACGGCAGGTGCTCGTGTGCGCTGAAGGCCGTGCAGAAGCCCACCTGCTCGATAAAATTCATCGCGCTGCGAGCGCCGCGCACCGCCAGGGACGCCCGGCGGCGAAACGTGCGGTCGCGATAACGTTCCACTTCTTCCCAGCTCAGGTTCATGGTGCGGTTGGAAGATCCGCGCGGCCCATCTCCAAAGGCTGGGCAAGGCCGTTCACGGCGCAGGGTCGGCAGCCGGCGCGCCTTCTTTCTGCTCGAGAAGCTCATCCAGCAGGTTCGAGACCTGGCGCGCAATCACGTCGCGCACGCTGCGATAGAAAGCGAGTTCGTGGCCGAACGGGTCAGGGATGTTCCATTCAATGAGGCGCCCCTTGAACCCTGCCGGCACCGGGCACGTCACTTCGCAGCCCATGCCCACCACGGCGTCCATCTCCTCGACCGGAACATCTTCGAGCGACTTCGACCAGTGCCCTTCGAGCGAGATCCCCTTTTCCGCCAGCACCGTTGCGGTCTCGGGAACGATCTCGCCGAGCGGATGCGAGCCGGCGCTCCAGGCGCGCACGCGGCCCTCACTGAGCTTCTTGGCGTAAGCTTCCGCCATCTGGCTGCGGCAGGAATTGCCCACGCACACGAACAGAATCTCCAGTGCCTTTGCGGACGAAGTGCCGTTCATATAGCGGGTGCGCGCGTATTTTATCAATTACAAATTACAAGTTACAAATTACAGTCCACGTCAGCACCTTGGATCGCGGGCCCACTTCCCCGGTTCACGAAATTCGTAATTGGTAATTCGTAATTCATCATTTTCCGTCGGCGATCTTGCCGATGAAATAGCGATGGATTGTCTCGTCCTTGGTCAGCTCGGGATGAAACGTGGCGGCCAGGATGTTGCCCTGCTCGACGAGCACGGGCAGGCCGCCCGCGCGGCCCAGCACGCGCACGCCTTCGCCCACGCGGCGGATGATGGGGGCGCGAATGAACACCATCTCGACCGGCTTCGAGGAAATCTCCGGGCACTCGCCCCGCTCGACCGAGCTGTCAATCTGCCGGCCGTAGGCGTTGCGCTCGATGGTGATGTCGAGCAGGCCCAAGTGGTCCTGCGGAGGGTTCAGCACTTCGCGCGCAAGCAGAATCGCCCCCGCGCAGGTCCCGAAGATCGGCTTGCCCTGCGCGGCAAAATCCTTGACCGCCGGGCCCAGGCCTTCTTCCTGGAAGAATTTCAGCATGGTGGTGCTTTCGCCGCCCGGCATGATGAGCGCCGCGGCGCCGCTCAGGTCGGCGGGCCGTTTGACCAGTTTCCACGCGGCGCCCAGGCGCTCGAGCATTTTGGCGTGCAATTCGAAGTCGCCTTGCACGGCGAGAATGCCCACGGGTTTGCGGCCGTTGTTCATGAAGGAGCTTTCAGCTATCAGCTTTCAGCCCTCAGCATTCAGCGCCTGACCGTCGCTGACGGCTGATTGCTGAGTGCTGACAGCATTCGAATAAGCAAAGAGGATCAAACCCCTACTTCCAACCCATCCGTTCCCGCAGCGACGTGATATGCGCGACGTGGTGCCGGCTGTGCCAGGCGTACATGCCCAGGTATTTCTCCAGCACCACCTCGCCCAGCTCCGGGTGCTTGAGGCGGCGCTTGAAATCCGCGGCGCCCATGGATTTGAGCAGCGCCACCCAGCGCTGGTGCAGCGCGTCGAGCAGCTCGACCGAGGCTTCGACCGGCGCCCGCGTATCGGCCGTCTCCGCCCACAGCTTCTGGTCATAGGGCTTGATGGTCGGGAAGTCTTCGGTCAGCGCCAGCTTGAAGCGCACGTAGGCATTCATGTGGCTGTCGGCCAGATGATGGGCCACCTGGCGTACCGTCCAGCCGCTGTCGCGATAGGGCGTGTCGAGCTGTTTCGCCTCGAGCCCTTTCAGCGCCTCGCGCAGCTTGCCGGGCGCTTCGGCAATCTGGCCAATCAACTCGCTGCGCCGCGCGTCGCTCAGATTTTCTTCCACGGTGAATTTGCCCACCGGATATTGAGGGTCCATGGTTTCTTCCTTTCCATTCCCGTTGTGGCGGCGATGTCCTCATCGCCGCCCGGTGCTCGCCGGCGGCGAGACGCCGCCGCTACAGCCACGCGGATTTTCTGAAAAGTTCGGGCGGGCACAAGGCCCGCCCCTACAAGTCCGCATGCAAGGCAGGTGCCTTCAGCCTTCAGCCCTCAGCTTCCTGCCTTCCGCCTTAAGCTTTCCGGTCCTGAATCCTGAATCCCGAATCCTGAATCCTGTTCTCAGCTCGCTGCGCTGACCAATGTCGCTTTCAGCGTGATGGGCGTGGCGGCGAGGGCTTTGGAAACGGGGCAGCCTTTTTTGGCGCCTTCGGCCAGTTCCTGGAATTTAGCGTTGTCAATGTTGGGGATCTCGGCCTCCATTTCCAGGTCAATCGAAGTGATGGCGAAGCCGGCCTCGACCTTGTCGAAGTGCACGTGCGCCTTGGTATGGACGCGATTGGGCGTGAAGCCCGCCTTTGCCGCGCCCGCCGAAAAGGCCATCGAGTAGCAGCCCGCGTGCGCCGCGCCGATCAATTCCTCGGGATTCGTTCCCGCGCCGTTTTCCATGCGCGACTTGAACGAAAACGGGCCGTCGTAGGCGCCCGTCCCCAGCTTCATGTGCCCGCTGCCCTGCATCAAATCGCCTTTCCATTCCGCTTCCGCGTTGCGTATTGGCATGTCGAGTCCTCCTCTGAAATTTGAAATCTTGAATTCTGAGTCGCCCTGGGGGCGCCGCCCGCGCGTGCCGCTGTTCCAGCGATATTCCACGGGAGCGCCCATCCCTGTCGAAATGCAGCTTTCCAGTTTAACCGCCTTTATAAAGATGCGAAAGGGGCGCGGAAGGACACAGGATTCAGGATTCAGGATTCAACATTCAGCATTCAGTCCTCAGTCTTCAGTCTTCAGTCTTCAGTTTTCAGTTTCCGGAACTGACAACCGAGAACTGACAACTGAAAACTTCCGGCGATCATAGATCGCCGCTACAGTTACCACCCGCGCGTTTGCAGCAGTTGTAGCGCCGGGCTTCAGCCCGGCATCTTGCTTGTTTCGTTGTGCCGCCCCTTCGCTGCGCTCAGGGCAAGCTCTGAAGGGCGGCGCTACCAACCCCTGGTTTGCAGCAGCTCTTCCGGCTTCAATTTCGCCACGTCGAGCCCGCGCATGGCTTCGCCCAAATCCTCGCAGCACTCAGCCACAATTTTGGCATCGTTGTAATGCGTGGTGGCTTTCACGATGGCCTTGGCGCGCTTCGCGGGGTCTTCCGACTTGAAGATGCCCGAGCCCACAAAGCACGCTTCGGCGCCCAACTGCATCACCAGCGACGCATCGGCCGGCGTGGCGATGCCGCCCGCGCTGAAATTCGGCACCGGCAGCTTGCCGTGCTCCGCAACCCACTTCACCAGGTCGTACGGCGCGCCGAGTTCCTTCGACTTCGCCATCAGCTCTTCTTCGCGCAGCGTGGTGAGCAGGCGCATTTCGCCCGTAATCGCGCGCAGGTGGCGCACCGCCTCAACGATATTGCCCGAGCCCGCTTCGCCCTTGGTGCGAATCATCGCCGCGCCCTCACCGATGCGCCGCAGCGCTTCGCCCAGGTTGCGTGCCCCGCACACAAACGGCACCTTGTAGTGCCATTTGTTGATGTGGTGCTCCTCGTCGGCGGGCGTCAGCACTTCGCTTTCGTCCACGTAGTCGACGCCCACGGATTCCAGCACCTGCGCCTCGGCAAAGTGCCCGATGCGTGCCTTGGCCATCACCGGAATCGAGACCACGTCCATAATCTGCTTGATGATTTTGATGGACGCCATGCGCGCCACGCCGCCTTCTTTGCGGATGTCCGCCGGAACGCGTTCGAGCGCCATCACCGCGCAGGCGCCCGCGTCCTCGGCGATTTTGGCCTGCTCGGCGGTGGTCACGTCCATAATCACCCCGCCCTTCAGCATCTCTGCCAGGCCCACTTTAAGTTTCATGCTTTGATCGTATTCCCACATGGTTTGTTCTCCTTTGTCCGATGACCTGTTTGTCGCGCTGACTCACTACCGAAGCCTGGCATCGAGTACGAACGATACCAAGCGCAGCCCCCGCTGAGAGAGTTCCTCAGCTTGTGCAGCGAACCGGCGCTTTGCCTCTTCAATATCGTATTTCGGACAGTCCGACCTACGGCTGTCTTTCGAATCCCACTGGCTGCAGGGGAACCAACCAACAAGATACAAGCCCTCGTTGCAACGATTGTCGCGCAGGTACCGCTCGACCAGTTGCGTCTTCATTGCAGTTTCGAGTTCAGGGTGCCAGCACCCCTTTGTCTCAAGAATAACGGTGACCCGGTCGTACGAGCCCGCGATGCCCACGGGCGAGACGGCATCAATGTGGATGTCGGTAATTTCGCCAAGCTTCCCTCCCGTCTTCTGTCTTATCCTCACTTCGCGGTTGGACACGATCCCCCTTCGTACGAGGTCCTCTTCCAGGTGCAACTTTACAAAGTTCGAAAGGGAGTTCTCGTCCTTCGGCCGGTACACACCTACCGAAACCTCATCCCACAAAAATGGCGCTGCGGGAGTTTCACCCTGTAGTTTGGCCTGTAGGCGCTCGAGGGATTCGAGCGCCACGTCAAGCAACTGCCCGCCGCCCTGAACCAGCCTCACCTCTGGCCGGGAAAAGAGGCGGATTACTTCCTCGGCAGAAGGCGCGACCCAAGAGTTCTGCCGCGCTAATGCGCGGGCGGAGAGAAGCGTCCACCATAGCCACTCAATTTGGGGAAGCTCTTGAATGACATCCTCGATCGCGGCGCATGCCTCATTTGTCCCACGCAGCTTGAGAGTTTCAAGGATGGCGTCACGAAAATGGCCAAGGCTCTCCCTAGGGCCAACTGCGTGTGCGTCGTCGAACTTGGGGTCTTCTGTGTGCGGAAAGTTTTGCTCAAGCCAGACGTACAACCTGCCTAACTGGCCCTCGCTGGCCCCCTGGGTAAGACCAGCCGACGGGCCGGGGCCGTGTGCCATGCCAGTGAACAACTCGCGGCCGAACTCAGGGGTAGCCGAGATAACAGTCCACACTCGTTCCCAGATTTCGTTATCGGAATGCTCGAGAAGGGCGGCTGCCGCCAACAGTGAACGTTGCCTCGCTGGTTTTTGACTTGGAACAGGGAGGCCCACCAAGGATTCCGCAAAAGACCTGGCCTCAGGCACACCGCGATCAAGAAGAAAATCCAGCAAGTCCCCCATTGCCGCCGGCTTGAGTGCCGGGTCTTTCATCTTCTCGGCCAGCGCATTGGCCAACCTCTCACCCCAGATGCGCTCGACCGTCCTCATTATGAAGACATGGCCCATCTCGCTGTTCTCATGGTCCACAATTTGGAGCAGAGCTCTTATCACGTCTTCAGGGGAGGCTGCATAGCAGCGCCGGAGCAACAGCTCCTGCAACTCGTCTAGTGATTCCGAATTTCGCGGGTAGTATTGAATAATCGCGGGGGCCCACTTGGCGAAACAAGCGTCTGGAAGATTGCCAAAGTGGTTAGGGTCTTCTGCGGCCAGGAGTCTCAGCGCCCGGCAGGCCGCCACCGCCGGTCTGTGCCACGCGTTCGTTCCCAACCAGTCGCAATTGCCCAATGGCTCATCCACAACATACCGCAGCGCCGCCTCCATTAAGCGCGCCCTCGTGAGGTCACTGGCCGCGCCCCACCCCGGAAGTTTCCTCAGGTCAAGTTCAAGTTCGACGGCGTAACGCGTACTGTCCGGCTCAAGGGTCATCTCCATGTTTAGGCGCCACCAAGCCGAAGGGTCCCCCGCTTCGAAAGCATCCAAAAGCTTCGTGATGCGTTGCTGAGGAGGAGGCGAAAGGAGGGGCCGCTCCCGTCCTCTTCCGTTATCCCACCTCCTTATCTCAACCCACCG
>JAHEKS010000275.1 GCA_024638215.1 Acidobacteriota bacterium | reverse complement strand
TGCGCCGTTCCCGTGGCGGCCCGCGCACCTCAACCTACGGAGTCTTACATATTACAGTGACCACGGGGCTGTAGCGCCGGTGTCCTCGCCGGCGCTTTTCGGCGCTGGGGACAGCGCCGCTACAAAGGAAGGCGTCACTATGATTTGTAATCCTCGTTAGTTGAGGATATTCCGTGCCGGTCATGCCCGTCGCAGGCTCACTCAGCGGTGCCATGCTGCCTCAAGGCGCGGTAACCAGCGGCAATTCGATGAAGCTTGCCTCGCCGGCGGCATGGTAGATTCGCTGCACGGCCTTCCGGTAGTCCGCGGGCTTCGCCCAGAAGATGTTCGGAACGAAGGTCTGCGGATTCCTGTCGTAGAGCGGAAACCAACTCGACTGGACCTGGACCATGATCCGGTGGCCCGGCAGGAAGACGTGGTTCGCATTAGGAAGCTCGAAGCGGTACAGCAAAGGCTTGTCGGGCGTAATGGGCTCGGGCTTTTCATAACTCTCGCGATACCGTCCACGGAAGATGTCCGCTGAGATCATCAATTGATAGCCACCCATCTCGGGCTGCGCGGCCACCTCATCGGGATAGACATCAATCAATTTGACCACCCAGTCGGAGTCCGTTCCGCTGGTCGAAGCGACCAGATGGACAATCGGTTGTCCGCTGATCTTCACCGGCGCATTCAAAACGTCTGAGACAAACGCCAGCACATCCGGCCGGCCCGACGCTTCACGCTGGTCGTCTACCAACCACTGGGGCCAGGTCCGAGGGTTGCTGTAGCCGACCGGGAGTGTGGGTCGCGCGCGAAAAGGCACGGGCTTGGCGGGATCGGAGACGTACTCGTCGAAAGCGGCAGCGCCTGCGCCGGGCTCCGTGAAGCTGAGCTTGAGTCCTGGCTCGAGATAGAGCGGTGTCGGCCGGATCGTGCAACCGCTCGCGCAGCCGGCCGGCCATGCAGGCAGGTGCTCCCAAATGTTCTTCCCTGTTTCAAACGCCGTGACCGGCGCAATGTCGGCTTTGGGCGCGCCATCTATCAGGTATTGCGCCAGGAACGGCCGCAGGACGTGTTGGCGGAAGTACAGCGCGGTATCGCTGTTGAATCTCAAGGCGCCGAGGCTGCTGCCTTCCTCGATTTCCTGCCCATGATGCCAGGGGCCCATCACCAAAAAGACTTTGTCATTGTCGGTGTCCTTGGGCTTGATGGCCTTGTAGACCGCGATGGCGCCGTAAATGTCCTCCTGGTCCCAGAGGCTATCCACGAGCATCACCGGAACTCTCAGCGGCTCCGCCGCGAGGATTTTGTCCATCGCCTGGTCGCGCCAGAAACTGTCGTAGCTCGGGTGGGCGAGAATCTTCTGCCAGAACCCGAGCTGTTCCATGCCGTGGCGGCGCCCGAGTTCGCCCGCTGAACCCGCGTTCATGAAAAGGTCGTAGTCGTCAAAATAGTTCGACCACCACTTGACCTTCGAATCTCGCGTGGCCTCCTGATCGTAAATGTAGGGCATCATCTGCTCGCGAAAGGCGCCGTTGTGGAACCAGTCGTCGCCCATCCAGCCATCCACCATGGGATTCATCGGCACCGCCACTTTGAGCGCCGGGTGCGGATGGACCAGCGCCATCAGGGGCAGAAATCCGTCGTAGGAGATGCCCAGGATACCGACCTTGCCGTTGCTCTCCGGGATGTTTTTCACCAGCCAGTCAATGGTGTCGTAGGTGTCCGTGGATTCGTCGACCGGCGTCGGGTTCAACGCGCCGTGCAAGGGGCGGTTCATCACGTAGTCGCCTTCGGAGTCGTACTTGCCGCGGATGTCCTGGACGACGCGGATGTAGCCGTCCTCGACGATCACGTCTGTCGGATTGTCGTAGCCCTGAAGGATGGGGCCGAGGTGGCCGCTGTCGGTGTGGCTGGTCAGCTTCTTGGCCTCATAAGGTGTGCGCGTCAGCAGAATCGGGGCGTTCTTGGCGCCCTTGGGCACCAGGATCACCGTATGCAGCTTCACCCCGTCGCGCATGGGGATCATGACGTCACGCCGCGTGTAATCGAAGCTGGCGGTGACGGGCTCGAATTTTGCCGGCATTTCGCTGGGGTAGGCGGCCGATGCCGGCGATGGTTGGGAAGTCTGTGCCGCTGAGGATTCGGTCAATAAAAGTGCGGCGAGCGCCGGCACCAGCAAAGTCAGCGTGCAGACGCGGCCGATTAGTTTCATGGATGTCTCCTAGAAATGCAAAGGATTGGGCACAGTCAGCAGCCCGTTTCGGCGTGGCAACCGCCGGGAAGGGGCGGTCACCGTGGCGTGCATCAGGGAGCCGAGTCCCTTCGTCTAAAACGCGCAATTATATCCCGGGCGTGTCTTCGCGCGCATTCTTTTGCGGACTCCGGTGCTTCGGAGGCGGGTGGCGGCGCGCATCTGGACCCAGCTAGGGAAGCGAGACATGCCTTTTCGGTTGGGGGGTGTGGGGTGAGCGAGGGGATTCGAACCCCCGACGTCCAGATCCACAGTCTGGCGCTCTACCAAGCTGAGCTACGCTCACCGCAGCAAGACATCACGGCAGCGGAAGATGTCACTCCAATGTAATACCGCTTGCCGACAGGTGTCAACGCACGCCGCCGCTTGGAGGCCGCCGGCCCCATCACCTTCAGCCGCGCGCCTCGCCCCGGCGCTGAACCTATTTGGTCACGATGATGTTCTTGTCGTTCTTGTCGAGCGGGATTTCCTGCAACTCCACCGGGTGCTGGCAACACATGCAGGGGCCGGGCTGGAGGGCCACGATGTTGCACGTCTCGCAATAGTAGCGGATCCGGTAGAGCTTGCCGTTGTGTAAGGTCAGAATCCGTTCCACCTGGAAACTCCCGTCGGGGAGTTTCGTTCCTTCCAGCCGCACGTCCTTGTTTCGCAGGCGCGCGTCGCCCAGCGTGTTGAACAGGTACGAATTGCGGGCGGAGAGCGTGATGCTCTTGCCCTGGCTTTCCAGGACCGGGCCGGTGCCCTTTTCAAAGGCCAGCTTGCCTTCGATGGCCTGCGAGCCCCAAACCTGAGAACCAGCCGCGCCGGCGACTCCGAGAAGCGCCGCAGCGGCCACTCCGAGCAGGTATTTTCCAGGTAAGAATCGCATACTTTGTTAATCGGCCCGCCCGGCCCCGGGCCGTGGAAGGCTAGTCTACACGCCCGGCCGCTACCCCTGGTATTTTCCTACCAGAACGAAGGCGAGGGTCAAATCCTTGGCCGCGCCGCCCGCCGGTTTCACCTGGGTTTTGGCGGCGAGGGCCCAGTTGCTCGAGTCGTCCTGAAACGCCGCCGGCAGCGGCTGGCCGGAAACAGCGTCCGTCGGGTCCATGCAAAGGATGCCCGGGTGGCTGGTGCCGCTGGCCTTGCGGCTGAGCTTGACCGCGTCGTCAAATTTCAGCGGCTGGGCCGGGTCGGTGTCCTGCGCCACGGGCATCAGCAGCAGAAAGTCGCGATACTGGCTCACGCCCATGTGGTTGCCGTCCTGCGGGATCAGGTCATAGCGCAGCGTGTAATAGCCGCTCTTGATATTCTGCCCGCGAAAATCCGACCCGCCATTAGGGTAATGCAGCACGCCGACAAATGCGCCGGGATCGACGCTCCCGTTGATGATATCGCCCGAGGAATTCGGATTCGCTTGCCCGGTGAGGGTTTTGGCCAGCCAAACTTCCGCCAAGGGCTTTCCCTGGTCGTCCAGAAAGCGCACGCCCTGCGGCTGCACCGCGTCCTGCAAAACCTTGGGGACTTCGGAGGGCGGCGCGCTATTGAGGGGTTCGGCTTTGTAGTTCCCCTGCGCGAAGGCTGAAAGTGAACTGAGCAACGCCACTGCGAGAAAATGCCGCGCATTCATGAATCGTCGCATGGAAATCCTCCCCACTCATTATGATGGCGAAAACAGAAAACGGGAAGCTCTTTCACCCGAGCTTCCCGTTTCGAGCACCTTTAAGAGAGCGGAAGGTCACTGGGTGAAGCGGCCCACGAAGGCGCTGCGCGCGCCCAACCGGTTCCAGACCACGCCCAGGCCGGGACCGCTGAACGAATCCACCTTCGCATAAGCGGGCATGGAACGCGCCAGCTTGGTCAACGGAGGATAGTAAATCTCCTCGTTCCCGCAAATGTCGTCAGCCTTGCAAAGGCTGCGCGTTTCAACCTTGGCCAAATGTCCGGCCGCGAGCGTCACGCTGCCGTGCTCGGCGCCCTGGCCCACCGTCATGCGGATCGGCGCCGCTTCCACCCGCACCACGTGATCGAGCAGCCTGCCCGCATGCGCCTTGGCGAACTCTTCCAGCGCATGCCGCTGCGCGCCCGTTGCCCGCTGGTCCACGATCACTACGGACTCGGCGGGGTAGGGGCTGTGGTACGGATCGCCGAGCGTTGCGCTCGCCTTCACCACCGCCACCACGCCCAGGCCGTCCAGCTTGACGCCTTTCCACGCGCCGTGGTTGATTCTCCATCCCAGAATGGCTTGCTTCCCTTCCAGGTCCACCTGCGAATTGGCGAAGCACGGACCGGTGAACACGTCCGCGCTGCGAACTTCGACGTAGTCGCCTTGGATCGCCGCCTGCATTGGAATGGCCGCGCACGCCAGCACGAAAACCCCAACGACGACGGCGGAAAGTATTCTCCTCATCGTTTCGCCCTCCTAATTTTTCTGAACGCCCTGACTTCTCGATTGTAAGCGATTTCCTCGACCGCTTCAATCGGCCCTGTGGTTTTTGATGTCGCCGGGGGCCATTTGGATTCTTGCGAGAGGGAGATAAGCGCAGCTTCGAAGTGCCTTTTGATGGCTTCGCTGGCGGTTCGTTTTGCCCGATGCACGGGTTCGTTTTTTCAGCGGCAGTTTGTTTTCAATGAGTTCACGGCTTCGATGGCCCAAATGGGGCGGTCGTGCCGGCCCCTTTCTTACGTCCTGATGCTGCCGAACCCGTATAAACATTGGCTTTCGCCGGGTTGGACCGCTCGGCAGCGTTGGGTTCGTTCAGTTTGGGCGGCACTCGCGGCGAGGCGCCTGCTTGTCGCGTCCCTGCGCCGGACTTGATTTCCGGAATGCCTGCGGGGTCCTATCATTTTCCCTCGCCCCGGCTGCACCTCGGCAGCTTTCTTTCGTGCGTGCGAGGCTATCATCGTAGCCTAAATCCAAACGTTCGCCTTGTCAAGTGAATTTTGCCGCGCCCTCCAGGCGGAATTGGTGCGGAAAATTCACGCGCCCGGTAACGGAGGGCGTTTCGCGGCTTTGCTTTTTCACGAGACCCGGTGAGAGCGCCGTAATGGTACTCTCCTACGACGAGAGGTTCATGCGGCGCAGGAGGGCCTGGAAGCGGGGGTCGGAGCGGAGGCTGTCGTAGGTAGGGTCCACCTCTAACCCGAGCATCCCCCAATCATGCTGCTCATAGGCTTTGTCGAGCCATGCGAGGGCCTGCTCTTTATCGCCCAGGCCTATGTAAATGGCCGTAGGGTCGATTGGCTCGACCGGGCGATGTTTGGACATCTCGTTCAATCGCTCTAAGATTTCAAGCGCCTCGTGCCGCTTCCCGGCAAGGCCGTCCGCATGGCCCAGGCTGGATAAGGCCCAGGGCGCCTCTCCGGAAAGCTGGACTGCCTTGCGATACTCGCGTATGGCCAGGTCAAGCTGCCCCTTCTGCACGTAGACGTTGCCGAGGCCCCAGTGGTTTTCAGGCCGGTTCGGGCCCATGCCCTCCGCCTTCTGGTATTGTCCGATGGCCTGCTTGTAATGACGCGTCAAGTAATAAATCCATCCAAGCATCATGTTGAGGTCAGGCGACATGGGATCGTTTTCCACTGCCCGCTGTGCCTCGGCGAGGGATTTCTCTTCGTCTCCTCTGGCGGCCAGGAGATTGGCATAGACGCGGTGGGCCTCCGCATAGTTCGGATTGAGCTGGATGGCCCGTTGCAATTCGCTCTCGGCACCCTGCCAGTCCCAGTCGCAGAACAGCCTGGTGGCACCCAGCGCGTGGTGAGCCTCGGCCAGGGAATCATCCAGCCGCGCGGCTTCGAGCGCGGCCCCCTCCTGCTTGGGACACGCATCATTGCGGGAATAAGCGTCGAAGCGGACGTACATCACGCCGTAGTAATTGGCCAGGCCGGAATAGCCGAGGGCATAGTTGGGATCCTCTGCGATGGCCTGCCGGAAGAATGCGTAACTCTTCTTCACATCCGCCTCGGTGAACTGATTCCAGTAATAGAGGCCTTTCAGGTAAGCTTCGTG
>JAHEKS010000274.1 GCA_024638215.1 Acidobacteriota bacterium | reverse complement strand
CTTGGAGCGCGCCGCCCAGTCTATGGCGGGCGAGATGTAACGATATTCGCGGTTGGCGATCAGACGGCGCGCGCGGTCCGTGGGCTCGTACCAGCCGTACAAAATGAAACGGGATTCGGAATTCGGGGGTCGGGAGTCGCGGGCTTGGCCATTTCCTGGTCCCGCCTCGGCGCTTTGGGGTTGCATCTCTTCCGGCGCGTCGAGCCTGACGATGCGGCCGGCACTGGGGATGGGCCCGCCGGCCGCGACCTCCGGCATCTCACTCGCGTGGTCGTAGTCCACATTGATCTCGCCATTCTGCCGTCCGCGAAAATTGCGGACGATCGAGGCGAGGTCCTCGCGCGTGATCGCAAACTCGCGCGTGCCGCGAACCCAGCGGCCGGTGACGGCCAGCGGGACGCGCACCAGTTCGTCCTGCGGCGCAAGCGGCGCGGCGAGGGTTGAGACGAAGCGTGGAACCGATTCGATAGTCTGAGCCAACATGTGTTCCTCCATCAGTCGTGTGCCTCGATGGCGTCGGTGATCGCCGGCGCGGCTTCGCCGGACGTCGCCGGCTGCGGCAGGCCGAGCTCGCGGATGATGAACTGGGTGAGCTCGGGAAAGGGGGCGACGACGCCCGCCTGCGCGAGCTTGGTGAGCGCATCAAGCGTCTGATCGAAGTTGCGCGCGCGCATGTTGGACACCGTGACCACCGGATAGCGCGCGACTTGCCAGTTGAAGTCCACCAGGCGCCGGACGCAGGTGGAGTTCAGGATGCGCGCCAAGTGGTCGGCGGTGGCCTGCACGGCGAGGTAGAAGAAATCGGTTTGCGATTCGCCCAAGGCGCGATTGCCGCTCATGCGCAGGTTTTGGCCGAGGTTCATAAAGAAGGCAAGGGCCGTTCGGGATATTTCAATGTTGTGGTGTTGTATGGAATTATATAGGTCGCGGACGCTCCCCTGCACGCCCTGGAGGGAGAACTTCCAGCCGTTGGGGAGGGAGACGCCGGTTTTCTCATGCGCGGCGAGCTGGGTGACCCACTTTTCCGCCGCCTGGCGGTCCTCCTTGGAGCCGTTCGGCCCCTGCTCGATGGTGGGGACGCCCAGCCCGTTGCGCTCGCCGGCGATGGCGTCAATGCGGTAGAGCTGGTGCTTGATGTACCAGTGCATGTAGGCGGGGCGCAGGATGGAGCGGCCGAAGAAATTCGTGCCTTCCTGGTTGCAGGTGAAGACGGCGAGCCGGTCGACGGGGATTTCGACGCTCTCGAAATTGGCGTTGCGGTAGCCGTACTGGTTGAGCGCGAGCAGGGTTTCGCCGTCGGTGTCGGTAATCCAGCGGTAGAAGGTGACGGGCAGGCGCGGCGCGAGGCGCGCCAGGCGCACGCGGCTGCCGTCCACGGCGTAGATTTCCTCGTGGGCGGAGGCGCCGAAGGCGAGCGAGAGCAGCGCGTTGCGCAGCACGTCGTCCCAGCACTGGCTGACTGTGACGCCCGAGGGCGAAACGTATTCGAGCCCGCCAAACAGGTTGTCGCGCACGAAGGCGGCGATGGCGCGGTCGCGCGGCGCGTCGGACGCCGGCAGTACGTCCCAGTGGGCGGCGCGGATGGGCAGCTCGCAGGCCAGCAGTGTAGCCGCCACCTGCGCGTCGGACCGCCGCATCTTCTCGTAGGTGCGGATGGCCGCCAGGCCTTCCATCTGCGCGTTGTACTCGCCGATGTCGGCGAGGAAGCCGTGGAAGATGGGCGTGCCGGGCAGGCCGCGCGGCAGGCCGTCAGCGGCGTCGCGGCCGGACGAATCGGAGTGGCGAGTGACGAGCGACGAATGACGAGCGGCCGCCGACGAGCCGTCACGCGATTCGTGATTCGGCCCTGCGGATTTCTCTCTCCACGAAATTTCAACTGGTCCAAGTTTCATAAGTGCCATCTCAAATTTGAAATCTCAAATCTCACAGCCGGACAACGAAACTTCGGCTACAAAGTTCCTTCCCACACTCCTTGCGCGCCCGCTCCCAGGAATCCCGTCTCGGGAACGGCAAAGACGCGCGGATCGAACGTGGGCGCGCCGTCCACGAAAAACGCGTCCTGCGCGCTCGAAGCCGGGCGCAGGTCGGCGGCGTAATCGGCTAGCGCCTTAGCCCAGAACTGGTCGGCGTGGCCGGCCTCGGTGCGCGCCGCGTCGAAGCGCAAACTGCCCGTGGCCGTGACAAATCTCTTCACGGCGCTGAAGGCGGCGCGCACCTCGCGCGTATCGGGCAGGCGGGTCAAGCCGTCCTCCATGCGCCACCGCGTGCGGTAGGCCAGGTCTTCCTTCATGGCGGCGGTGAAGACGACCGGCTCCAGGCGCGGCCCGAACTCCTGCGCGAGGGATTCGGCGAGCGGCGACCCGATTCCCGTGGCGTCAATGGCCACTCGCGAAATGAGCGGCTCGCCGTTTCCCCCGCGCAATCGCATCAGCTCGCGGGCGTAGGCTAGCTGTTCGGAGAAGGGCGTGTTGGCGAAGGTCTTCACCAGGCGTGCCACGGCCACACGTCCCGGTGCTGGGTACTGGGTGCTGGGGGCTGGGAGTCCCGGCACGGTGTTTTCCCGAGTCCCAAGTCCCGAGTCCCGAGTCCCGATTTCCTGTATTTGGTCCAGCCAGAAAACCGTCCGGTCGTGCCGCCGGCCGATGTCAACGCCGAGGAAGAACTCGGTGTTGGGTGCTGGGTACTGGGTGCTGGTGGTCTTCCCGAGTCCCCAATCCCGAGTGCCTAGTCCCGAGGAAGGCGCCGAGGCCGCCGGAGGCGTGGGCGGTCCCGAGGGGGGCGGGACCAGTGCGGAGATTGGAGCGTCGGCACTGGCCTCGGCGCTGAGGCAGGCGGCAAGCAGTTCGGGCGGGAAGAAGTTCTCGGCGGTGGAGACGAACGCGCAGCAGAATTCCTGCTGCCAGGCGGTCTCGTCCTCGCAGCCGGAGCGCAGCAGTCGAAGATCAATGCGCAGCCCCTGGCGGACGGCTTCGTAGATGTCGCAGCGGTGCGCGGACCAGGTGCTAGGTGCTGGGTGCTGGGTGCTGGATCTTTTTTTCGCCAGCCCCCAGTCCCCAGCGCCCAGAACCTCTTCTGTCAGTCCCGCCGCCTTGGCCAGCTCGTAGAATTTCCCCTGCGTCCCGTTGGGGGTAGAGATGACTTCCAGGCCATAGCCGCGCGTGATGCTGGGGAAGAGGGCGGCGTAGATTTTGGCGGCGTCGGCGTGGAAGGCGAACTCGTCGAGCGTGACGTTCCCGGTGTAGCCTCGGGCGGTATCGGGGTTGGCGGGCAGGCCGTAGATGACGCTGCCGTTGGGGAAGCGCGTTTCGAGCTGCCGGATCATCGAGCCCTCGAAGTAAGTGGATTCGAGCGCCTTCACCACCGCGCCGCAGGAGCGGGCGTGCTCGGCCACCTTTTCCATCAGCAGGCGCGACTGCCGCTCGCCCTTGGAGAGGAAGATCCAGGTGGTCTTGCGCTCCAGGCACGCCATCACGGCGCGCAGCGTGGCGGCGAAGGAATAGCCGATCTGGCGAGCCTTGACCACGATCTTGAGCGGCGAGTCGTCGTCCACCCAGCGCTGCTGGTAGGGCAGCAGGCGGATCGCATTTCGCGGGGGCGATGCGTGGATCGCCCCCACGGCGGCCGTCGCGGGCGAGGCTGCCGTGGCGGCCGCAGGCGGCGGTGAGGACACCGCCGCTACCGGGACGGCGGCCGCGGTCGGCGGTGAGGACACCGCCGCTACAGAGTCGTGGCGCCGCTCATTCTTCGGTTTCCGGGGCCGCCGGCTCGGGCGGCCTGGCTTTGACAAGTCCATAAATCTCCCTGATCTTCTCGATCGTTTCCGGCTTCAGCTCCCGGGGCTGATCCTCCCGGGTCACCTGTTCGAGTAGTTGTTTGACCTCGCCTTCGAGCTTGCGTTTTCTCGCGATCTCGAAGGCGGTGCGCGCGCGCACGTATTGCAGGTCCACCACGGCGCGCTTTTCTTTCAGCCGCAGAAGGCGCTGCTTCAAGTGCAGGTTTTCGCGCTCGTAGCGGGCGCGCTCGGCTTCCTTCAAGGTCGGCTCCGTGCCGTCGCGGCTCAGGCACATGAAGCCGGTCATGAAAGCGGCTTCGGCCAGTTCGCCCTCGGCGGAGTCGGGATTTCCCAGCGCCGCTTTCAGCGCCTTCGCCGCCTGCACTTGGCAGCGCACGCGCTGCATCTGCAGTGTCAGGTTGCGGCGGAAGTAATCGCGCACCGCTCCCAGCGTCAGGCGCGGCCCGCCGCGCTCGGCCACGGTTTCGATCACTTCCTCGAACTTCGCGCCCTCCACCAGCAGGCGGTCGGTCAGCTTCTGAAACTCATCCGCCATCCGGGTGACTTCCGTGCAGAGGGGACGCCGCGGCGCGCGCTGGCTCGCCTTTGCCTTGCCGCCCTTCTCCTGCGCAGGCCCGGGCCGCGGGGAACTCGCCGCGTATGTCGAATCGTGGCTGCTCATGACCGTTTCGGCTCCAGATAGACGCCTTCGTCCGCGGGCAGGCGCCCGTCGTAGTAATCAATGCCCTTGGCGGTGATCTTCACCAGCGCGATATCGCGCGCCGACTTGGGCCCGCGCTTCTGCTCCACGCTGACCAAACCTTTTTCCGTGAGGTAGGCGATGTGAAAGTTCAACTGCTCGGTGGAGACGGGATAGCCGAAAATATCCAGCTCGCCCTGCAGCAGGGGCAGCGTGGCGGGCTGGGGATAAATCAGCGCCAGGTAGTAAAGGATTTTTCCGCGAATCACTTCTTTCAGCCTGAGATTATTTGTCATGCGCGATTCACTCTCATCCTTTCGCCGCTTGCTGGTGCCGCGGCGCAGAGTTTCGTTCCGCAGAAACCTTGCGGCGTTTCTCCCGACCGTGCCGCAGCCCTCGACGGGATCGAGGACTGCGCTCCCTGCCCGCGCGGCTCAAGGAGCGGCGCCGCAGGTTTGCTCCGCCGGGCGCCGGCAGGGGAACGATTCCAGCTCGCGATGCATGGCCTTGAGCGCGATCAGCATTTCCTGGTGCTCGAAACTGTCGCGCGAGTCGCGCTGCTCGATGGAAGCCGCCAGGCGCGAGAGCGCGTCTGCCTGCTGGCGCTCCGTGTTTAGAAACTGCTCAACATATTGCCGCGCGATTCCGAAAGCGCTTTCCATCTGGTGCCGCTTGACCTCCATGTTCTTTTCAATCCAGTAATGCGCCAGGCGCAGAAATCCGTAACCAAACACCAGCACCAGCAGCATCCCCGGACCCCACCAAATCGTTACTTGCTTGAAACTGTCTGGTAACATCGCTCTCCCATCGGTTCATCGGACCATCTTTTCGAAGTGTCCGTGGTCCGTTGTCAGTTGTCCGTTGCCATCACTGCTTTGTCGGGGTCCGATCGCGACGGACGACGGACAACGGACTACGGACAACGGACACCTTTTCATCGAATCACCAATCCGACTGCTACTCCGGCCGCCATGAATTTCAGCGCGCGCAGGGCGCGGCTGCTCCAGGTGCCGCGCGCCGCGGCCAGCTCCGTCTTGAATTCCGCCTCGCGCGCGGCCAGGATGCCGTCTTTGGCGCGCAGCGCCTGGTTGAGCTTGGCCAGCGAGTCGGCCTGGGTGCGAATCTCCGCCTCGGCCGCCGAGATTTGCTCGCGACAGTTGGAAAGCCGGCCCTCCTGGAGGGCGCTTTCGGCACGGCAGGAATCGAGATCGCTCAGGGCCGCGACAACTTTTCGTTGCGCTTCTGTGGACAGAGTCAGTTGGCCGTCGTCCGGAGTCCGTTGTCTGTTGTCAGTTGTCCGTTGTCCGTTGTCCGGCGCCTTCTGTGAGTTTCCCGAGGTTGTGTGGCTCTTATCATTATTATTAAGCTGCAACGGACCACGGACTACGGACGACGGACCCAGTTCCTGCTGTAGCGGCGGCGTCCCTTCGCTTCGCTCAGGGCAGGCACCCGCCGCCGGCCCTTGCACTGGTGCCTGGGATAGGCCAGCTTGAGGCTGCGACGGACTACGGACCACGGACAACGGACCCAGCCTTTGCGCCAGTTGCTTCGCGAGCTCTTCCGCCGGCATTGCCACAATTTCCTGATGGCGTTTCTGCTGCTCCTGCCGCAGCGATTGGAGCTGCGCGGTGAGCTGGTCCGCGCGTTGGACTATTTTGCGGCGCTGCGCTTCCAGGCCGGCGACGGCTGCGGCGTTCTTCTGGTTGGCGGCACGCACCGCCGCCTCCGCCTGTGACTGAAGCGCCACGACTTGCTGCG